>CP136571.1:82500-398611 GCA_035192965.1 Fuscovulum sp. | reverse complement strand
GTGAACATTTCTCGGAAAGTTTGAGCAGCGCAAAGCCGGAGGCCATACCCATGTCGAACGATCCGTTGTTGCAGCCTTACCGGCTGAAGCATCTGACCCTGCGCAACCGGATCATGACGACAAGCCATGAACCCGCCTATACCGAGGACGGGATGCCGAAGGATCGGTATCGTCTGTATCATCTTGAACGGGCCAAGGCCGGGGTGGCGATGGTGATGACGGCGGGGTCGGCCAGCGTCAGCCGCGACAGCCCGCCCGCATTCGGCAATGTGCTGGTCTGGAAGGATGAGGTGGTGCCGTGGATGCGGCGGCTGGCGGATGATTGCCATGAGGCCGGGGCGGCGGTGATGATCCAGATCAGCCATCTTGGCCGCCGCACGCGGTGGGACAAGGGCGATTGGCTGCCGGTGGTGGCGCCCGGAAAATCCCGGGAACCGGCGCATCGGGCATTCCCCAAGATCATCGAGGATTGGGATATCGCGCGGATCATCCGCGATTATGCCGATGCGGCAGAGCGGATGAAGGCGGCCGGTCTGGATGGGGTAGAGTTTGAATGCTACGGCCACCTGATGGATCAGTTCATAAGCCCGCTGACAGCGGCGGCGGATGGGCCATATTCCGGATCGCTGGACAACCGCTTGCGCTTTGCGATGGAGGTGCTGGCGGCCTGCCGCGATAGGGTGGGGCCGGATTTCCTGCTGGGCGTGCGCTATGTGGCGGATGAAGATGAGGCGGGCGGCATCCCCCCGGAGGAGGGGATCGAGATGGCGCGGCGGTTCCGGGATTCGGGGCTGGTGGATTTCCTGAACATCATTAAGGGGCGCATCCATACCGATGCCGCCCTGACCGATGTGATCCCGATTCAGGGGATGCGATCCGCGCCGCATCTTGATTTTGCAGGCCGCGTGCGGGCCGAGGTGGGGATACCCACCTTTCACGCGGCGCGCATTCCAGACGTGGCGACCGCGCGTCATGCGGTGGCGACGGGGCAGCTGGATATGGTCGGCATGACGCGGGCGCATATGGCGGACCCGCATATCGTGCGAAAGATCGTCGAAGGACGGGAAGAAGATATCCGCCCCTGTGTTGGGGCAACCTATTGCCTTGACCGGATCTATCAGGGCGGCATGGCGCTGTGCATCCACAACCCGGCGACGGGGCGCGAAGAGACGATGCCGCATGTGGTGACGCCCGCGGTGGTGCAAAAGAAAGTGGTGGTCGTGGGGGCTGGCCCTGCGGGGCTGGAGGCCGCGCGGGTGGCGGCAGAGCGGGGGCACCATGTTGTGGTGTTCGAGGCCGCGGATCAGCCCGGCGGGCAAGTGCGCCTGACGGCCCAAAGCAAACGACGAGCCGAGATGATCGGGATCATCGACTGGCGCATGGCAAAATGTGCGGCGCGGGATGTCGAATTCCGGTTCAATACCTGGGCCGAGGCGGCGGATGTGCTGGCCGAACGCCCTGATTTGGTGATCGTGGCGACGGGCGGGCTGCCGGAGACGGATGTGCTGGCAGCAGGCAATGATCTGGTGGTCAGCGCATGGGATATCCTTTCGGGCGATGTAAAGCCAGGGGCGCAGGTGCTGCTTTATGATGACGCGGGCGACCATGCGGCGATGCAGGCCGCGCAGATGCTGGCCGAGGCGGGGGCGGCGGTCGAGGTGATGACCCCGGACCGTATCTTTGCACCCGAGGTAATGGGGATGAACCTTGTCCCCTATATGCGGGCGATGCAGGACAAGGCGGTGACCTTTACCGTGGCCTATCGCCTGCTTGCGGTAGAGCGGGACGGAAACCGGCTGAAGGCGGTGATCGGGTCGGATTACAGCCGTGATCTGCGGCAGGAACGGCAGTTTGACCAGATCGTCGTGAACCATGGCACGCAGCCGCTGGCGCAGATCTATTTCGATCTGAAGCCGCTGTCGGAAAACCTTGGCGCGGTGGATTATGACGCGCTGATCGAAGGGCGGCCGCAGGCGATGAACGGTGGCCCTGCCGGGTTTCAACTGTTCCGCATCGGGGATGCGGTCGAGGCGCGCAACACCCATGCAGCGATCTATGATGCGCTGCGCCTGGTGAAGGATATCTGAATGCCCCCTCCCCTGGCCCCTCGCCCGCAGGGGCGGGAGAGAGGAGGGCGCCTTCAGGCGACCGGGATGGGGGTGACGCTGTTGCCGTTGGGTATTTGGGCCAAGATGAAAGGATCAGCGGCGGGCCAGAAATTCGGCGATGGGGGCGTTCTGGCGGGCGGTGATCGCGTGCAGGTCTGTGAGGGTCATATCCTCGGCCTTCACGAATTCGGTGAACATCTGATTGAGGTTGTTAAACAGCAACTGGCCGACGGCATCTGCGTCGATATCCGTGCGGGCATAACCCTTGCGTTGCAGTTCGCCGATCAGATCGCAGACCTGTGCCGCGAGCAGGCTGTCGAGTTCGGTATATCGGGCCGAAAAGGGGGTTCCCGGTGCCTCGATGGAAATGGCCATGGCGGTGCGCCACATTTCCTTGGACAGGTAATAGAGCGAATGGTCGAAATAGATGCCCAGCAGATCGCCCAGCGCGCGGGCAATGTCGGCCGGTGGGTTGGCGACGATGGATTTGCCGGATTCCAGCACCTCTTCCACCTCCATCGACACGATGGCGAGGAGAAGGTCACCTTTGTTGGTGAAATAGTTGTAGAGTGTGCCAACAGAAACTTCGGCCGCATGGGCAATGTCTTCGATCCGGATGGCGCCGTAACCCTGTTCGCGAAACAGCCGCGAGGCCGCCTCAAGGATGCGGCGGGTTCGGTCGGCCTTTTGTTTTTCGCGCAGTCCAGCCATCGGTGCCGTTCGCAAGTTGCCCGTTTTTTGACATTGACTTCAAAAATGAACGAACTCAATTATTTTCGTGACCGCGCCGGACAGAAGCGCCGACAGAACCCCGACATGGAGAGAAGAATGGCCCAGAAAGTAACCCTTCCGCTGACCGCCCTTGCGCTTTTGTCGGTGGCGAGCCCGTCCTTTGCGCAGGAACTGAACGCGCTGGTGTGGTGCGACCACACCGATCCCGCCCTGATCGAGCCGTTCGAGGAAAAGTTCGGCGTGACCGTCAACCTGAAGGAGTATGAAGGTACGGCGGCGGGGCTGGCGATCCTGGATCAATCGCAGCCCGGCGATTGGGACGTGCTGGTGATCGACGCGGTTGATGTGGGGCGCGCGGTCGAGGCTGGCTATCTGGCGGAGCTGCCGGCGGCAGAACTGCCCACACAGAATTTCTTTCCCGAACTGGTGATGGCCGAGAACAACACCGTGGATGGCAAGACCTATGCCGTGACGGAAAAGTTTGGCTACAACACCATTTCCTTCGACAAGACCAAGGTCGATCCCGCGGATATGGAGGATATGGCCGCCCTGACATCGGGCAAATATGATGGCCGGATCGCGATCTATGATTATTACCTGCCGGTTCTGGGCCTTGTGGCGCTTGGTCAGGGGATCAACACCGCCGATATCACAGCGGAAAACCTGCCCAGCCTGAAAGACCCGCTGATGAAACTGCGGGCAGCATCAAAGCAGGTGTCGGATGTTGTGTCGGCGCAAACGGCGCTGGCGACGGGCGAGGTGGATATCGTGGTGGGTGGCGGCGAATGGCTGACCGCCGTGCTGGCCGCCGACAACCCGAACCTGGACTGGACCATCCCCAAGCAGGGCGGGTTGCGCTGGGCGCAGTCGATCGGTGTGGTGGCAGGATCCACCCAGCCGGATCTGGCGCTGGAATTCGTGAAATACATCGTCTCGCCCGAGGGGCAGGCCAAGCTGGCAACCTCGTCCTGCTATTGGGGGATGCCGGCCAATGCAAAAACCGGCGACGCGCTGAGCATGGAACAGCGGGACGTGCTGCGCTGGAAGGAACAGCCCGATTTCCTGAAGCGGGCGCAGTTGTACCCGATCCCGGATGCAACGCTGGATACGGCGATGCAGGACATGTGGACCGAAATGCTGAACCAGTGACCCCGTGACACTCCTGTGACACTGGCCGCGACGGAAAGACGGATGGGTTGGGGCCTTGCGGCCCCTGCCCTGCTTTGGACGGTTGCGTTCTTTGTGCTGCCGTTCCTTGCCATGCTGGCGCTGTCCTTTGCGCGGATGGAAGGGCGCGAGGTGGTGGCGGGGTTTGACCCAGGAAATTACATCCGCATCTTCACCGATTGGACGATGTTCAAGGCGCTGCTGAACAGCCTTGAGATCACGCTGGTGGTGACGGTGGTTTCCGTCCTGCTGGCCTATCCCTTGGCCGCGATCATTGCCTTTCGGGTGCCGGCGCGGTGGCAGCGGCTGGCGCTGCTGATGGCGGTTCTGCCGTTCTGGACATCTTATGTGGTGCGGTCCTATGCGTGGCTGCTGGTGCTGGGGCAGAACGGGGTGGTCAACAAGGCCCTGTTGGGGCTGGGGCTGATTGCCGAACCGTTGGAGATTGCGGCCACGCGGACGGCTACGGTGATCGGGTTCGTCCATTTCTTTGTGATGCTGCTGACGCTGACGATTTACGCCAACCTGATCCAGCTTTCGCCCAACTATGCGCGGGCGGCGGCGGACCTTGGGGCCGGGCGTTGGGCAACATTCCGGCATGTGATCCTGCCATTGACGCTGCCAGGCGTCGTGACGGGGGCGTTTCTGACCTTTGTTCTGTGCATCGGGGATTACATCACGCCGCAGATTCTGGGTGGGAATGCGGAACTGACGCTGCCGCAGCTGATCATGCTGCAAATGGGGCGAAGCGGGAATTTCCCGCTGGCCTCGGCCCTTTCGGTGGTGCTGATGGCGGTGGTGACGCTGGCCTATTTCGCCAGTAGCCGCTGGCTGCGGCTGGATCGGGTGTAGCGATGCGCGCGCTGTCCTGGGCCTATCTGGCGATTGCCTATGCCTTTGTGTTCCTGCCCGTTGCAGTGCTGGTGGCGTTTTCCTTTCAGGATGGCCGTCTGCCCGTGCCGCCGTTTCAGGGTGTGACGCTGGAGTGGTATGCAAAGGTGCTGGGCGATCGCGACCTGATGGCCGCGCTGATCAATTCGGCGCTGGTGGCGGCGGTGTCTTCGCTGGTGGCGCTGGTGCTGGGGTTTCTGGCGGCGCATGCACTGGCGCGGGTGCGGCTGCCGGGATCGGTGCTGATGCGCGGGGTGCTGATCGCGCCGATGACGGTGAGTTACCTGATCATCGCGCTGGGCCTGCTGACGCTGTTCAACCAGACAGGGGTGCGGTTGTCGCTGTGGACGGCGGGCATCGGCCATGTGGTGATCAACCTGCCGCTGTGCTTTGCCATCACCTATGCGGCAATGGGCGACCATCAGAAGAACGCCGAACGCGCGGCGCGCGATCTGGGCGCGCCGGAATGGAAGGTGCTGCTGCTGGTATCGGCGCCGATGCTGGCGGCGCCTTTGGCGGCAGCGTTCTTCCTGTCGGTCACGTTCAGTTGGGATGAATTCATCATCGCGTTCCTGCTGACGCGGTTCGATGTGACGCTGCCGGTGGAGATCTGGTCGATGCTGCGGTCGGGGATTTCGCCTGCGACGAATGCGGTCGGGTCGCTGGTGTTTCTGGTTTCCGTCACGCTGGTCGTGGTGCTGGAGGTGTTCGTGTTTCGGAGGGTGAAGACATGACAGCCGGTGTATCCATCCGCGCGGTGAGCCAGCGGTATGGCAGCGCGCTGGCGCTGGATGCCGTAGATCTGGAAATCGCGGCGGGCGAGTTCGTCGTGCTGCTGGGGCCTTCGGGATGCGGCAAGACCACGCTGTTGAACATCATCGGCGGGTTTGCCGAACCGACGGCAGGGGCCGTGCTGATCGGCGGGCGGGATATGGCGGGGGTGGCGGCGAAGGATCGGCCCACGACGACTGTGTTTCAGGACTACGCGCTGTTCCCGCATATGACGCTGGCCGAGAATGTGGGGTTCGGGCTGCGAATGCGGGGGGTGTCGCGCGCGGCGCGCGATGCCAAGGCCGCCGAGATGCTTGCACTGGTGGGCCTTGAGGGGCGCGGGGCGCGGCGACCGCATGAGTTGAGCGGTGGGCAGCGGCAGCGGGTGGCACTGGCGCGTGCGCTGGCGGTGGAACCAGATGTGCTCTTGCTGGATGAACCGCTGGGGGCGCTGGATTTGAAGCTGCGCCGCGCGATGCAGGATGAACTGAAGGCCATTCAGCGGCGGGTGGGAACGACCTTTGTTCATGTGACCCATGATCAGGAAGAGGCGATGGCGATTGCTGACCGGATCGTGGTGATGAATGGCGGCAAGATTGCCGATATCGGCCCGCCGCGTGACGTGTATCTGCGACCCAAGAGCCTGTTTTCGGCTGGTTTCATGGGCGAGGTGAACAAGATTTCCGTGACGGGTGGGCAATCTGCGTTGGGGCCTTTGGCGGTGCCGGATGGGGTGCTGTGCATCCGGCCCGAGGCGATTTCCGAAGGCGGAACTTTGCGCCTTGGCCCCTGCCGGGTGGAGGAGACGACGTTCTTTGGCACCTATCTGCGCGCCCATGTGTCGCCCTTGGCTGCGCCAGACCTGCGGCTGGTGGTGCATCTTGCGCAAGGGGCCGCGCCAGAGATCGGGGCCGTGATGGATCTGGGCGCGCAGGATTTCGTGGTGCTGGAGGCGTGATGGAACGGATGGGGCCGGGCGATTGGTGGCGCGTGCGCGATATGGGGGACGGTGTCACTTGGATCGACGAGCCGCATGTGCGCGAATTCTATCGTTGCAACGTCTGGCACGTGCGGGGGCGCGACCACGACATGCTGGTGGATAGCGGGATGGGCGTTGTCAGTCTGCGCAATTGGGTGCCGATGGTGACGGAACGGCCACTGGAGGCGGTGGCGAGCCATACGCATTTCGACCATGTCGGGTGTCATCATGAATTCCCATGCCGGTCCTGCCATGGGGCGGAGGCGCATCTGCTGCGCGCGCCCACGCGGGAAAACACCTTTGCCGACAAGTATGTGACGGATGAGATCTTCACCGCGCTGCCGCCAGAACCCTACCTGTCAGAAACCTATGCGGTGGAGGCCGCGCCCGCAACGCGTTTGCTGTGGGATGGGGATACGGTCGATCTGGGGGATCGGCGGTTCGAGGTGATTCACACACCCGGCCATTCCCCCGGCGGGATTGCCCTGTGGGAAGCGGCGAGCGGGATCCTGTTTTCGGGCGACATCGTCTATGATGGCGAGTTGATCGAAGGGACAAGCGCGCTGGAACAGGCGCAATACATCAGGTCGATGGAACGGTTGCTGGCCCTGCCGGTGCGCGTTGTGCATGGCGGGCATTTCCCCAGCTATTCGGGGGAAAGGCATAAGACGATCATCCGGGATTGGCTGGAAGGAAAAGGCAGATGACAGGGTTCAACCAACCGCTGGGCGGGAACACGATGGCGCGGTTCGGCGGACCCGCCACGATGATGCGCCTGCCTGCGGCGACCAGTGCTGAGGGGCTGGATGTGGCCTTCATCGGCATCCCGATGGATCACGGCACATCGAACCGGTCCGGCACGCGGCTGGGGCCGCGCCAGATACGCGACGAATCCCGGATGCTGCGCCCCTATAACATGGCGACGGGGGCGGCGCCGTTCGATCACCTTCAGGTGGCCGATATCGGGGACGTGCCGATCAACACCTTTGATCTGAAAAAGACCGTGGGCATCATCACCGATTACTATCGCGGTGTTCTGGCGACCGGGGCGATCCCGCTCACGCTGGGGGGGGACCATACGCTGACATGGCCGATCCTGCGGGCGATGAAGGAAAGGCACGGTCCTGTCGCGCTGATCCATATCGATGCCCATGCAGATATTAACGAACACATGTTCGGTGAAACCGTCGCGCATGGCTGCCCGTTCCGCCGCGCATGGGAAGACGAATGTCTGATCAATGACAAGGTGTTCCAAATCGGCCTGCGCGGCACGGGCTATGCGGCGGATGATTTCGATTGGGCGCGGGGGCAGGGCTGGACGGTCGTGCAGGCCGAGGAATGCTGGGGCAAGTCGCTGGTGCGGCTGATGGAAATCGTGCGCGCAACGGTCGGCGATGCGCCGGTCTATATCAGCTATGACATCGACAGTCTGGATCCCGCCTTTGCGCCGGGGACAGGCACGGTAGAGCCGGGCGGGTTGTCCACTTGGCAGGCGCTGGAGATCATCCGGGGCTGCGCGGGGTTGAACATCGTGGGGGGCGATCTGGTTGAGGTGTCGCCGCCCTATGATCCGTCTGGCAATACCGCGTTGATCGGGGCGAACCTGCTGTATGAGATGCTCTGCGTGTTGCCGGGTGTGCCACAGAACCCATCGCGGTTTTCGGGGCTGACCTTCTAGGAAAGGCGCACGGCGTATCGAATTGAAAAGGCCCGGTGGTGAACCGGGCCTTTCCTTATTCTGCGACGTGCAGCGTGGGTGCGCCCCTTTGGGGCGGTCTGCCGTCAATCCGGGCTTCCAGCGCATCAATGCGTTCGGCCAAAACGCTTGCCGCGGGTTCATCAGGCTCTGCCTCTTTCGGGCCGATGAAGGTGGCGAAGAAGCGCGCCAGCAACCGCGACAGATCATCCATGATCAGGAAGAATGCCGGGACGATCACCAGCGACAACACGGTGGAGACGATGATCCCGCCGATCACCGCTGTGGCCATGGGGGCGCGGAACGATCCGCCCTCACCCACGCCCAGCGCCGAAGGCAACATCCCGGCGGACATGGCGATAGAGGTCATCACGATGGGGCGGGCGCGTTTATGCCCGGCCTCGATCACCGCAGCGGCGCGCGACATGCCCTGATTGCGCATCTCGATGGCGAAATCGATCAGCAGGATGGCGTTCTTTGTCACGATCCCCATCAGCATCAGGATGCCGATCAGCACCGGCATGGACAGCGCCGAGTTCGTCAGGATCAGCGCCGCCGCCACCCCGCCAATGGCGAGGGGAAGGGAGAAGAGGATCGTGAACGGCTGAATCACCGATTTGAACAGCAGGATGAGCACGGTCAGCACCAGCATCAGACCCATGATCATGGCATTGCCAAAGGCGGCCATCAGCTCCTGCTGCACTTCGGCATCGCCGGCCTCTTGCACGCGCACACCGGGGGGAAGTTCAACGCTGGCGATCACCTCGTTGAACCGGGCGGCGGCGGTGCCAAGGGCCACGCCCACCGGAAGGTTCGCGCCAATCGTCGCGCGGCGTTCGCGGTTCAGGCGATCCACCATCGACGGGCCTTCGGCAATCGCGATATCGGCCACCGCCGACAGCGGCACGGTTGCCCCAGTAGCAGTGGTCAGCTTCAGCGCGCTGATCCGGCTCAGGTCTTCGCGGCTGGCATTGTTCAGCCGCACGCGGACCGGGATCAGGCGGTTGTCGATGGACAGTTTCGCCAGCAGGGCATCGACATCGCCGATGGTCGCCACGCGGACGACTTCGGCAATCTGCGATGTGGTGATGCCCAGACGTGCGGCTTCATTGGCGCGGGGGGTGATCTGAATTTCCGGGCGCGGCAGCGCACCCTCAGACGCGACGTTGGCCAAAAGCGGATCGCCTGACAGCGCCTCTTCCAGACGGGCGACGGCGGTATTCAGATCCGCCTCATTGTCGGCCAGGATCGAGAAGGACAGGTCACGTTCGCCCCGGTCATTCAGCTTGAACGCACGGATATCGGGGATCAGGGCCAGCTTTTCAAAAATCTGCGCCTCGATCACGTTCTGCGGGACGGTTCGCCCGGTGTTTTCGACATCGGGAATGATCGCGCCCAGAACGGGAACGTTGTTCACGATCTGTGACAGCTTCAACAGTAGCGAATGATCCAGTCGCGTCAGCAGCACGGTTACCGATGCACGGCGAATGTCGCGGTCGCCCGTGGGCGAAGACCCGCCAAGGACAAAGACGTTATCGACCCATTCCACCTCACGGATGGCGGCCACCATGGCCTGCGTGGTGCGATCCGTTTCCTCCAGCGTCGTGCCGGGGGGAAGTTCCACCGAGATCGGGATGCGGCTTACATCTTCCGGCGGTATGAAACTGCCGGGCACCTTGAGCATGAAATGGACCGATACGGCCAGAACAGCGATGGCTCCAAGCAGCGTCAGATACCGCGCCGGGATTTTCAGGAAATGCCCCGTCGTGGTGGCGCTGACCACCTTGAGATAGCCCTTCATCAGCGGGCCATCTTCGGTGTGCTCCTCATGCGCGTCTTTTGCGCGCATCAGATAGGCGGCCATCATCGGCGTGATCAATCGCGCCACGATCAACGAAAAGATCACGGCAATCGCAACGGTCAGGCCGAATTGTCGGAAATACTGCCCCGGAATGCCGGGCATGAAGGACACCGGCACAAAGACCGCGACGATGGTGAAGGAGGTTGCGATCACGGCAAGGCCGATTTCATCCGCCGCCTCGATGGCGGCGCGATAGGGGGTTTTGCCCATGCGTATGTGTCGGGCGATATTCTCAACTTCGACAATCGCGTCATCCACCAGAATACCGGTCGCCAGCGTGATGGCGAGGAAGCTGACAAGGTTCAGCGAGAATCCCAGCAGATCCATGACAAAGAAGGTGGGCACCGCCGACAAGGGCAGCGCCACGGCGGAAATCAACGTCGCGCGCCAGTTTTTCAGAAAGGCCAGAACCACCAGAACGGCCAGAATGGCCCCTTCGATCAGGGTGTGCAGGGCGGATTCATAGTTGCCATAGGTGTAGAAGACAGTTTCGTCGACCAGCTTGATCTGCACTTCGGGATGATCCGCGCGCAGAGTGTCGAGTTGGGCGTTCACCACTTCGGCGACCGACACTTCGGATGCGCCCTTGGCGCGGAACACCGCGAAGGTGACCACCTGTTCATCGTTCAGGCGCGAGAAGGACCGCAGTTCTTCGTAGGTGTCATTCACTTGCCCAAGCTCGGACAGCCGTACGTGACGGCCGGAGGGCAGGGCAATGGTGGTGTTGGCAAGGTTCTCCACCGTCTTGGCATCGCCCAGCGTGCGGATCGCTTGCTCGCCCGCGCCCAGTTCTGAGCGGCCCGAGCCGAGATTGGCGTTGGTGGCGCGGAGTTGCGCATTCACCGCACTGGCGGTGATGCCGTAACTGTCCAACTTGACGGGATCGAGTTCGATGCGGATTTCGCGGTCAGCCCCGCCGTAACGATCCACCCGGCCAATGCCGGGGCGGCCTTGCAGGCCACGGATGACGGTATCATCGACGAACCAGGACAGTTCCTCGATCGTCATGTCGGGCGCGCTGACCGCAAAGGTCATGATCGCCTGACCTTCCACGTCGATCCGGCTGACCACTGGCGCTTCGATCGAACCGGGCAGGTCACCACGGATCTGATCGATGGCGTCTTTGGTATCCTGCACTGCTTTGTCGGTGGGCACTTCCATGCGGAATTCGACAACCGTGGTCGAATTGCCATCGGTGACCGACGACACGACGTTCTTTACCCCGGTGATCCCGGCAACGGCGTCTTCGATTTCCTTGGTGATCTGGGTTTCCATCTCGGCCGGGGCGGCGCCGGATTGGCTGACGCTGACGGCGACGAGGGGCACGTCGATATTCGGGAAACGGGTGATCGGCAGGCTGTTGAAGCTTTGCCAACCCAGCACCATCAACAGCACAAAGGCCAGAAGCGGCGCGACGGGGTTTCGGATGGACCAGGCGGAAAAGTTCATGGCGCGGCCCCTTTTCAGTTCGTCGCAGCGGCGACAGGGTTGATGCGGTCACCGTCGCGGACAAAGGCACCAGCCTTTGTGACCACGGTATCACCCGCGCTGATGCCTTCGACGATTTCAACCCACCCGCCATCACGGATGCCGGTTTTCACCAGCGTGCGGCTGACCAGACCATCGGCCACCGTCATCACCGTGCTGCCCGCGGGCGACGATCCAACGGCGGTGACAGGCACTGCAACGGTTTCGCGTTCCGCCACCAGAATTTCGGCATCCATGAACATGCCTGCCCGCACCCCGGCGGGCGTGTCGATGGTCACACGGGCGCGGCCAAGGCGGGTGGTCGTGTCGATGGTCGGTTCGACAAGGCGGATGGACCCGGACAGTCGTTCAGGCGCGCCAACAGCGATCATGCTGACACCCTGTCCGGGGGCAAGGCGCATCAGATCAATCTCGGCCACGTCGGCCGACAGTTCCAAGGCACCGTCCCGGTTCATGGTGAACATGGGCTGCCCAGCGGCCGAGGCGACAGAGCCCACAACCGCATTGCGATGGGTGATTTCACCGGCGACGGGGGCTTTCACCTCGGTCCGGGACAGTTGCAGGTCCAAATTGGCCAACTGCGCCTCGACCAGTTCGACCTGCGCGCGGGCGGCCTCAAGCGACTGGCGCGCGACGGTCACGCGGGCGGTGCTGCCGATGGCATTGGCGCTGGCCTGATCGGCGGCGGCTTGCGATGCCGTGCCCTGTTCGCGCAGCGCGGCGGTGCGTTCGTTCACGCGTGCGGCCTCATCCGCGGCGGCCTGCGCCTCAAGAAGCTGCGCCTCTGCCTGCGCAATGGTCGCGCGCGCCGAAGCCAGCGAGGCGACGTATTGGCTGCGCTGCAATTCCAGCGTGGTCTTGGACAAGGTGGCCAGAACCTGCCCGGCTTCGACCATGTCACCGACATCGGCCAGAAGCGTTTCGATGGGCTGACCTTCGATCAGCGGGGCGACCTGAACCGCTTCCACCGGGTTCACCAAACCCGACACGATCACCCGGTCGCGCAGCAAACGCATCTCTGCCGTGGAAACGGTAATGGCGGGCAGGGTGGGCGCGGCAGGGGCGGTTTCGGCCTCTTGCGCGTGAAGCGGGGCCGCAAGGAAAAGGGCAAGCAGGGCGGGACGGATAAGCGCGGAACGCATGGACTAACCTTTCAGACCGTCGGCGACTATTTCATCCAGAACGCGGTTCATCGTCCGCACGACAAGCGCCGACAGCCGGTTGCGTTCTTCGGGGGTTTGGTCGGTGTGCATGGCGCTTGCCTTGATCATCATCACAAGCAGGCTGGCATGCGGGGCATAGCGTTCCCGGGCCACTTCGGCAGCGATGCCGCGGACACGGGCGAAAACGATGGTCAGATAGCGTGTAACTTCGGTTTCCATCTGACGGGTGATTTCGGCAATCTCGGGCTTGCGCAGCGAGGCTGCCGTCATTTCGGCCCAGAGCTGGCCGTCGGTAGCGCATTGATCAACCTCGATCCGGTGGCTCAGCGCGGCGCGCAGGGCACCCATCGGGTCAGGGCTTTTGATGATCTGGCTGAACTCCTGTTCGACCTCGGCCAGATCACGGGTGACCAGCGCGGCAACGATGGCCGCTTTGGACGGGAAGTAGCGATAGAAGTTTCCAACGCTCATGCCGCAGGTACGGGCGAGGTCTTGCATCGAGGCGCCGTCAAATCCCTTTTCGGCAAAGGCCATGCGCACGCCTTCGAGAATTTCGACGGCGCGATGCTCTGCCTGCGGGGGAGTGCGGTCAGGTTGATTCACGGGAGTGTATTTTCTGAGAATGAACGTTCATTCACACATACTGCAGCGCAGCGATCCGTCAAGATGAATCTGGCGAACTTTTCCTTCCTGCACTGGCCGAGAAGGGCTTTTGCGTGCAGCCCAGGCAGAATCTGGATTGTTGCTTTCATAACTGGTGATTTAAAGTGGTGAGACAAGGTGCAATCCTTGGTTGCGTTTGGCCGCGAGATCGGGGCCGGGGCGGCAAGCCGCTTGGGTGTGGCCTTCGATCTATAGGGTTTGGTTCGGATCAGACGGTTGACCAAGGTTTGGTCGGGCGGGTGGATTGGTCTGTCTTCAGGCAAGACCACCGCCATGGTGCCGCCACATTGTGTTCAATGCGCCACAAAGTTGACTTAATGAGGACACGAGGCGCAAAAGTTTCGGTCTAAACTCCGGTTTCATCATGCAAAATCGGGTTCAGGCCCGGTCTGACCCCAAAATCTGGTTCCATCTCAAACGATTCGTTTTGGAAAAGTTTTTGACTGTTCCTCTGGTGTCAACAACATGCAACCTGGGCGTGTAACATTTTACCGGACAATACCCTAGGGCGTGAAGTGTGGCGTAAACCGGATAGGAAGAAGACGTAAAAAAGGCAGAAATTTGACCGCTCCTGCGCAAATGCGTTAACGAAGATTAATGACGCCCCACTCTCTGGGGTGCATCGATCCAGGAGTACGGTCATGAAATCACGTCGTTCGCGTCACATTCCCAGCAAGTGGATGCTAAGCGGTTTCGGTTCCGCTTTCGTCGTTATGGGAACCCTCTTCATCCTTCCGCAGACAGCGAACGCCGAAGTTCGTACGATCCGCCTGCCCGAAGACATGTGCACAGTGCTGCGTGAAGAGCCGCTGAATGAACGGATCGTGCAGCAGATCCGTGACCGCGCCGATTTCGCGCGCATTCTGAGCTATGTCGAAAACACCTGTGGCGAACTGGGTGGTTTGCTGATCGGCCCGACCGGATCTATCGCCGGAGCACCGGGTGGCGGCGGCACGTCGCCCGAAGGTGACAATGGTTTCGTTGTTCCCGGCGATGGCGGTGACGGTCCGGGTGATGACGAAGGGGAAGGCCCGGGCGATGACGAAGGCGACGGTGAAGAACCGACCTTCCCGGATACTGAACTTGAGGTGTTCGACGCGCCTGCATGACCGCGCGGATCTGACTAGGTCAGACACGGCTGCGTCACGGTGAATAAGCGTCGCAGCACGTTACAAACAAACAGCCCGCACTCAGGTGCGGGCTGTTTCGTTTCAAAGCCGATGCGCAGCATCAAGGCTGCGCGTTTCCAGTTCATAGGCCGGTCCGACGGCGGCCAAGTGCCGTTCAAACCGATCCGAGAAACCGATCAGATCAGACCGGATCGCGCCAACCCCATCCAGTGACCGTCCCGGCGCAAGGTTCAGCGCTTTGCCATCGTCGCCTGCCGCCTGCCGCAACGCGGTGGCGTCAACCGGTATGCCAAAATGGCCCAGAACGCGGGACGCGACGCCAACAGGATCGGCGACCATCTCTTCATACGTGACCTCGATCATCAGGTTGGGCATCGTGTCCTGCCAGAGGCGGGCCAGATATTCGGTGCGGGCAATGGCGCGGGCGGCGCAGGCCAGATCATAGGTGTAGCGATGCGCCTTGTTGAACTGTTTGAAGTACAGCGATGCCGCCAGATCGCGCGGATCGCGGCGAACGAACACGATGGGCACATCCGGATGTAGCGGGCCAAGCAGGCCCAGCTGTTCCAGATTACCGGGCGTGGTTTCCACGCAGCGGGTCGCCTGCTTTTTGGGGCCATGCTTGATGCGCCCTGCAAAATGGCCGCGGATCGGCTGCCCCGGCAAGTTGCGCAGGATCGCCATGGTCGCATCCGCCCCACCCGACCGATCTACGTCCAGAAACAGGTTGTAGATGGACGAGGTTTCCCCCGCGCCCAGCAATCCCGGTTGCGAGGCGAGAAGCCGTTCCATCAACGTCTTGCCCGATCGTGGCAGACCCGCGATCAGCAGAAGCGGACAGGGTTCAGGGGCCTGCACCGGCGCATGGCGGCGCTGAAAGGCGGCGTCGAGTTGCGGCAGCAGGCGGCTAAAGGAATACTCCAGCCGCTGGTTGTTGTGCACGTCGCGCATCTGACGATTGCCTTCGTCAAAGAAGGCAAAGGCCTCATCATCGCGCCCGGCATTCATGTAGATCTGGCCTTGCAGGAACCAGGTCGAAGCGCGGTCATAGGGTTTCATCGACAGGTCGGATGAGGCAGCGTGCAACTGGCGGCAGATATCGTCGTCCGGGCGAATGGTGGTGAAATCCAGCACCTCACGGATCGAATTGAGGTGAAGGGGATAGTCGCGCAGGATGGCGTGATAGGCGGCGGTGGCCTGCTCCCATCGCCGCGCCATAACGTGGATACGCGCCTGCATCAGCCGATGGGTGATGGCATTTGGGAAAAGGCGGGCCGCGTCTGCCGCGTTGTCATAGGCCTGATCCAGACGTTCCAGTCCGATCAGGGCTTGGGTGCGGGTTTTCCATGCACCGTTCAGGCTGCGGTCGGCGCGCAGGATATCGTCACACAGGGCCAGGGCGAGTTCAAAGCGACCCTCATCAACGGCCTCTTGCGCGTCTTCAACTTTGTCTTCGAGGGCCTGCTGTCGCGTGGTCACGGGTGGGTTCCGTCTGTTTTGCCAGTGGCAGGCATAGATCGCGCTCTGCCCCATGACGTCAACAGAGGTAAACACCGCCAGCGCAGCACTGGCGGGTTGTTGCAGACCGAAGCCAGCGTCAGCTGGTGGGCATGATCCCGCCGGCCATGACCGACACCCAGCGCGACGGATCGCGCGGGTCTTGCAGACGCAGGAAGGTGTAGCCGGTCTTGTCCCATGTGACGATACGGTTCGACAGGTTATCCAGAACCAGATCCTGCGTCCCAGTGCGCACCACCAGAACCGCATGGGATTGGCGCTTGCGGTCCAGAACGGTTGCGATCAGCAGCTGATCCGGCGGAAAACCGGCCTTGATCAGCGCGGCCTTCTTGTAGATCGCGTAGTCTTCGCAATCGCCACCCCGCGCCGTGGGAAGGGCCCAGCGTTCCGCCACGCGATATTGCTGCATGTCGCTGATCGACCGGATCGACCGATTGGCGCGCAGATTGATCGCGCGGATGGCTTCCAGCGCACTTTCCCCGATCACGATCCTTTGCCCCGTGCGGGCGCAGGCCCAATCATAGGTGGCACAAAGATGCGCGGCCCCCGACGGGGCGCTGGCAGCGGCCCTGATCGGAATAAGGCCCGCATCCGGGCGGCGCGCGTCGATCGACAGCGCGGGCGTCGTCGCGCTGAGACCAGTGACAAGCGCGAGCCATGCGATGCCAAGGCGGCGCGCAAGCCTGTTCTTGTGGCAGACTCTGTCGTCTTTCATCCTGTTCCCCCAAAGATCAGGCATTCAGATTTCGACAGAGAAGAACCGCCACTGGTGTTCGGGATGGGGCCGAAGATGGGCATTTTTGGGCAAACCGCGTTTTGGCTTGCCCCGGGGCCTGTCACGATCAGGCTGGGAACCGTGGAATCGCGGGGGTTTGCGGGTGCGTTCGGTCAGGCGCGGCGGTCGCTTCGGATGGGGTCAAACAGCAGGCGCAGCCCGTTCAGGACGACCAGCAGGGTGCCACCTTCATGCCCGACAACGGCCAGCGGCAGCGGCAGGTTGAAAAAGGCACCGCCAATCACCAGAACCAGCATCGCCCCCAGCGCGAAGAACAGGTTCTGCCGGATGATCCGCGCCGTGCGCCGTGCAAGCCGATGCGCGGCAGCCAGCCGTTCCATATTGTCCGACAGCAGGGCCACTTCGGCGGCCTGAAGCGCGACCTCGCTTCCTGCGGCACCCATCGCGATGCCCACATCGGCCCGCGCCAAGGCGGCCGCATCATTCACGCCATCGCCTACAAAGGCGACGCGTCCCTCCTTGGCCAAGGCATCTACCAGTTTGACCTTGTCGCCGGGCAACAGGTCGGCGTGGATATCCTGCGGCTGGAACCCCAGCTTCGTGCCAATGGCGAGCGCAACCGGGCGGCGGTCGCCTGTCATCATAAGTATGCGGGAAATCCCCGCCTTCTGCAGCGCCTCCAGCCCGGCGCGGGATGTTTCGCGCGCCTGATCTGCTACGGTGATCGCGCCCAAAAGCTGCGGTCCGCGCCCGAGATAGACCACGGTTTCGGCCCCGTCCTGCATTTCGGCCAAGGCGCCCTGTGCGATATCCGCGCCCATCCGCGCGGCCATGCGGGGATTCCCTGCCCAGACCTGACCGCCGTCATCGGTGCCGACAATGCCTTCGCTGGGGCTGGAGGTCACATCGCGGGGCGGCTGCACCAAGAGACCGCGCGCCTCGGCCGCACGGCGGATGGCGGCGGCAATGGGGTGTTCGGACTGCGACTCGATTCCCGCAGCAAGGGCAAGAAGGGCATCTTCATCCCCCTGCAACGGAAGGACGCGGGTCACCTCGGCCTTGCCCATGGTCAGGGTGCCGGTCTTGTCAAAGGCAAAGGTGCGCACATCAGCAAGGGTTTCCAGCGCCGCCCCACCCTTGAACAGCACACCACCCCGTGCGGCGGCGGAAAGGGCGGACAGGATCGCCGCAGGAACGGAAATCACCACTGCGCAGGGGCTGGCCGCGACAAGGATCGTCGCCGCGCGATAAAGCGCCGTGTCGATGGGCCAGCCAAGCCGGATGAACAGCAGGAAAAGCAACGTCGATCCAACCAGAACCGCCACGGTATAGCGCTGGCCGAACCATTCGGAAAACCGCTCGGACGGGGCCTTCATCGCCTGCGCCGCAGTGACCAGCGTGATCATCCGGGCGACGGTCGATTCAGCCACGCCACGTTCGACGCGCAGCGCAAGAACGGCATTCAGGTTGACCGTTGCCTCGCTGAGCCTTGCACCCGGGGTCTTGTGAACCGGAACGGATTCGCCGGTGATCGACGATTCATCCACGGCGCCGTCACCTTCGATCAGCGTGCCATCGACCGGCACCCGTGCGCCGGGACGCAGGATCACCACATCGCCGGGAACCAGCGTTGCAACGGCCACCTCTTCGGTGCGACCATCCGGGTGGCGCAGGATGGCACTTTCCGGGCGCAGCGCCATCAGCGCCTCAACCGCGCGGCGCGCCTTGCCCATCGCGCGATGTTCCAGCGTGGAGGAAAGCGAAAAGAGCGTCAGCAGCACCGCCCCTTCCAGCGCCGCACCGACCGAGGCCGCAGCAAGGGCCGCCACAACCATCAGAAGATCAATATCGAGGATGCGGTCTTTCCAAAGTTCGCGCAGCGCCGAAATCGCCGCCGGCAATCCGCCTGCCAGATACACAACCCACAGCGCTCCCTGCGCGACAGTGGGCGGCAACGGCGCGATGAATGCATCGAAAAGCGCGAATGCCATCCCGACAAGGGTGAGTGCTGTCAGCAGCGAACCCAGGCGATCATGCAGACTGTCTTTATTCATGGGGTGACCTTACGCCGATTGCTGCCTGCGGCAAGAATGCTCTGCCCTGCTACGTATCGTCATATACAACCTTGGGGATATTGTGCTTTTCCCTTTGTTAATGAATAAGAGCCACGGGGGTGAAGCGGCGAGGGATGTTCCTTGTCCGCGATTCGGGAGGTCATGTTTGCCCGACGAAATCTCTCTCGTTCGCATGCTCAACGAGCTTGTGCGGACACCACTCGCCGATCTGGACAAGGCGGTGTCGCAGGCCATTGGCCAGCTTTGCACGCATGTCGGTGCCGGCTGGGGGTCTTTGTTTCGTCTTGATGGCGCGTATCTGACGGCGACACATGCCTATGCCGCACCCGGGTTGCCATCTTTGTCCTGCCCGCCGGCCTATATGCTTGGCGCTGGGCGGGCCGTGCTGGAGCAGAACCAGCCGCTTTTGATTGCCGATCTTGCTGTCCTACCCGCGGATTCGCCCCTTCGCGCGCAAGCTTGGGCAAAGTCGATCCTTGCGCTGCCCATCAACGGGGATGCCACCCTGATCGGCGTGCTGGCCTTTGCCTTCCCCGAACCGCTGCAGGGTCTTGAACCTGTTCTGCTTGACCGGATGAAAGCCGCCGCCGAGGTTCTGGAAACCGTCATTGCACGGCGTGAGGTGGAACGCGCGCATCTAAACACCGCCCGGCGGCTTGAGGCGACGCTCGCCGCGCTGCCCGACCTGTTGTTCGAAGTGACGGCTGATGGTCACTTTGCAGAATTCGCCGCCGGCCCGCCCCAGTTGATGGCCGCCCCCCCGGAAAACCTTCGCGGGCGCCATTTCGGGACCTTGCTGCCCCCCGATGTCACCCGCGTTGTGCAGCGTGCGCTGGACACGGCGCTGGAAAAGGGCCGGGTTGAAGGTGTGCGCTATCGGCTGGATCTTCCGGACGGGCCGCATTGGTTTGAACTGACCGGCGCGCTGAAACCGGCGGATGGGCCAGGCCAACGGTCGAATGTCATCTTCCTTGTGCGCGACGTGACCGCCGACACGCGGATGCGCGATGAGTTGGTCCAGCTGGGCAAGATCGTCGAGACGATGTCGAACCTCGTCTGCATCACCGATCTGGATGAAAACATCGTCTGGTGCAACGCGGCCTTTGAAAAGCAGACAAAGTGGCGGCTGGACGAGATTCGCGGAAAATATCTGGGTGATGTCGTCCGCGTCGCGGGCGAAGACCGCAGCAATGCCTCTGCCGTTGCCGAGGCGATCCGTCGGCGCCAGCCGTATACGGGCCAGACCGTCAATCAGGACCGGGACGGAAATCGCTACTGGATCGATTTCAACGTGATCCCGCTGCATGATTCTGCGGGTGAACTGGCAGGATTTGCCACGATCGAAACAGTGGTAACCCAGATCAAGGCGCAAGAGGCTGCCATGGCTCAGCTGGCCGAAAGCGCGACAGAAGCGCGCGAGCGGCTGAAGAATGCGGTGTTTGCCCTTCCTGATGGCGTGATGATCCTGGACGAAAATGAGCGTCTGGTGATCGCTAACCCGGCCTATTTCAACATGTTCCCCCAGCTTGTTCCCCATGTGCAGCCGGGCGTGAAGCTGGGTGCCATCCTTGCCAAGGGCGTGGAACTGGGCCTGTACGGGCCCGATGACCCATCGATCAGCGCGGAGGAATGGGTTGAGAACCGCCTTCGAACCTTCCGCAAGCCAAGTGCCGCGGATGAGGTGAAGCATCCGTCGGGGCGTTGGGTGCGGCGCATCCACACGCGCACGTCGGATGGGGGTATCGTGGCGGTGGGCATCGACGTCACCGCGCGGCGTAACCAGATCGAGGCGCTGGACGCGGCAAACCGCGAGCTTTCCGCAGCGCTGGCCGAACGTGACCGCGCCGAGCGTCATCTGCGCGGCATCATGGAAGGGGCGGATGTCGGCATCTGGGAATGGAACATGAAATCCAACACCCTGCATGTCGGTGGCAAATGGGCCGAGATGCTGGGCAGGGATGCAGACGCGCCCGCCGATTTCGCGTTTTCCGATTTTCTGGAACTTGTGCATCCCGACGATCTGACAAAGCTGCCCGATCCCAAGCAGCAATATGCCGATGTCGGCGATGGATTCAGCCAGCTTGAATTCCGGATGCGGCATGATGATGGCCATTACATCTGGATCCTGTCGCGGTCGCGCGTCACCGAATGGGGGCCGAATGGCGAACCCATGGTGATGGCGGGCGTGCATCTTGACCTTTCGGAACGCAAGCGGCTGGAACGCCAGTTGCAAGCAGGCCGTGCCTATTTGTCAGAAGTGATGGATACCTCCATCGCTGCGCTGACGGTGATGAACGAACGCGGCGAGATCACCTATGCCAACCAAGAGGCCGAACGCATCCTGCGGCTGGAACGGTCGCTTTTGCGTGGACTGCGCTACAACGACCCAAGCTGGAAGCTGCAATGCGTGGATGGGAATCCGCTGCGCGAAGAGGAACTGCCCTTCCGACAGGCTTTGGCCAAAGGCGGCATCGTGCGCGACATCCGCTTTGCCGTGCATTTGAGCGACGGCCAGCGCCGCGTGCTTTCGGCCAATGCCGTGCCGCTGACCCAGGCTGATGGCGAACAGCATGTCGTGGTGTCCTTCTCTGACATCACCGATGAACTGGCCTCGACCGCGCGGCTGGAAGAGGCGCGCGCCAAAGCCGAAGAGATGAGCCGGGCAAAATCCATCTTCCTTGCCAACATGAGCCATGAGATCCGCACCCCCCTGAACGGCGTGTTGGGGATGGCGGAAATCCTGCACGGCCTGGTGAAGACACCAGAAAAGCTTCGCATGGTCTCTACGATCCGCCAGTCGGGCGAAACCTTGCTGACGGTGCTGAACTCGATCCTCGACATGTCAAAGATCGAAGCCGGCAAAATGGAACTTGAGGTGGTGCCGATCGTGCTGTCAGAGCTGCTGACCCAGGTCGAAGCGTTGCACCGCGTGAAGGCCGAAGAAAAGGGTCTGGACCTGCAGGTTCTGCTTAGCGCGGGGGCCGACCTTCCCCGCATGGGAGACCCGCACAGGTTGACTCAGGTTTTGAACAACCTGCTGAGCAATGCGATCAAGTTTACCGAATCCGGGCGCATCCGGCTGAAGCTGTCCTGCCGCCCCGGCAAGCCGGTGACGATCGATATCAGTGATACCGGCGTCGGCATGACCGAGTCGCAACTGTCGCGCGTGTTCGAAAGTTTCGAACAGGCTGACGGGTCGATGACGCGGCGTTTTGGCGGCACCGGGCTGGGCCTTTCCATCGTGCGGCAACTGGTGCTGCTGATGGGCGGCATGATCACGATGCAAAGCAATCCCGGCATCGGCACGGATGTGCGCGTCATCATCCCCCTGCCCGAAGCCGACCCCAGCCTGTTGGCACCGCCCGAACCTGAGGTGGATCTGGACGTGTCTTCGCTGGCCGGGCGCAAGCTGCTGATCGCCGACGACAACCTGACAAACCGCCTTGTTCTGTCGGAAATGCTGGCCCAGACCGGCGTGATCCTGACGATGGTCGAAAACGGGCAAGAGGCGATTGACGCATGGGAACGCGCCCGGACGGACGCTGTTCCGTTTGATCTTTTGCTGCTGGATATCACCATGCCGGTTCTGGATGGAACGCGTGCGCTGGCCACAATCCGCGACCGCGAATCAGACCTGCAACTTGGCCCTGTTCCGGCTGTCGCGGTTACAGCCAATGCCATGCCCCATCAGGTTGCCGATTACATCATGGGGGGCTTTGACACACATCTCGCCAAGCCCTTCAAGAGAAAGGAACTGCTTCACGCGCTCAAAATGCTGCTGCGGGGATAACTCTGTGTGGCCCGCAATTGACGCTTGATTGGCGTGCGTTTTGTGCTTCACCTTTAGTAAATGTTTCTATCCCTTTTTTCACCACATTCTCGCCCACGAGTTGTGGTCCCGTGGTTTCGGGCGAGAGATCGCAGGTAGGATGAAGTATGAACGCAACCGCACAACAGCAGAAGTATCGCGTCCTTCTGGCCGAGGATGACGAGGTAAATCAGCAGATCGTCATGGCGTTCCTTTCGGGAACGACAAACATCGAACTGACCGTTGTCGGCGACGGGCGCAGCGCGCTGGAAGCGGCGCTGGGTTCCAAATACGATCTGATGCTGTTCGATCACAACATGCCGCACATCACCGGCGACCGGGTGATCCGCTATCTGCGGTCTGGCAATTCCAGCAACGCGACCACGCCCGTGATCCGCTTTACCGCTGATGCCAACCGTGCCGATATCCGCACTGTCGGCGGGTTGATTGATGCAACCCTGCCCAAACCGCTTTCAGCAGAGACCTTTCTGTCCACCATCGAAACCATCCTGCAACGCGGATGACCGGGGCCGACGACCGGTCTGGAAAAGGACAGATGAAGCAGCAGCGTGACATGGACATCCGCGATGGGGCCGAACCCGGCTCTGCGGTGGTAACGCCCGAAGCGCTGCTTCTGGCGGAACGCCGGCTGCGCGACGTGATCGACGGCGCGCAGGTGGGCACCTGGACCTGGGATTTCGACACGGTCGGGCAGATCGTCAATGACGTTTGGGCCGCGATGCTGGGCTATGACCTGCAGGAAATGTCCACGATCACCTATGATACGTGGAGCACCATCATCCACCCCGATGACAAGGAATGGGTCGAAGAGGAATTGCGCCGCTGCACAAGCGGTCTGGATGAAGGGTATGAGGCCGAATACCGGATGCGCCACCGCAACGGGCACTGGATCTGGGTTCTGGACCGCGCCCGCGTGGTGCGGCGCAAGGCCGACGGATCGCCCAAGGTGATGGCGGGCATCCAGATCGAGATTTCGGAACTGAAATCGCGCGAGGCGGCGCTGATCCGCGCCAAGGCCGAACTGGAAAAGGCCCTTGCCCAGCGCGCCAGCGCCGAACAGCGGTTTTCCGACATTGCCGCCGTGACCGATGGCTGGCTGTGGGAACAGGAT
Organism: Fuscovulum sp.; assembly: GCA_035192965.1. NCBI lineage: Bacteria > Pseudomonadati > Pseudomonadota > Alphaproteobacteria > Rhodobacterales > Paracoccaceae > Fuscovulum > Fuscovulum sp. The sequence continues at coordinate 374,693 of CP136571.1, read as the reverse complement.
CAGGATCTGCATTTTTCCTATCTTTCGGGCACCAACCATGTGGAACAGCTTGGGCTGACCGGCGGCAGCGTGATCGGCAAGACGCGCGAAGAATGGCTTTCCGCTTACCCCGAGGTGCGCAACAGCGCCGATTGGGACATCGTGCTGAACGCCCAGCGCGACCGCCTGCCCTTTCGCAATTTCGTTTATCTCGCCCCGAATGCCCCTGATGGTGTTGAACGCTGGTTCCGCATATCGGGACAGCCGGTATTCGATCAGGCCGGGGTCTTTCTTGGGTATCGCGGCGTTGGGTCGGATGTGACCGAGCTTTACCTCGCCAAGGCCCGCGCCGAAGAGGCGAGCCGAACGAAATCCATGTTCCTGGCGAACATGAGCCACGAAATCCGCACACCGATGAACGGCGTTCTCGGCATGGCCGAGGTGCTGGAAGCCGCGCTGACGGATCCTGAACACAAGCGCATGATCGGCACGATCCGGAAATCCGGCGAAACACTGCTGAATATCCTGAACGATATTCTCGACATGTCGAAGATCGAGGCGGGCAAGATGGAACTGGAAGATGTGCCGTTCAGCCCCGTCGACCTGGCCGAGCGGGTAGAAGACCTGCACCGCCTTATGGCCGAAGAGAAAGGTCTGGATTTCGAGGTTCTGGTGTCGACCGGGGCCGAGACGCGCCGCAAGGGTGACCCGTTCCGCGTGCAGCAGATCCTGCACAATCTGGTATCCAACGCGATCAAGTTCACTGACCGTGGCGAAGTGACAGTCGAAGTGTCGGGCCGGCCCGGCAGACCACTGACGCTTGAGGTGCGCGATACCGGCATCGGGATGAGCCAGCAGGAAATCGAACGCCTGCATGAAGAGTTTCGTCAAGCTGACAGTTCGGTCACCCGCCGTTTCGGGGGAACCGGGCTTGGCATGGCGATCACCCGCACACTGGTGCACCGCATGGGCGGCGAGATTTCGGTGCAATCCGCCCCCGGTTTGGGAACGACAGTGCGCGTGATCCTGCCGCTGCCTGTGACCGAAGCCGCACCCGAAGTGAAAGGGCCGGCACCTGTCGCGGCTGATCAGGGGCGGCTGGACGGGCTGCGCATCCTTGCCGCCGATGACAACGGGACCAACCGTTCTGTGCTGGAGCTGATGCTCACCCGCTGTGGCGCACAGGTGACCACGGTCGATGACGGGCTCCAGGCCGTGAATGCGTGGGAGCCCGGCAAGTTTGATGCCGTGCTTCTGGATATCGCGATGCCGGTGATGGATGGAAAGGGCGCGCTGGAAGCCATCCGCGCGATGGAGGCGGCCACTGGTTCCGGCCGGGTGCCGATCATTGCAGTGACGGCAAATGCCATGTCGCATCAGATCGTGGAATACCTGATCTGGGGATTCGACAGCTGCGTTTCCAAACCGCTGACCATGAGCGATGTCACCAAGGCCATCCGTGCGATGTTGCCGAAGGCTTAGTCGTCCAGCAGTTCGGCAAGCCCCGCAATCAGCGGGCGCAGCGCCTTGAGCAGGGCAGTGCGGCCCGCGCCTTCGATGGAAAGACGTTCAACCTCGGCCGCTTGATTGCCCAGGTTGCCATGGCCCAGCGACGCCGCCGTTCCGGCAATCTTGTGCGCGACCATGCGGATATCATCCAGCGCCTCGCGGATGTTCTGCCCACTGTCGAGCCGAACCCAGGCAGAGCTAAGCGTATCCAGCCGCTCGACCGCCATGGTACGAAACAGCCGCTCTGCCCCGGCCAGCGGATGATCGGCGCGCCGACCGGCCCAGATATCCACCGTTGTCATGCGACCATCTGACCGTTCTTCGTCCGCTTTTCGGGCGGCGTGATGGCGGATTGGATCGCACGTTCCAGAATACGGGTCGGCTTGGTCGGCGACAGGAACGCGCTGCGCGCCGCCTCGCCCACGCGCACCTGCGGTACCGGCAGACGGTCTGCCGCATAGATCGTTTCGAAATCCATCAGCCCGATATTGATCAGAATTTCCAGATCGTCGGGCGATTGTCCGGGGTCGCGTTCGACCATGCAGACAAAGGTGCCGCTGCCGGCATAGGAGATCATCACATCTTCTGTTTTCAGCGCATCCACGATCTGCGCACCAACATCGCCCAGCATCTGCACATAGGTTGCGCCCGATGCCTTGTTGAAGATGATTCCCGCGTTCTTGATATGAATCGCAAAGGCCGATGTGGAATACATCCGCTTCACGCCCAGCGTCAGCAGATAGTTCTCCATCGCCAGAAACTCGATCCCGCGCTCAAAGCCGGGGATCAGGATCGGGGTTTCGAACTCGGCCTTGATCTCGGCTGCGGCGGCGCGCTGGCCCACGAGTCGGGCAAACTCGGCCAGGCGGCGGCGTTCTGCCAGCAGGCGATCCACCATCCCGATGCGCGCGCGCAGTTCGATAATATCCAGCGGTTTGGTGATGTAATCCGTGGCCCCCGCCGCGAATGCATCATCCACCGTGTTCTTGCCCGACATCGCGGTAATCATCAGAACCGGCGTCTGCCGATAGGCCGTGCGTTGCCGGATCGCGGCTGTCAGGACGGCACCGTTCATGTCCGGCATCTGCATGTCCGACAGGATGCAGTCGTAAAGCATTCCCGAGAAATCAAGCTCGTGCAGCGCCTCTTCGCCAGAGGGCATGGTCGTGACCTGTCCGTAGCCGATCATCTTCAGCATGCCGGCCAACAGTTCGAGAAACACAGGATCGTCGTCGATCGCCAGTATTCTCATGTTCTACGTCCTATAGTTTGGTCACGCCGAGCCTCCTCACGGAAGGACCCACGTTATTCTTGTTACGCTCATCAGTGAATCTGCCCAAGAATAACGGCAAAACTTGGACCTCTTAACGATGATTAAAGGCTTTTCATCGGACCAAAAAATCCTTGTTTGCTGACAGTTTAGGCGGTCAGACCGCATACGGGCATTGACGCGCTGACAGGGCCGTGATGATGCAAAAAGGTGCCTGTAGCAGGGGCGAATTGCGCCCTGAACTGTATCATTTTCAGGATGAAGCGGGGCACTTGGCCCCGCCTCGGCATCAGCCGCCGCGGCGGACGATCGCCTCCAGATCGATAACTTCCGGCGCTTGCGGCGCTGCGGGGGCGGGTGGCTCGGGCGTTTCCACCTCTGGCTCTGGCGTGGGCTTCGGGGGCGATACCATCAACGGCAAAAGCTCGGCCCCGGTGGCGGATGGTCCGCTGCGTTCGGGCGGTTCGCGCCAGGACAGGGTGTCAAACCCGCCGCAATTGTCGCAGATCGGATCCCACATCGCGTGCACCGCCTGGCATTTGTCGCAGCACCATTGCGGCCCGCGCGGCGCAGTGACGGCGCGCGCCAACCAGCCGCGCACCACCGCCTCATCCGCGCCTTCGCCCCGTTCGATGGCCGCCATGATCGCCAGCGCGCGCTGTGTGGGATGGGTGTCGACGATATCGCCCAGCGTGCGCCGCGCCTCGGGGAAATCCTCGGCGGCGATGTTCAGTTCCGCCATCAGAAGGCGGGTTTCTTCATGCTGGGGGTGGTTGGCCACCAGCGTGCGAAAACGTTTCAGCCTCTGCGCGGGCGTCTCGGCCGGTTCGATATCGGCAAAGGCTGCGGCCAGATCGGGATGCGGCTTGGCATCCCAAGCCTTTTTCAGAACCCGCGTTGCCCCCTTCTTGTCGCCCTTATCGGCCAGCGCGCGGGCGGCCATGGCAGCAGCGGGGATCAGATCGGGTGACTGGCGGTTCGCCTCGATCGCGGCTTCGCGCGCCTCGATGCTGGCGCCTTCGGCCAGCACGCCCTGCGCCTGTTGCAGGGCAAGCACCGCATCGCGGCGGCGATAGACATCGCGGGGCAATGTACCCGCCTTGAGCTTTGCCCCAAGCGTGGACCGCGCGCCTTTCCAATCACGGCTTTCGGCCTGCAACTTCAGAAGGATGTCCTGCGTTTCCAGATGCCGTGGCTTGAGTTCAAGCGCTTTGGCCGCCAGCTTCTGCGCAGTTTCGACGTCACCTTCGGCCAGCTTCTGCTTCAGCAGGCCCCGGATCGCGACGAAGCGCGTGGTATCTGATGACAGCAGTTCCTTATACGCCTCGGTCGCGCGGCGGGTATCGCCTGCCGCCTCGGCCGCTTGTGCCACCAACAGCGTGGTCAGATGCGGATCAGCCAGATACTTTTCGGCCTTGATTGCCCGGTTCAGCGCTAGACGCCCCTCACCCGCAGCCAGCGCGAGAAGTCCCTCGGACAGCGCATGATACCCTTTGCGTTCGCGGTTGCGGTCGAAATAGCGGCTGATCGCCGTTTCGTCCCCGTTCAGAAAGCGCAGCACGGCCACCAGAAGCCCGACCAGCCGCATCAACAGCCAGACCAATACCACCATCACCAGAAAGGTGATCAGCGCCTGCAAAGGGCCAAGGGTGAATTCGTAATTGGCCACGTTGATGCGGATACCACCCCCGGTATCCATCAGGATGCCCGCGCCCATCGTCAGCGTGGCGACGATCAGCAGAAACAGCAAAACCTTGGCGAGCGACCAGATCATCCCGCGCCCCCGTCAGTTCGCGGCCAAGGCGGCAACGGCCGCCTCGGCATCCACGCGCGTCTGCGCCTGCGCCAACCAATCGGCCAACGCCGGTTTGCCCGCTTCCGGCATCGCGGCCAGTTCGGTGATCGCATCGGCCACCCGCCCCTGCGCCAGCGCCGCCTCTGCCCGCGACAACACGGCATCGGGATCATTGCCTTCGCGCGGGGTCAGCGACCGCAGGCCGGTCTGGCTGCGCAGGAAGCTGGACACCCGGTCGGTCCAGCTTTCCCCCATATTGGCACGCAGCGCCGCCTCAAGCGCCGTGCGCGCGGCTTCGGGAAAGCTTTCGGCAAGATCGGCCACGGTGGGCAAGCCCACCGCCGCATTGTCCAACAGAACCGGCGGCAAATCCGCCCCGCCCAGTTCCGGCAGGGCCGAGGCATAGGGCGCGCCACTGTCCAGCGCAGCGGTAACCCGGTCCAGCGCGGCCCCACGGCGGGCAGCGGCGGCGGCGGCCTCTGCCTGTTCGGCCATGGCTGTGGCGCTTGCCTCCGCAGCCTTCAACCGGGCTTCGGCGGCATCAGCGGCGGCGATCACATCGGCAGGCACGCTCCCACCAGAGCCCAGCGCCGCGACCTGTTCCTTCAGCGCCGCAAGCTCGGCCAGCATCTCGGGCGAAGCTGCCGCTCCTCCAGTGGCTGGCCGTGCCCGTAGATCGGCAATCTCTGCCTCCAGCGCGGCAAGACGATCATCAAGCCCTGCGCCGTCGGCGGGTGCCGCCTCCAGCGCCGAAAGGCGCGCGTCAATCTGGGGGTCGGGGGCGGGCTGGGCCGCAAGCTCGGCGCGCAGGGCGGCGATTTCATCTGCCTGTGCGGCGACGGTGGCCGAGAGGGCATCATCACCCCCGATCGGCAGCATATCCGGCATGAACCGCGCCAGCCCGAAACCCGCGCCAGCCGCAAGAACACCACCCAGAACCATGCCAAGGAACGCCCCGGCCCCGCTGCGACCTGCGGGGGCAGGGGGCGGCGGTGGGGCAACGGGTGCCTCTGTCATCTTGTCCGGTGCCACCTCTGCCGGGGGTGGTTCGGGCGGCGCCATCAATGAAGGATCGGTCGCCTCTACCACGGCCATCAGATCGTTGCCCTCCGCCGAGGGGGATTCGTCGGTCTTGCCTTTGGCCATGGTCGGCTCCTTCCGTCCGCCGAATGGGGCGGGTGTTGAACTTACCCTAATCCCCGGAAGGTTGCAGGTTCAAGAACCGGGATCAGCTATCAACATGGCAATTGCCGCCAACACGCCCACCGCATTCGGGCTGTCTGCAACCACGAGCCGTTCCGGGCCCAGTATTGCGGCTTTTTCAGCCGCAGCCGGGCTGATGGCCGCCAACAGCAACGGCGCGGCAAATGGGCCGAAATCCGCCAATAACGCCGCGCTGCGCGGTGAAAACAGCGGAATGATCACGGGTTCATGCCCCGACAGCAGGGTTTTTGCCTCTGTCGTCAATGGCTGCGCCCCCTGAGCATAGACGACGGCCGCTTGGGCGGGGCGGCCCTTTGCTGCCAGTCGCGGCGCGATATCGCCCCGCGCCTCACGCCCACGCAGGTGCAGGAAAGGGCCCGGATCACCGGATTCGAGGATCAGCGCGATCAAGGCCTCGGCATCGCCTTTGGCGGACCGGGCATCAAAACCCAAACTGCCGGCAATCTCTGCCGTCCGGTCCCCCACACAGATCGCCTTTTCCGGCATCGCGCGCCCAAGGTCACGCAGCCGCGCCGCAGCCTCTGCCCCGGTTTCGGATGTCAGGATCAGGGTCGAATAGGGCAGATCGGGCCATTCGGGGCTCAAAAACTCGGGCACCATCAGCGGGCTGATGATCGGTTGCAGCGCCGCGCCAAAGCGAAGGGCCATCTGTGCAGCGAACCGCTCCGCCTGCGGGGCGGGGCGGGTCAGCAGAACGGGATGGGCGTGGTGTTGCGGGGCCATGCGCAGGGTGTTACCCCGGCTTGAACCCTGCGGGCAACGGATATGGCAACGCTCACCTTCCTTGGCATCGAATCAAGCTGCGACGACAGCGCCGCCGCTGTGGTGCGCCATCGCGACGGCGCCCCGCCCGAGGTGATGGCCTCGGTGGTGCAGGGACAGACGGCGCTGCACGCGGCCTTTGGCGGAGTCGTGCCGGAAATCGCCGCGCGCGCGCATGCCGAACGGCTGGATGGCTGTGTTGATCAGGCTCTGGCACAGGCGGGTGTGGCCCTTTCCGATCTGGATGGCATCGCAGTGACCTCTGGTCCCGGTCTAATTGGTGGCGTTCTGTCCGGCGTCATGCTGGCCAAAGGGATCGCCGCCGGGTCGGGCAAGCCCTTGCTGGGCGTCAACCATCTGGCCGGCCACGCGCTCACGCCCCGGCTGACTGACGGATTGGCCTTTCCCTATCTGATGCTGCTGGTTTCGGGTGGGCATTGCCAGTTCCTGATTGTGGAAGATGTCGATCGCTTTCAGCGGCTGGGTGGCACTATCGACGATGCCCCGGGCGAGGCGTTCGACAAAACGGCCAAGCTGCTGGGCTTGCCCCAGCCCGGCGGTCCGGCGGTCGAGGCCGAGGCGGCGCTTGGCGATCCTGCCCGTTTCCCCTTTCCCCGCCCGTTGCTGGACCGGCCGGGGTGTGATCTGAGCTTTTCTGGGCTGAAAACCGCGCTCCTGCGGGCGCGGGATGCCCTGGTGGCGGAAAAGGGCGGGATCACTGTGCAAGATCGGCGCGACCTTTGCGCCGGGTTTCAGGCGGCAGTGGCGGCGGTGCTGGCCGAGAAAACCCGCCGCGCGCTGGCGGTGTATCTGGACTCCGCACCCGCCCATCCGGCACTTGCCGTGGCGGGGGGTGTGGCAGCGAATACCCGTATTCGGGCTATGTTAGAGACTGTTTGTACGGATCTTCAGGTGGGTTTCATCGCACCCCCGCTGCGCCTTTGCACCGACAATGCCGCCATGATCGCCTGGGCAGGGATCGAACGCTTTCGCGCCGGATTGGGCGAGGCGGCAGATCTGACCGCCCGCCCCCGCTGGCCGCTGGATCCCCGCGCGGCGCCGATGATCGGATCGGGCAAGAAGGGGGCTAAGGCATGATCGCAGTCATAGGCGCGGGCGCCTTTGGTACTGCGCTCGCCGTCGCTTTGGCGCGGAATGGGCAGGCGGTCACACTCTGGGCGCGCGATGCGGAACAGGTGGCGGCCATGGCCGCGACGCGGCGCAATGCCGCCCGCCTGCCGGGCGTTGATCTGCCAGAAAACGTCACTATTACTGCCAAAATGTCTGATCTGTCTGGCGCGGATGCAGTTCTGCTTTCCCTTCCCATGCAATCCTTGCGGGCTTTTCTTTCCGCCCATCAGGCCACGTTGGACGGCATCCCGCTTGTCGCCTGCTGCAAGGGGATCGACCTGTCCACCCTGACCGGCCCGTCGCAAATCATCCGGGCCGAATGCCCACGCTCCCCCATAGCCGTGCTGACCGGGCCCAGTTTTGCCGCCGATATTGCCCGCGGCCTGCCCACGGCCCTGACGCTTGCCTGTTCTGATCACCGGGTGGGCGAGGCGTTGCAGCACCTGCTCGCCACGCCCGTGCTGCGGCTCTATCGCAGCGATGATGTCATCGGGGCCGAGCTGGGGGGTGCGTTGAAGAATGTCATTGCCATCGCGGCTGGGGTGGTCATCGGCGCAGGCCTTGGCGACAGCGCCCGCGCCGCCCTGATGACGCGCGGCTATGCCGAGATGGTCCGCCTTGCCCTGATGTTGGGGGCAAAGGCGGAAACGCTGTCTGGCCTGTCAGGCTTCGGTGATCTGGTGCTGACCTGCACTTCGGCCCAGTCGCGCAACTTTCGGTTCGGTCAGGGGCTTGGCGGGGGCAACCCCATCGATCCCGGCATCACGGTCGAAGGTGCCGCCACGGCGAAAGCAGTCTCTAACCTTGCCCAAATTCGCAATATTGACCTGCCGATCACCACCATGGTCGCCGCCCTGATCGACGGGAGGGTTGACCTTTCCCTTGCCATCCAGACCCTGCTTTCCAGACCGCTGAAAAAGGAATGACCCATGCGCGTTGCGTTGATCTGCATCGACAAGCCCGGCCACCTGCACATCCGCCAAGAAAACCGCCCGGCCCATCTGGACCATATCCAATCCTCTGGCATCGTTGAAATGGCGGGTCCGTTCCTGACGGAAACCGGTGAAATGGCGGGCTCGCTGGTGATCCTTTCGGTCGACACGCTGGATCAGGCCCGGGATTGGGCGGCGAATGACCCCTATGCCAAGGCGGGGCTGTTCCAATCGGTCGATATCCGCGAATGGAAGAAGGTGATCGGCTGATGGCCTATTGGCTGTTCAAATCAGAGCCCGATGTCTTTGGTTGGCCGCACCAATTGGCCAAAGGAGACGCCGGTGAGGAATGGACCGGCGTCCGCAACTATCAGGCCCGCAACAACATGCGGGCGATGAAGGTGGGCGATCTGGGGTTCTTCTACCATTCCAACATCGGGAAAGAGATTGTGGGCATCGTCGAGGTGATCCGCGAAAGCGCGCCCGACAGCACGACCGACGATCCCCGCTGGGATTGCGTGATGGTCAAGGCCGTTCAGGCGCTGCCAAATCCCGTCAACCTGGATACCTGCAAAGTGCAGCCAGGGTTGGAAAGCATGGTTCTGGTGAACAATACCCGCCTCTCGGTGCAGCCGGTGACAGAGGCGGAATGGCGCATCATCTGCAGCATGGGCGGCTTGTCTGAATGACGCTGGAAATGGAGGGCCCCGCACCCCTACGGAACCCTCCATCCACCCCACGCGCTCCCCTAGCACCGCACGTGACCTGAAAAAGGGTTCCGGACCTACTGCCCAAGGCAAAAACTGCCACAGCGCCGCCGATTCGCCAAATCCGAAGCGTCCGGCATTTTATTCAAAGCCACCCGCCCGATGGTTCGGGCAGGTGGCGCTTTACGGCCCTTACGGCATCAGCCGTAGACCTTTTCCTTCCCGAAATGCTTGACCAGCATGTAATAGACGACCGGGCGATACTTGTTCCGCTCGGACCGGCCATAGGTTTCGATCACTGCGTTGATCGCTTCCATCAGCTTGGGCGAATCCGGCAAGCCCAGCTTTTTCATCAGAAAGTTTTTCTTCACCGTCTCAAGCTCGGTTGCATCAGACCCGGCAACGGTTTCGCTGTCTGCGCTATAGATGGCGGGGCCGCAGCCAATGGTGACCTTTTCCAGAAGCGCCATGTCGGGCGTCATCTTGCATTTGGTCTTTAGATCCTCGGCATATTTCGCGATCAGTTCGGCTCTTTTGCTCATGGTCTTCGATCTCTCCCTGAGGTTCGGCGATTTCCTGTCCGCCTTGGGGCATATCGTTAAGGACGAAAAACAACGCTGCAACAGATTTTCTGCATCGTTATCGGGGCCACTGCCGACAAATCTTCGACTTTTCACCCTGCGGTTGCCGGATTTGGGTGTCAGCCTGGCCTTAACGATGGTGAACGGGGGCAGGGCATGACGTCCAAGGATGATTTCGAAGCGCGGGTGAAACGGATTCAACAGTCGCGCGGTGTCACCTTTGACCCGGTTCCGGAGCATGGCCCTAGATCAGATTGGCAACTTCCCGGCAAACCCCGGCGCAAGGGTGGGCGGGGGATCAAGTTTGGTGTCGCAGGCCTGCTGACCCTGGGCGCACTGATCTTTGCTGCGCCGATCATCACGGCACGGCTTGGGCTGACCGCCCCCGTTCCGAGCGGCGACGGCGTTGTGGCCAATCTGTCGGCTGACGTTGCGCAAGGCGGGCCGAAAACGGCTCTCGCCGGGCTGGTGGACAGCCTGTTTGGTACGAGGTTGGCCGGCGAAACCGAAGGTGACCCGATTGCCTATCTGCCCGAAGCCCCGGCGAGTTGGCTTCGCGTGACCACCGCAGATGCGCAGCAGCCTGATGCTCTGGCCCAGCTTGCCACCCGTTGGCCTGCACCTGACCAACCCATCAATGCGCATCCCGGCTATGGCGATCTGGCAGAGTTCGTTCGGGTCTATGACAGCCCGGATGCGGAACAGCGCCTCCTGTCGGCAACGCGAACCCGCGCGCTGTATCTGGGGCCGGAAGGGCAGATGCTTTCGCTTCGCCTGCAGTTCCGGAGCGCGGGCGAAACGCTTGGCACCACAGAGGCCCCGGCCAGCTGGGCCGATGCCCTGCGCGCCGAGGTGACGAATGCCACCCAGCTGGGCGACACGGTGGAAACCTTTGATCTTGGCGGGCTGACCGTGTTCAACCGCGCGCCGCAAGGGCAGGTTGGTGCGGCACAGCGCACCGCCATGGCACCGCTGGATCTGACCATTGCCCTGCATCCCCGCGCCGTAGTCGAAATTCGCGGCACCGCGCAGCCCGGCGCGGCCATTGCCCTGATCGAAGGCGTCAATCGCGCGGCGTTGTCCACACGGTTGGCCCAGAATTGAAAACCCCGCCAGCCGGGTGGCAGGCGGGGTTATCCTTGCGATCAGGGATCGGCGGATCGATCAGTAGCGGTAATGATCCGGCTTGAACGGGCCTTCGGCCTTTACGCCAATATAGGCGGCCTGATCGGGCTTCAGCTCGGTCAGCTTCACGCCGATCTTTTTCAGATGCAGGCGCGCCACTTTTTCATCCAACGCCTTGGGCAGGATATAGACGCCCGGCGTATAATCCTGGCCCTTGGTCCACAGTTCGATCTGCGCCAGCACCTGATTGGTAAAGGATGCAGACATCACAAAGGACGGGTGGCCCGTGGCGTTGCCAAGGTTCAGCAGGCGACCTTCGGACAGCAGGATGATGCGATTGCCTGACGGCATCTCGATCATGTCCACCTGTTCCTTGATGTTGGTCCACTTGTGGTTGCGCAGGGCGGCAACCTGAATCTCGTTGTCGAAGTGGCCGATATTGCCGACGATCGCCATATCCTTCATCTCGCGGATATGCTCGATGCGGATCACGTCCTTGTTGCCGGTGGTGGTGATGAAGATGTCGGCGGTGGCGACTTCGTCTTCCAGAAGCGTCACCTCATACCCGTCCATCGCGGCCTGAAGCGCACAGATCGGATCAACTTCGGTCACCTTCACGCGTGCGCCTGCGCCGCGCAGCGATGCAGCGGAACCCTTGCCCACATCGCCATAGCCACAGACCACGGCGACTTTGCCGGCCATCATCGTATCGGTCGCGCGGCGGATACCGTCGACCAGCGATTCCTTGCAGCCATACTTGTTGTCGAACTTCGACTTGGTCACGGAATCGTTCACGTTGATCGCCGGGAAGGGCAGCGCGCCGTTCTTGTGCAGTTCATACAGGCGATGCACGCCCGTCGTCGTTTCTTCCGACACGCCCTTGATCGCGGCCTTGGTCTTGGTGAACCAGCCGGGGCTTTCCTTCATCCGCTTGTGGATTTGCAGCTTGATGACTTCTTCTTCCTCAGACTGCGGGACAGGCAGGATATCCTCGCCCGCTTCGGCGCGTGCGCCCAGCAGAACATACAGCGTGGCGTCACCGCCATCGTCCAGGATCATGTTCGCGCCCTCGGGGAACATGAAGGATTTGTCCAGATAATCCCAATGTTCGGTCAGGGTCTGGCCCTTCACCGCAAATACCGGCGTGCCGCCTGCAGCGATGGCCGCCGCCGCGTGATCCTGGGTTGAGAAGATGTTGCACGAAGCCCAGCGCACATCCGCGCCCAGCGCCGTCAGCGTTTCGATCAGAACAGCCGTCTGAATCGTCATGTGCAGCGAACCCACGATCCGCGCGCCCTTAAGCGGCTGCGACGGGCCGAACTCTTCGCGGCAGGCCATCAGGCCCGGCATTTCGGTTTCTGCGATGGTAAGCTCCTTGCGGCCGAACTCGGCCAGAGCGATATCCTTGACGATGTAATCCTGCGGCATGTGCCGTTGCTCCTTGAACCTTCATTTGGGGCGCGAGATAGCACGCAGAACCGTCTACGACAATGGAACGGTGGTTAAGCTTGATTTCAATGCGGGGGGCCGCCCATCCATGAAACAGCCGGTGAAACAACCCCGCGCCTGGCAACGCATGCTGTCCGGACGGCGGCTGGACCTGCTCGATCCGACCCCTGTCGATATCGAGATCGAGGATATCGCCCACGGCCTTGCCTTCGTTGCCCGCTGGAACGGGCAAACGCGGGGGGATTGGCCCTATTCGGTGGCCGAACATTCGCTGCTGGTGGAACAGATCTTTACCCGAACCAATCCGGGTATCGCGGCGCGGTGGCAATTGGCCGCGCTGCTGCATGACGCGCCGGAATATGTGATCGGCGATATGATCAGCCCGGTGAAGGCGGCAGTTGGCCCGGCTTATGGTGCGCTGGATGAACGGTTGACGGCGGCGGTGCATCTGCGCTTTGGCCTGCCCATCATTCTGCCGGTGGCCATCAAGAAGGCGATCAAATCCGCCGACAAAATCTCTGCATGGATGGAGGCGGTGCATATCGCCGGTTTTTCCACGGCAGAGGCGGATCGTTTCTTCGGCAAACCCGATGCGCTGATCCTGCGCGGTCTGGAAATCAGATTGCGCCCGCCCGCGTTGGTGCGGGCGGACTATGTATCACGACATGAACATTTGCTGGCAGCCTGCACGATTCAACCACCCAGCTGATTGGGCGGTGTGAACGGGCCGGGGCGTTCTGCACCCCGTGTGCCATCATGCGGGGCAGGGCGGCGCTTCTGGTTCGTCTGCCCATCCAACCGCTGACCCGTGGCCAGCAACAGCGCTTCGGCGAATATCTGTAACATTTTCTGTCCCTTTCCTTGGCTTGGACTTGGCTTTTCTAGCCTTTTCTGCTGATGTTTCCGAGTCAGAAAACTTTCAAATATGTAAGTCCAGCTACCATATGGCAACCGATTGGCGCAGCCTTCCTCCGCTCTCGTCGCTCCGCGCTTTTGCGGCGGTGGCAGAACTTGGCGGGTTCTCGCAGGCCGCCCGCGCCCTGAACGTGACCCATGCCGCCGTGGCCCAACAGGTGCGCGCGCTGGAAGGATTGCTTGATACCCCCCTCGTCGCCCGTGACGGACGCGGCATGGCGCTCACCGCCGAAGGCCAGCAGCTTGCTCAGGCGCTTTCAGATGGGTTCGGCACCATTGCCACAGGGGTGGCGGCGCTCAAGGCTGGCGGGTCGGATCGCCCGGTCCGCATCACCCTGACCGCCAGCTTTGCCACCCAATGGCTGATGCCCCGGCTCAAGGATTTCTGGGACCATCACCCCGACATCGCCCTGTCGCTGCATCCCGATGCGCGCGTGCTGGATTTAAGGCGCGATGGCATGGATCTGGGCATCCGCTATGGCACCGGGGATTGGCCGGGCGTTTCATCGCGCTTTCTCGCCCCGGCGCGGATGGCCGTGGCTGCCGCGCCCGATGTTCTGCACGGGCGCACCGCGCTCAGCATCGCGGAAATGCAGGATATGGAATGGATCCTCGCCCGCGATTGGCCGGAACAGGAAAATTACATCAAAAGTCTGGGCCTGAACCCCGAAACGCTCAGCCGCACGGATTTCGTGAATGAAGAATTGTCCCTCGCCGCCGCCCGGCAGGGGCTGGGGCTGGTGGTCGAAAGCCTCGCGTTGATGGAGGATGATCTGGAAGAGGGGCGGCTGATCCTGCTGCATGACAGCCAGGATCAGCTTCCCGCTTATTTCATCGTCACGGCCCCGGGGCCGCAACGCGCGGCCACGCGGGCCTTTGTCAAATGGCTCGAATCCGCCGCCTGATCAGATCGACATATCCTCGGGCTTCTTGCCCTTGGCCAGTGCTTCGGCAAACCAACGCGGCTTTCGGCCACGGCCCGACCAAGTATCCGACGCATTGGCAGGATTGGCGTATTTTGCCGTTGCGGGTGCGCGTTTGCGCGGCGCTGCGGTGCCAGTCAATTCGGCCAGCGAAAAGCCCATCGCGCGGGCCTTTTCTTCGAGTTCGGCAAGAGCCGCTTTCTTCTTGCGATCTTCAAAGTTTGCAATCGCCTTGGCTACCTGACCCTGAAGGTCTTTCAGTTCTTTCAGCGACATTGAATTAAGGTCGACGCTCATTCCTGCATTCTCCATAAGCCGGGATTGCAGCCCTTTTACGGAATAAGCCGAACTAATTCAATAACCCGATTATTTTGGGCTTCTTTTCGCCAGAATGCGCTGCAAGGTGCGGCGATGCATACTTAACCGACGCGCGGTTTCGGATACGTTTCTGTCGCACATTTCATAGACCCGCTGGATATGTTCCCAGCGCACGCGATCCGCCGACATCGGGTTTTCCGGCGGCCCCGGAAGGGTTTCTGTCCGCGACAAAAGGGCATTCATCACATCATTGGCATCTGCGGGTTTTGACAGGTAATCCGTGGCCCCGATCTTCACCGCGGCCACTGCCGTGGCAATCGCACCATACCCCGTCAGCACCACAATCCGGCAATCCGGCCGACGCTCGCGCAGGGTTTCCACCACGTCCAGACCGTTGCCATCCTCCAGCCGCAGGTCCACCACGGCATAGGCCGGGGGCCGCGCCATGGCGATTGCCCGCCCTGCGGCCACGCTTTCCGCCGTTTCCGGCAGAAACCCGCGTTTTTCCATCGCCTTTGCCAGCCGTTTCACAAAGGGTTCGTCATCATCGACAAGCAGCAGCGTCCGGTCCGCGCCAAGATCGGCAATCAGGTCGTCAGCCATCGGGTTCCCCTTCGTTATGTTCTTGCCTAACAAGTAGGCGGCTTACGGGGTATGGTCAAATTTATCAGCCCTCATTGCGACAGAAAACACGCCGTCCGATCGGCGATCTGTTCGGCCGTCTCATCCCGCTTGAAGAAATCGACAAACCCGGTTTCAGGCAGGACCAGATAGGTAAAGGTGGAATGGTCCACCAGATAATAATCCGGATCATCGCCATCCTGCTTGCGATAAAAGGTCTTATAGGCTTGCGATGCCGCCTTGACCTGTTCTTCCGTTCCGGTCAGCCCGATCATCTTTGGATGCAGGTTTGCGGCGAAATCTCCCACCACTTCGGGCGTGTCGCGCGCCGGATCGACAGTAATGAAAACCGGGTTCACGTCAAAGCCGCGCTCTTCCAGAATATCAATCGCCTCGGCATTGCGGGCATTGTCCAGCGGGCAGACATCAGGACAAAATGTATAGCCGAAATACACAAGGCTTGGCTTGGTGATCACATCCTTTTCGGTCACCGTGGCCCCTGCCGCATTCTGCAGGGTGAACGGTCCACCAATATCCCCGCCCACCACACCGCCACGGCATTGAGCGAACTGGTCGTCCGGTTTTGCCAACTGCCCATAGGCAAACAGCCCACCCACCATGCCCACAACAGCGGCAGCGGCCAGACCTGCATAAAGTTTGCTCATGTCAAAAACCCTCTCTTTCGCGGCGTCATTGATCGCGGATGGTTCGGCGCTTAACAATGCGAAACTTGGTCACGCAGGACGCTTTTCCCAAGATGATGGATTCGGGCTTTGGCCTTCTTTCCCGCGACACGCGCAGCGATTGGGTCCGACTTCGGACGCTGATCCTGCTGCGCTGGATGGCGATCACCGGACAGCTTGCCGCCATCACCGTCGCCGACCGGGTATATGGCATCCAGCTGCCGCTCGGCCTTTGCTACATGGCGGTGGGCGCGTCGATCATCGCCAACCTGATTTCCAGCTTCGTCTATCCCGAAAACAAGCGTCTTTCGGAATTCGAGGCGATGCTGACTCTGCTGTTCGATCTGTCGCAGCTGTCCTTCCTGCTTTACCTGACTGGCGGGCTGACCAACCCCTTTGCCCTGCTGATCCTTGCGCCCGTCACCATTTCCGCTTCGGCGCTGGAACTGCGGACGACAATCCTGCTGGGTGCGCTGGCGATCCTGTTCACCTCTGTCATCGCCTTCGTCAATGTGCCCCTGTTCTTTGCCGATGGGCAAAGGTTGGCTGTGCCGCTGGTCTTTGAATTCGGCTACTGGCTGGCCATCGTCATCGGCATCGTTTTCCTTGGCCTTTATTCCCGGCGTATCGCGACGGAAATCCGCTCCATGTCGGATGCGCTGCTGGCCACACAGATGGCGCTGGCCCGCGAACAAAAGCTGACCGATCTTGGCGGCGTTGTGGCGGCTGCGGCGCATGAACTGGGCACGCCGCTGGCCACGATCAAGCTGGTCAGCACCGAGATGATGGAAGAGTTGAAGGATCATCCCCAGCTTCTGGAAGATGCAAAACTGATCCGCGATCAGGCCGACCGCTGCCGCGATATCCTGCGTGGGATGGGCCGCGCCGGAAAGGATGACCTGCACCTGCGGCAGGCCCCGCTCGGCTCTGTCCTGCGCGAAGCGGCCGAGCCGCATATCGGCAGGGGCAAGCATGTCGAATTCACCCTGTTGCCGGGTGCGGGCGGCAACGAACGCCAGCCCACCATCCTGCGCCGCCCCGAGGTGATCCACGGCCTGCGTAACCTGATCCAGAACGCGGTGGATTTTGCCCGCAGCACCGTCTGGGTGGATGGGGAATGGACGGATCGCAGCGTCACCATCCGCATCGTGGATGATGGCGAAGGCTATCCCTCGCAGGTGATCGGACGGATCGGTGATCCCTTTGTACGGTCCCGCCGATCTGCGCAGGATCTTCACCGTCGGCCGGAATACGAAGGCATGGGTCTTGGCCTGTTCATCGCAAAAACCCTGCTGGAAAGGACCGGGGCGGAACTGTCCTTTGCCAATGCGTCGGATCCGTTTCTGACCCCGGATGAACGCCCCGAACGCTGCGGCGCGATTGTGGAACTGGTCTGGAAAGCCACCGATCTGGTGGCCCCGGAAACAACCCAACTGGGCGATAACCGGCGCTTCGAAGCCTGACGCCGGGAAGGAATGGCGCGGTCCGCCGCCTTGCTGGCCCACCGCCGCATTAACCAATTGTTAAGGTTACTCGCGCAAGGGTTGAGTCGCACCAATCTGGCGGACACCCCGTGATACCCTTGATCTGGCTGGAATTCCTGGCTCTTGCCGTGCTGGGCGCAGCGCTGAGCGTTGTGGTTTTTTCCATCATCCCCCGCCCTGCATCGCAGGCAGAGGCGGTGTCTTCGCATTACGCCGCCCGGGCCGCAGAACAGCTTTCGATGCCGCTCTGGCACACGGATGCCGCGGGCAATATCGTCTGGTCCAACGCCGCCTACAAGGCACTGTTAAGAGGCGACGATCGCAAGGCTCTTGCACTGGTGGAAGGCCGCATCAGCCTGGATACCTGTGACAACGCACAGTGGTTTGACATCGTGATCCGGTCAGACATCGGCCATGCCCGGCCTGTCGATGATCTGGTCCGCGCCGAATCCAGCCTGCGCGACATGGTGCAGGCGATGGCCAAGACCTTTGCCCAGCTTCCCACCGGATTGGCCGTCTTTGATCACAGCCGGCATCTGCAAAGTTTCAACCCGGCCTTGGCCGACCTGACCGGTCTATCCCCCGAATTCCTGTCGCGCCGACCATCCCTGATCGCCATGCTCGACGGGATGCGCGACCGAAACATGATCCCGGAACCCAAGGATTGGAAAGGCTGGCGCCACCAGCTTGCCGATATGGAACGCGCCGCCGCCAGCGGCCAGTTCGAGGATACCTGGGCCCTGCCCGGCGGGCAGACCTACCGTATCACCGGGCGGCGGCACCTGAATGGCGGGCTGGCGCTTATGATCGACGACATATCGACCGAAATCATCCGCAGCCGCCGCTACCGCGCCGATCTGGAACTGTGCCAGCGCGTCGTCGACACGTTGGAAGAAGGGATCGCCGTTTTCGCCTCAACCGGCCAGCTTGTGATGTCGAATACGGCCTATGCGGCGCTTTGGGGCCATGATCCAGGCGAACAGCTTGCCCCGATGGGCTTCGCACGGATGGCCGCGCAATGGCGCGCCCTGTCGGCCCCTTCCACCCTCTGGACCGAGGCCGAGGAATTTTCCGCCCGCCTCGATGACCGCGCCCCTTGGCGGGCCGAGGCGCGTTTGCTGGATGGGCGGCTGATCGCCTGCCGCTTTGTCCCCTTGTCGGATGGCGCCACGCTGGTGGGCTTCTGCCCGGTGCTGGCCGAGTCGGCCCCCCGCGCGTTGACAGCCACCCGCGTCGGCGCCTGAGCGTTCTGCTTGCGGTGGTCGGGCAGGGCGGTAAAACTGCCGCCATGACCGCCGCGCCCCCCGTTGAACCAACACTCTTCCTTGCCGATGAGGATGCCACCGCCGCATTGGGCGAACGGCTGGCCGGGTTGCTGATGGCGGGGGACACCGTCCTGCTGGAAGGGCCGATCGGGGCCGGGAAATCCCACCTCGCCCGTGCTCTGATCCGCGCGCGGCTGGGCCGGATGGAGGATGTTCCCTCGCCCAGCTTCACCCTCGTGCAAACCTATGATGCCGACGGCGTGGAAATCTGGCACGCCGATCTTTATCGCCTGTCCCACCCGGATGAGGTGTTGGAGCTTGGTCTGGAAGACGCCTTCGCCACAGCGATCTGCCTTGTGGAATGGCCTGATCGGTTGGGGTCCCATATTCCCCACGATGCGCTGCGCCTGCGCCTGACTGCACGGGACGATGGCAGGATGGCGCATCTTTCCGGCGGGCGTCCCAGCCTGCTGGCGGCCTTGCTGGCATCTGGCAAATGACAGACCGTCGCGCCTTGTCAGAGATGTTTCTTGCCCGCGCCGGATGGGGCGCGGCAGAACGGCGCTTTCTGGCCGGAGATGCGTCAGACCGCAGCTATGACAGGTTGACGCTGGGCGGGGGTACCGCCGTCTTGATGGATGCACCGCCGGGCAAGGGTGACGATCCCGCCACCTTCACCGCCATCGCGCGCCATCTTGCCCGTCTCGGCCTGTCACCTCCCGCGATCCTGGCCGAGGATTACGAACATGGCTTCCTGCTGATCGAAGATCTGGGCGACGGGCTTTTCGCCCGCCTCATTGCCGCAGATCCCGCGCTGGAAGCCCCGTTATATGCCGCAGCGACCGATGTTCTGATCCATCTGCATCGCCATGACGCGCCGCCCAAACTGCCCGATCTTTCGGCGCAGGATTGGGCAGCGGCGGCCTCCTTTGCGCTGGACTGGTATGCCTTCGCAGCGACAGGAGCATCCCCTGATCCGGCAATGTTCGTGACTGTTCTTGCAAACCTGATCCAGCGCCATGCCGATGGCCCCCGCGTGATGATCCTGCGCGACTACCACGCGGAAAACCTGCTCTGGCTGCCCGAACGCGCGGGCGTCGCACGGGTGGGGCTGTTGGATTTCCAGCTCGCACAGATGGGCCAGCCTGGATATGACCTCGTCTCGCTGCTGCAAGACGCCCGCCGAGACGTGGCGGCGGAAACAGAGGCCGCGATGATCGCCCGCTTCTGCGCCGAAAACGGCACAAACCCTGCTGAATTTGCACCATCCTATGCCACGCTCGGCGCCCAGCGCGCCCTGCGCATCATCGGCATCTTCGCGCGCCTCTGCCTCAAGGGGGGCAAACCGGGCTACCTGCCCCTGATCCCCCGCGTCTGGGAACAGCTTTGGCGCAACCTTGCCCATCCCGCTCTGGCCCCGCTGGCCGCGATCTGCCACGATCTGCTGCCCGAACCCACCCCCGACACGCTGGAAAGGATCGGCGCGCAATGCGGCCTGCACCCCCACCGCTGATGCTGTTCGCCGCGGGTTTTGGCACGCGCATGGGCGCGCTGACCGCAACTCGCCCGAAACCGCTAATCCCCGTCGCAGGCAGGCCGCTGATTGACCACGCGCTTGCGCTTGCCGATGAGGCCGGCATCACCCGCATCGTCGCCAACACCCATTACCTGCCAGACCAAATTGCCACCCACCTTGCTCCGCGCGGTGTTACCCTTTCCCACGAAACCCCGGCGATCCTTGAAACGGGCGGCGGGCTGAAGGCCGCGCTTCCCCTCTTGGGCAGCAGCCCTGTTCTCACGCTGAACACGGATGCGGTGTGGACTGGTGCCAACCCCCTGTCCAATCTGATCGCCGCATGGGATGGCGCGCGGATGGATGGCCTTCTCCTTCTTCTGCCCGCCGCCCGCGCCACGGGCCACACCGGAACCGGGGATTTCCTGATCGATGCCGATGGCCGCCTGACCCGCGCCAAGGGCGCTGCGGGCGCGGTCTATCTGGGCGCGCAGATTTTGCGGACAGACGCACTTGCCGACATCCCGGAAGAGATATTTTCGCTTAACCTGCTTTGGGATCGGATGATCGCTGAAGACCGACTATTCGGTCTGATCCATGATGGCGGTTGGTGCGATGTGGGCCGTCCCGAAGGCATCGCACAGGCGGAATCCCTGTTGGGGTTTACCCCATGATGTTCCCCGATGCTGGCCCCCGCGTCTTTCACCTTCCCCCCGGCGTGGATTTCGCCCCGGCATTGGTCGCCGGTCTGCGCGCCCGTCTAGATGGTTCCCCGCCCGAGGCGATGGCAGGCGTCACCCTTTATCTGAACACCAACCGCATGCGCCGCCGGGTGCGTGAGGCGTTCATCGCCACCGGCCCCGGCTTCTTGCCCCGCCTGCATGTGCTGACAGACCTGACCGAAGGCATGGCTCTGCCCGGCATCGCCGCTGCCGTGTCGCCCCTGCGCCGCCGTCTGGAACTGTCGCAACTGATCGCACGCCTGCTGGATGCCCAGCCCGACCTTGCCCCCCGTGCCGCGCTTTATGATCTGGCCGATAGCCTTGCCACCCTGATGGATGAAATGCAGGGCGAAGCCGTGGCCCCGGAAACCATCGCCGCGCTGGATGTATCCGACCATTCCGCCCATTGGGCGCGCACCCGCGCCTTCCTGTCCATCGTCGCCCCCTTCTTTTCGGGGGCCGAGGCGCCGGATATGGAAACCCGCCAACGCATGGCGGTGGACCGTATCGCCGCGCTTTGGCAGGCCGTACCGCCACAAGGCCCCGTGATCGTCGCTGGTTCCACCGGATCGCGGGGCACCACGGCGGCACTGATGCAGGCGGTCGCAAACCTGCCGCAAGGGGCGCTGGTGCTGCCGGGGTATGATGACGACATGCCGTCTTGGGTCTGGGATCGGCTGACCGATGCGATGACGGGCGAAGATCACCCGCAATTCCGCTTTCGTCGCCTGATGGAACGGCTGGATATCCCACCCACCGCCATCCGCCCTTGGATGGAGGCCCCGGCCCCCGCCCCGGCGCGAAACCGGCTGATTTCCCTTTCGCTCCGCCCCGCGCCTGTCACCGATCAATGGCTGACCGAGGGCGCCACCTTGCCCGATCTGCCCGCGGCCACCGAAGACCTCACCTTGATCGAGGCGCAAACCCCCCGCGCCGAGGCGCTGGCCATCGCGCTGATCCTGCGGCAGGCAGCTGAAGAGGGCACCGCCGCCGCGCTGATCACGCCTGACCGGATGCTCACCCGCCGTGTCGCCGCTGCATTGGACCGTTGGGGTATCACCCCCGACGATTCCGCAGGTCGGCCGCTCGCCCTGTCTGCCCCCGGTCGCCTGTTGCGCCATGTCGCGGGGATCATGGGCCGGAAACTCACCTCCGACGCGCTGCTTGTCCTGCTGAAACACCCCTTGTCGTTCTCGGGTGAAGATCGTGGCCCGCACCTCAAGCGCACGCGAGAGCTTCTTGAGATGAAGCTTCGCCGCGAAGGCCCCGCCTACCCGACAGGCGCAGGCCTTATCGCCTGGGCCGAAGTCCACACCAAAAAGCGCAGCGAAAAGGGGCAAGAGGATGATGGCCTGCTTCCCTGGATTCACACCATCGCCCGTATCATCGATGCGGCCGCAACCATCACCGACGCCCCCCTTGCCGACCATGTCACAGCCCACCGCGCCCTGACCGAAGCCGTCGCCCGTGGCAGCGCCCCGGTTGGCACGGGCACCCTGTGGGAGAAAGAGGCAGGGGAAGAGGCGCTAAAGCTGATGGCCACCCTTGCGACAGAGGCTGATGCAGGCGGCATCCTTTCGCCCGCCGAATACCGCGACCTGTTCGATGCCGTCATCGCGCGGGGCGAGGTCCGCGAAACCATCACCGCACATCCCGGCCTGCTGATCCTTGGCCCGCGCGAGGCGCGCGAACAGGGGGCAGAGCTTGTCATCCTTGGCGGGCTGAACGATGGCGCGTGGCCGCGACTGCCCGAACCCGACCCTTGGCTGAACCGCAAGATGCGCAAGGAGGCGGGGCTGCTGCTGCCCGAACGACAGGTGGGCCTGTCTGCCCATGATTACCAGATCGCCATGGCCGCCCCCCGCGTGGTGCTGACGCGCGCCCTGCGGGATGCCGAGGCGGAAACCGTTCCGTCCCGCTGGATCAACCGCCTGATGAACCTGATGGAGGGGCTGCCCGAAAAGCACGGCCCGCAGGCGCTGGCCGCCATGCGCGACCGGGGCCGCCACTGGCTTGCCCTGACCGCCGCACTGGAACAGCCGACGCCCGCCATGCAGGCCGACCCGCGGCTTAAGCCCGCGCGCCGCCCCTCGCCACGGCCGCCCGTTGCCGCCCGGCCAAAGGAGCTGTCCCTTACCCGCATCGGCCTGCTGATCCGCGATCCTTATGCCATCTACTGCCGCTACATCCTGCGCCTGCATCGGCTCGATCCGCTGCGGCATGAACCGGATGCCGCCCTGCGTGGGCAAATCCTGCACCTGATCCTTGAGGCGTTCGTCAAAGATCGCCCGTCTGCGGAAACCCCCGTTCAGGCCAAGGCACGGCTGATGGACACCGCGACCCGTATCCTTGCCGAACAGGTGCCGTGGCCTGCCGCCCGCGCGCTTTGGCTGGCCCGCCTCGCCCGTGCCGCCGATTTCTTCCTGACCGTCGACAGCCGCGATGGCGGCATCCCCGTCGCGCTGGAAGGCAAGGGTGGCGTCACCCTCACTCCGCAGAACTTCCGCCTCACCGGCACGCCGGACCGGATCGACCGGCTGCCAGATGGGCGGCTGCACATCATCGACTACAAGACGGGAACCCCCCCGACACAGGCCATGCAAAAGGCATTCGACAAACAACTCCTCCTCGCCGCCGCCATGGCCGAACGCGATGCGTTCAAAGGGCTGGAAGCGTCCGAAGTGGCGAAGATCACCTATGTCGGCCTTGGCACCAACCCCAAGGTCGAAGAGACAGAGATCACCCCCCAGATCACCGCCGAGGTGTGGGAAGGCCTGCACGCCCTGATCGCCCACTACGCGCACCACGGGGCGGGCTATACTGCCCGCCGCGCGGTGCAGAAGGAACGGTTCACGGGCGATTATGACCACCTTTCGCGCCATGGCGAATGGGACACCACCGCCCCTCCCAATTCCGAATCCGTGGGAGAGGAACCATGACCAACGCCGCCTCTGAACGGCAGGTGCAGGCCGCAAGCCCGACCGCCTCAACCTGGCTGTCCGCCAATGCCGGATCGGGCAAGACCAGCGTGCTGACAAACCGCGTGGCCCGCCTGCTTTTGGGCGGGGTGGAACCGCAGCACATCCTCTGCCTCACCTATACCAAGGCGGCAGCGACCGAGATGCAGAACCGCCTTTTCAAACGTCTCGGCACATGGGCGATGAAACCCGACGCGGCCCTGCGTGAGGAATTGGCCAAGCTGGGCGAAGGCGCGCGGCTGGATGCCGACACGCTGGCACAGGCCCGCCGTCTGTTTGCCCGCGCCATCGAAACGCCCGGCGGTCTGCGCATCCAGACCATCCACTCCTTCTGCGCCAGCCTCCTGCGCCGCTTCCCGCTTGAGGCTGGGGTATCCCCGCAATTCGTGGAACTGGATGACCGCACCGCCCGCCTGCTTCGCGACGACATCATCGAAGAACTGGCCGAAACCCTTGCCCCCGATGTGATAGCCGAAGTCGCCCGCGCCTGGACGGGCGAAGATTTCGCAACCCTGATCCAGCAGATCACGGGCCACCGCGCGAAATTCGCCACCCCCCTTTCGTCTGAAGATGCCCGCCGCCTGTTCGGCCTGAAACAGGGCGAAAGCGCTGAAACGCTTCTGGCCGATGTGTTTCTGGGGGATGAGGCGGCATGGATGCCAGCGGTCATCGCCGCGCTTCACGCAAGAGGCGGCAACGATGGGAAGGCGGCGGCAAAACTTGGACCCCTAAACCTGTCGATGCCCAGCCTTGCAACACTTTCCGTACTGGAGGATGTGTTTCTTTCCGGACCAAAGGCCAAGGAACCCTTCACCGCCAAGATCGGCACCTTCCCGACAAAGGATACCCGCGCCGCCCTTGGCCCACTTCTGGACCGCCTTGAAAACCTTATGCGGCGTGTTGAATCCGCCCGCAGCACCCGTATCGCGCTGCATGCGATGGATCGCGCGCTCACGCTGCACCGCTTCGCTGCCGCCTTCCTTCCCCTTTATGAACAGCGCAAGGCCCAGCGTGGCTGGCTGGATTTCGATGACCTGATCACCCGCGCCTCAACCCTTCTGACAGATCCTGCCGTCGCCGCCTGGGTTCTGTTCCGGCTGGATGGCGGGATCGATCATATTCTGGTGGATGAGGCGCAGGACACCAGCCCCGAACAATGGCGGGTGATCGAAAGCCTCGCCGCCGAATTCACCGCTGGCTCTGGCGCACGGGATGTGGATCGCACCCTGTTCGTCGTGGGCGACAAGAAGCAGTCGATCTATTCCTTCCAAGGCGCCGACGTTGCGGCCTTCGATGAAAAACAGAACAGCTTTGGCGCCCGTTTCCGCGCGGTGGAACGCAGCTTTCAATCGCTGGAACTGGAACATTCCTTCCGTTCCTCCCCCGCCATCCTGCGCGTGGTGGATGACACGTTTGGTGACCGCTTCCCCGCCGCGCTGGGCGGGCGGTCCAGCCATATCGCCTTCTGGGATGCGATGCCCGGCCGGGTGGACCTTTGGCCGCTGATCGAAAAAGCCGAAGGCAAGGATGAGGATGACTGGCGCAATCCCGTCGACCTTATTACCGAGGAACATCACGCCGCCCGCCTTGCAGCGCAAATCGCGGATGAGATTGCGCTGATGATCCGCTCCGGCGTTGCCATTCCGGACAACGGATTGTCCCGCCCCGTTCACGCGGGCGATTTCCTGATCCTCGTGCAGCGCCGGTCTGATCTGTTTGCCGAAATCATCCGCGCCTGCAAAGCCCGCAACCTGCCCATCGCCGGGGCGGACCGGCTTAAGCTCGGCGCGGAACTGGCGGTCAAGGATATCTCGGCCCTGCTCGCCTTCCTCGCCACACCCGAAGATGATCTGTCACTTGCTGCCGTCCTTCGCTCGCCCCTCTGCGGCTGGACAGAAGCAGAGCTTTACGCCCTCGCCCAGCCGCGCAAAGGCTATCTTTGGGAAGCCCTGCGCGAACGCGAGGCAGAGTTTACGAACACATATTCGCTTTTGAACGATCTCCGCGATCAGGCCGATTTCCTGCGTCCCTATGATCTGATCGAACGCCTGCTCACCCGCCACGATGGCCGCCGCCGTCTGCTACAACGCTTGGGACCAGAGGCCGAAGATGGGATTGACGAACTGCTCTCGCAGGCGCTGGCCTATGAACGCACCGATGTGCCCAGCCTGACAGGCTTCCTCGTCTGGCTCTCGACCGATGAGGTCGAGGTGAAACGCCAGATGGACAGCGAAGGTCATCGCATCCGGGTGATGACGGTGCATGGCGCAAAGGGCCTTGAAGCGCCGATCGTGATCCTGCCCGATACCTGCGACATCAGCCCCCGCGAACGGGATGAAGTGGTCGAGGTCGACTCCACCCCCGTCTGGCGCACTCCCGCCGATGAAAGCCCGCCCGCCATCGCCGCCGCACGCGCCCGCCGCAAAGAACGTGACGGCGAAGAACGCCTGCGCCTGCTTTACGTCGCACTCACGCGCGCACGGTCGTGGCTGATCGTCTGCGGCGCGGGCGAAGCAAATCAGGATCAGGCGTGGTATCGCATGGTCGCCAACGGGATGCAGGCCGCCGGGGCCGAACCTCTGCCCGGTGGCCGCCTGCGCCATGCCTTTGGCATCTGGCCCGATCCGCGCCCGCAAACGTCGGTCACGCCGCCGCTGCCTGACCTGCCTGCTTGGGCAACTGTTCCAGCGGCCACCGTCGGCCGCCCCCCACAACCCCTTTCGCCCTCTGCCCTTGGCGGGGCCAAGGCCCTGCCGGGCGAGGGGCTGGATGAGGAAACCGCCAAGGCACGCGGCACCGCGCTGCATCTGCTGCTGCAACATCTGCCCGGCACAGATCCCGCCGATCACCCGGCACTTGCCGCTGCGCTGATCCCCGACAGCGCCCTACGCGCCGAACTGCTGGCCGAGGCGCTGGCCGTCATCGCCGCTCACCCCACCCTTTTCACCGCCACCGCACTGACCGAGGTAGAGATTACCGCCACCCTCCTCGGCCAACCGATGCTTGGCACAGTTGACCGGTTGATCGTGGAACCCACCCGCATCCTTGCCATAGATTACAAATCCAACCGCGCCCTGCCCGCCACGCCGGACCAGACACCCGATGGCATT
The DNA here is from genome assembly GCA_035192965.1 of Fuscovulum sp. NCBI lineage: Bacteria > Pseudomonadati > Pseudomonadota > Alphaproteobacteria > Rhodobacterales > Paracoccaceae > Fuscovulum > Fuscovulum sp. The sequence goes on along the minus strand of CP136571.1, from coordinate 347,697 downwards.
TTGCGCCAGATGGGGGCATATGCCGCCGCTCTGGCCCAGATCTACCCCGACCGCCGGATCGACACCGCCATTCTCTGGACGCGCCACGCCCAACTGATGCCCCTTGATCCCGATATCGTGAGTGCAGCCCTGGCGCGTACCACGATCCCTTGACGATTGCCCCAAGGCTCCATAGCTTCGGCAGCCGACATTCCATTCAGGAGATATGACAGATGGGCGTTGCGACCGTCGCCGTCACCGATGCCACCTTCGACGCCGAGGTCCGCAAGTCGGACGTCCCCGTCGTCGTCGATTTCTGGGCCGAATGGTGCGGCCCGTGCCGCCAGATCGGCCCCGCGCTTGAAGAGCTTGCCGTCGAATATGCCGGCAAGGTCAAGATCGTGAAGGTCAATGTCGACGAAAACCCCGACAGCCCGGCCCAGCTTGGCGTTCGCGGTATCCCGGCCCTGTTCCTGTTCAAGGACGGCCAGGTCGTTTCCAACAAGGTCGGCGCAGCACCCAAGGCCGCGCTGGCAACCTGGATCCAGTCGGCAATCTGATTTCTTTGCTTCATGCTTCAAAAGGGCGGCCCTTTTCGGCCGCCCTTTTCCTTTTCCCTCTCTCATGCCCATATGGGACAAAGACAGGAGGCCCCGATGTCCGACGACAAGTTCCCCGGCTGGCACGGCACCACCATCCTTGCGGTGCGCAAGGGTGGCGAAGTGGTCGTCGCGGGCGACGGTCAGGTCAGCCTTGGCAACACCGTGATCAAAGGCACCGCCCGGAAAGTGCGCCGCCTTTCCCCGGGCGGGCGCGATGTCATCTGCGGTTTTGCAGGCTCCACCGCCGATGCCTTCACCCTGCTGGAACGGCTTGAGAAAAAGCTTGAGGCAGCCCCCGGCCAACTCGCCCGCGCCTGCGTCGATCTGGCCAAGGATTGGCGGATGGACAAGTACCTCCGTAACCTTGAGGCCATGCTGATCGTCACCGACGGGCGCGATCTGTTTGTCATCACCGGCGCGGGTGACGTGCTGGAACCCGAACATGACGTCGCCGCCATCGGATCAGGCGGCAACTTCGCGCTCGCCGCCGCGCGCGGGTTGATGCACGCCGACCTCCCCGCCGAAGACATCGCCCGCAAGGCGATGGCGATTGCCGCGGATATCTGCGTCTACACCAACGGCAATCTGACGGTGGAACGGATCAGTGCATGAGCTTTTCCGTTGAAGACCTGCGCGCCGCTGTCGCGGCTGGTATTCTAAGCGAAGCGCAGGCTGCTTCCGTCACCGCGCTTGCCAACGACCGCGCCGGCAAACGCGCGGGCCTCCCGGCCGAGGATGAACCGTTCGAATTCTTTCGCGGCTTTTCCGAGATCTTCATTTCCATCGGGCTTTTCATCCTTCTTGTGAGCATCGTCTTCCTGATGATGTTCATTGGCTCGGGCATCCTGCTTTCTGCCATCCCCTTGCTAACAGCCATCGTCGCTTGGTGGCTTGCTGGCTATTTCACGCTACGGCGCCGCATGACGCTGCCGTCCATGCTGCTGGCCACGGCCTTTGGCGTTGGTCTACTGTCATGCGTCTTCACGCTCTTGGCCCCAGAGTTTGCAGACAGGCGGGTGGTGGCGATCCTTGGGTTCGGCCTGGCCACCTTGGGTATGATCGGCTGGTATCTTCGGTTCCGATTGCCCTTTGCCGCCTTTCTGACGGGGTTCTCGGCGCTAGGCCTGATTTACTCCGTCACCGCGACGGCCGAAAATATGGCGGGGGTGGTCGCCAACGGCGTGTTTGGGGATACCGGTATCGAATCCTTTTTCGATCTTGCCGAAAGCCCGGTTTTTGCCACCGCCACACTGCTGTTCGGGGTCGGGGCGTTTCTGGTTGGCATGTGGTTCGACACCCGCGATCCCTATCGTTTGGGCCGCCACTCGGCCACGGCCTTCTGGTGCCACCTCCTCGCCGCCCCTGCGTTGGTGAATACCGTCGCAATCACGCTGATGAACGGCGCCGGGACGTGGCTTCTTGCCGTGGCGCTGGTCTTCGTCACCCTTCTCGCGCTCGTGATAGACCGTCGCAGCTTTCTGACCGCAGCGATCATCTATTTCGCCATCGTCATAAGCTGGATGATGGGCGAAGGGCGCGGCATCACCCCGATCCTTGTCCTGCTTATCCTCGGCTCCTTCATCGTCGCCATCGGCACCTGGTGGATCCAGCTCCGCGCCGCCATCATGCGCATCCTGCCCGATTTCCCCGGCAAATCCCGCCTCCCGCCTTATGAGAGCACAGAATGACCAACCTCACCCCGCGCGAGATCGTCTCGGAACTTGACCGTTTCATCATCGGCCAACGTGATGCAAAGCGGGCCGTGGCCGTGGCCCTGCGCAACCGTTGGCGGCGCAAGCAACTGGGCGATGACCTGCGCGATGAGGTGTATCCCAAGAACATCCTGATGATCGGCCCTACCGGCGTGGGCAAAACCGAAATCAGCCGCCGCTTGGCAAAACTCGCTCGCGCGCCCTTCCTCAAGGTCGAGGCCACCAAGTTCACCGAAGTGGGCTATGTCGGCCGCGATGTCGACAGCATCATCCGCGATCTGGTGGATGCCGCCATGGTCGACACCCGCACCCGTATGCGTGACGACGTCAAGGCCCGCGCCCAGAAAGCCGCTGAGGAACGCGTGATCGAAGCACTGGCCGGCAAAGACGCGCGCGAACAAACGCGCGAGATGTTCCGTGGCAAGCTGAAACGCGGCGAGCTGGATCAGACGGTGATCGAACTGGAAATCCAGGACACCGCCACCCCCATGGGGATGTTCCCCGGCGGCAACGGGATGGAATTGCAGATGCAGGGCCTGCAAGACCTGTTCAAGGCCTTTGGCGGCCGCGCCACCCGCAAGAAGATGACCGTGGCTGAAAGCTATGACATCCTCATTGGGCAAGAGGCTGACAAGCTTTTGGATGATGAGGCGGTCAAGGCCGCCGCTCTGGAAGCCGTGCAAGAAAACGGCATCGTCTTTCTGGATGAGATCGACAAGATCTGCGCCCGGTCTGATGCACGCGGCGCCGATGTCAGCCGCGAAGGCGTGCAACGCGATCTGTTGCCCCTGATCGAAGGCACCACCGTTTCCACCAAATACGGCCCGGTCAAGACTGACCATATCCTGTTCATCGCCTCAGGCGCGTTCCACATCGCCAAACCGTCAGACCTGCTGCCCGAACTTCAGGGCCGCCTGCCCATCCGCGTGGAACTCCAACCCCTGACCGAAGGCGATTTCGTTCGCATCCTGACGGAAACCGATAATGCGCTGACGCGGCAATACTCTGCCCTGATGGCCACGGAAGAGGTGACCGTCACCTTCACGGAAGACGGCATCGCAGCCCTTGCCCGCATCGCGGCCGAGGTGAATGGCAGCGTCGAAAACATCGGCGCGCGGCGGCTTTACACCATCATGGAACGTGTATTCGAAGAACTTTCCTTCACCGCACCCGACAGATCGGGTGACCGAGTGACGGTCGATGCGGGGTTTGTGGAAACCAACGTGGGTAAGCTGGCACGTTCGGCGGATATTTCCCGCTACGTCCTGTGACACCACGCGCGGGCTTGACCGGCGCGTCGTCTCACCCGATCACTGATGCAACGATTTGAAGGACCAATCCGTTGCGCCCCATCGCTTTGCTGTGTCTGGTGTTGGCGATCACCGCCTGCACGCCGCGTGGAACCATGGTGGTGGTTCCCCCTGAAACGGCCGAGGGGCCGATTTCCACCGTTTTTGTCGGCACCACCCGCGGGCTGGAAGGCACTGGCGTCTTTGGCAGCGGTCGGTCCGAAGAGATGCGCTTTGCCCGCTATGACGTGGCCATCCCGCCGCAGCGACAGGCGGGCGAAATCAAATACGCCAAGCCGCGCAATGCCAATGTGTCCACCGATTTCCTGACCACCGGTCAGCGCATCTATGCCGCCGATGCCGATTTCAAATCCGATCTGAACACGGCACTCGCCGCCAATGGGCGCGAGGCGATCATCTTCGTCCACGGCTTCAACAACACTTTCACAGAAGGCCTCTATCGCATCGCCCAACTGCGCCATGATCTGCAAATTCCGGGCGTTGCGCTGCATTACTCCTGGCCCTCGGCTGCGGAACCTTTGGGCTATGTCTATGATCGCGATTCCGTCGTTTTCGCGCGCGACGGGTTGGAAGACCTGATCCGCGAAACCGTCGCCGCCGGGGCCACCCGCATCACCCTTGTCGCCCATTCCATGGGCAGCTTCCTGTCGATGGAGGTGTTGCGCGACATCGCCCTTCGCGACGGGCGCGTCATGCCGCAAATCCGCGGCGTGGTCCTGATCTCGCCCGATATTGATGTCGAGGTGTTCCGCATGCAGGCCAAGGACATCGGCACCCTGCCGCAACCTTTCCTGATCTTCGGCTCGGATCGTGACCGCGTGTTGCGTCTTTCGGCGCTGATCACAGGGCAAAGCGGGCGTCTCGGCTCGCTCGACTCTGTCGAGCAGCTTTCCGATCTTGAGGTGACCTATCTCGATGTCGGTGCCTTCTCACAAGGATCCGGTCACTTCGTCCCCGGAACCTCGCCCGCGCTGATTCAGCTTCTGGGTCGCATCGACGATGTGGATCAGGCCTTTGGCAACGATGCCGCGGGCCGCCCCGGCCTGTTGCCCGGCGTTATCCTGACCGCGCGCAGCGCAACGCGTGTGATCCTGGCCCCGGTGGCAGAGATCACAGGCAACACGCTGAACTGAACCTGTCGCAAACAGGATGGGCATTCCCGGCAGGGGATGCGATGAAAGGGGTATGCGCTTTCTTCCCTTTCTGCGTGCCAACGCGCCCTTTCTTTTCGCAGGTTTCCTGCTGTCCTTCCTGTCGGGCTTTGGGCAGACCTATTTCATCTCGGTCTTCGCCGCCGAAATCCGCGAAACCAACGGGCTGGGGCACGGCGAATGGGGCGCGCTTTATGCCGCCTGCACCATGGCATCGGCCTTTGTCATGCTGTGGTCCGGCTCACTGACCGACAGGTTCCGCGTTCGCCACCTTGGCACTGCTGTTCTGGCGCTTCTTACACTGGCCTGCCTGCTCATGGCCACCGGCCCGACCGGGTGGCTTCTGCCTGTGGCCATCTTTGCCCTTCGCCTTTTCGGGCAGGGGATGGTGGTCCAAACCGCAGGCGTCGCAATGTCGCGCTGGTTCGTCGCCTCGCGCGGGCGGGCGCTGGCCGTGGCCGCCCTTGGCTTTTCGGTGGGCGAGGTGGTGATGCCGCTTGGCTTTGTCTGGCTGAAATCGTTCCTGCACTGGCAAAGCCTGTGGCTTGTGGCGGCGCTGGTCATCGCGATCAGCCTGCCGGTGATCTGGCGGCTTTTGCGGCTGGAACGCACCCCGCAATCCATCGCTGCTGAGAATGACGCCCCCGGCATGGGCAACCGCCACTGGACGCGCGGCGACATGCTGCGCCATCCGCTGTTCTGGTGCGTGCTGCCCGCGCTAATCGGGCCGCCATGTTTCATCACCGCCTTCTTCTTTCAGCAGGTCCATCTGGCCGAGGTGAAGGGGTGGTCCCATCTTGGTCTTGTCGCCACTTTCCCCGCCTATACCGCCGCCTCCGTCACCGCCATGTTTGCAGGGGGCTGGGCACTGGATCGTTGGGGAACCGCGCGACTGATGCCGGTCTATGTCCTGCCGCTGGGCCTGTTCTTTGCCATCTTCCCGCTGATCGACACCCTGCCCTTTGCGGCGCTGGCGATGGCGATCATGGGCCTGACCGGTGGCGCGCAACTGACCGTCTCTATGGCCTTCTGGGCGGAATTCTACGGCACCCGCCACCTTGGCGCGATCCGTGCGGCGGTCGCATCCGCCATGGTGCTGGCCACGGCGATCGGTCCCGCACTTTCCGGGCTGCTGATCGACAGGGGCTATCCGCTCACCGCGCAGATGCCGCTTTACGCTGCGTGGTTCCTGATGGCCTCAACCCTGCTGTTCTGGCGCATCCGCAGCGACCGGTCGGCGCTGCCCGCCCGCGCCTAACGGCGGCGCAGATACACGTAATAGGCCCCCGCGCCGCCGTGTTTCAGATGCGCCTCGGTCACCTGCAACACCGCAGGCCCCAAGGGCGGCATCCTCAGCCATTGCGGCACCTGATGGCGCAACGCGCCCATCCGCTGCGGGATCGGCCCCCAATCCTCGCCCCGCTTGCCCTTGCCGGTGATCACCAGCACCAACCGCAACCCGGCCGACTGCGCGTTCAGGATAAAGCGGATCAGTTCGGGATGCGCCTCGGCCAATGTCATGCCGTGCAGATCAATCCGCGCCTCGGGCGCCAGCTTGCCACGCACCATGCGACCATGCTGCTTGGCATCCATCTGCAAGGGCGCGTCCCGCAACGCTTCGCCCAGCGACGGGGCCAGATCATGCGTTTTGGCCACGCGCGCCTTCTGGCCCAACCGGAACGGCTCCAGCCAGCTTTTCGGGATCTCCGCCTCACGCGCAGGTTTCGCTTCGGTCAAGGGATGCGGATGAACCGCGCCCTCGATCCGGTTCACGGCGGCCTTTGCGCGGGGATGCATCGGCCGCGCCGTGCGTGCCACAGCCTGCCACAGTTCTTCTTCCTCGGGGCGCAGCGTGCGGCGGCGGCTCATCACATGCCGTCCGGCAACATCGCATAGGCGCGGTCAATCGGCAGCAAAACCACCATGCGACCGCCATCCTTCACCGTGCCCGCTGCATCCCCCGCTGCGGGGCCGGTGCCATAAAAGATGTCCGCCCGCTGCGGCCCCTTGATCGCACCGCCAGTGTCCTGCGCCACCATCAGGCTGCGGATCGGCTTGGCCCCATCCTTTTCCACCCAGACCGGCGCACCCAACGGCGTATAGGCCGGATCAATCGCCACGGACCGGAACGCCGTGATCGACCGCCCCATCGCCCCAATCGGGCCCTTTTCCGCCGGCACCTCATTCACCGTGCGAAAGAACACATAAGACGGGTTGATGTTCAAAAGTTCCGCCCCGGCCTGATTGCGAACATGGGCCGCAATCTCCTGCGCGGAAACCTGATCCATGCTGTGCGTGCCGCGGCGCACCATTTCCTGCCCGACCGACCGATAGGCATGGCCATTGCGCCCGGCATATCCCACGCGCACCACCGCGCCATCGGGCATGCGGATACGCCCCGACCCCTGCACCTGAAGGAAATACACATCCACCGGATCATCCAGCCAGGCCAGTTCCAGCCCCCGACCGCGCAGGATGCCGCGCTCGATCTCGGCCCGCGTGTGAAACACCTGCCCATCGCGCAGTTCCGGCGGACGGCGATAGATGGGCCAGGCAAAGCGCGGCGTGCGCACCGGCGACCCTTCCAGCTCTGGCTCATAATACCCGGTGAACAGCGCGGGCGGCGCGCCGATCACGACAGGGCGAAAGAACAGCTCGAAGAACTGCCGCGCCCCTTCGGCGCTGTCACCCGCATCTTCCGCCAGCCTGCACAGCGGCACCCAATCGGATTCGTCCAGCAAGCCGCAGGTTTCCCGGAAAGACGAAAGGGCGGCCCGATGGTCATCGGCCGCCCATCCCTCCAGATCGGCAAATCGCAGAATTTCGGCATGGCTGGGCACGGTCATCATCGCGACCGCCATCATAGCCGCTGCCAGGGCCGAACGCATCAGTCTCCGGTGGCGACAAGTTGCCAGTTGGGATCGTTCGATCCCATCTTGCGGGCAAAGGTCCAGACATCACGCTGCCGCTTGATCTCGTTCGGGCTGCCTTCGATCACCACGCCGTTGGCATCCTTGACCACCGAGGTCAGCTCACCCACGAAACGCACCGAAACCTCGGCCTCACGCGTGTCGCGGTCAAAGGTCGCGTCATGCAGCGCCAGTTCGCGCAGGCCAACGAACGTCGCCTCAACCGTCAGGCCCTGTTCCACGCGCAGGCGGATCGCCTCATCAAAGGTGGCGGCCACTTCCGGCGACAGGAACGATCGGACCTTGTCCACCTCACCCTTTTCATAGGCCATGAGGATCATCTCATAGGCACCGCGCGCGCCGGACAGGAATTCCGATACGTTAAAGCCCGGCTCAGCCAGCTTCATCGACCCCAGCGCCTTGGCCGCATCCGTTCCGTCTGCAACGTGATCGGTGATGTCGCGGTCCGGCCCGCCTTCGATCACCTCGAAATCCCGGCGCGGCTTGGCGGCGGGACGAACTTCGTCCAGCGGGATTGGCGGTTTTTCAAATCCTTCCCGTGTTCCCAACACGGAACGCAGCTTCAGAATCAGGAAAACGGCGATCCCGGCCAGAACAAGCAGCTGGATCAGGGAAGAGCTCATTGGTACCTCGAATGTGCGATGCCACGCTTTGGCAGGGGCTGTGTTTCAACATGTCTTGGCGGCAGGGGTTGGTATCTGCCATGCTGCGCCCTTATGTAGGGTTCATGGCCGCCCCTGTCTACGGCACGCCCCCTGATTTGCCTTCAAGGACCGCTCCGATGCCCGTTTTCGCCCTTCTTCTGGCCTGGCCGCTGATCGAAATCGCACTTTTCGTCACCATCGGCGGGGCGATCGGGCTTTGGCTGACGCTTCTGGTGGTCATCGGCACTGGTTTCCTTGGCATCACGCTGTTGCAACGGCAGGGCCTGCGCAGCGCCGAACGTCTGCGCCGGCAGATGGATCAGATGCGCGATCCGCTGGGCGCAGCGGGGGACGGGGCACTGCTTGCCCTCGCGGCGATCCTGTTGATTTTGCCCGGCTTCCTGACCGATTTCCTCGGCGCGCTGCTGCTGATCCCCCCGTTTCGCCACCTGCTGATCGCGCAGATGGCGCGGCGTTTCGGCGTTGCGTCAATGCGGTCTGACCAACCCGCCCGCCGCAGTGACGGCATCGTGATCGACGGCGAGTTTGTCGAAATCGAACCCGATCCCAACCGCCCGCCCACCCAACCGTCCGGCTGGACGAGGCATTGAGGCAGCGCCACCTTCCTGCTAGGAACGCCGTCAACCCCGGGGCCAACCCCAGGACGCCCCCAAGGATTGACGAGGAGTGACAGGAATGGCCGACGAAACCACCGCCCCGAAACCCGAAGCCGCGACTGACGCCGCACAGCCGCAAGTCCGGATGCAGGTTCTGGCGCAGTTCATCCGCGACATGTCGTTTGAAAACATGGTGGCCAAAAAGGGCATCTCGGGCGCCGATGTGCAGCCCGATATCCAGGTCGCCGTCAGCCTGGACGCCCGCAAGCGCCCGGCCGACCACCAGTATGACGTGATCTCGAAATATCGCTGCACGTCAAAGAACAAGACGAACGGCGAAACGCTGTTCCTGCTTGAAGTCGAATATGGCGCGATCTTCCATGTCGAAGGTGTGCCGGAAGAGCAGCTTCACCCCTTCCTGCTGATCGAATGCCCGCGTCTGGTGTTCCCCTTTGTGCGCCGCATCATTTCCGACGTGACGCGCGATGGTGGCTTCCCGCCGCTGAACATCGACACGGTCGATTTCGTGACACTCTACCGGCAAGAACTTGCCCGCCGCGCTCAGGCGGCGCAGGCCGCACAGGCATCGGCCACCCCGATCAACTGATCTGATCCTGAATTTTCCGGAAAAGCGCGCCCCTCAGGCGCGCTTCTTCCATATCGCCCCATCGCCCAGCTTGGCGACAAAAGCCGCATGTCGGGCGGCCTCGTCTTCACTGATCCGGGGCGGCAATGGGGCAGGGCGAGGGCGGGGGCGCCACACCTCATCCGCGCCGGTCCGTTGCTGGCCGGATGGCTGATTGTTGGATGCAGCCGACAGCCCAAAATCCGGCTGCCGCCCGCCCACCAGTTCCAGATAGACCTCGGCCAGAATTTCGCTGTCCAGCAGCGCCCCATGCTTTTCCCGCGCCGAATTATCCACCCCGAACCGGCGGCACAGCGCATCGAGCGAGGCAGGCGATCCCGGAAACCGCTTGCGCGCGATCATCAGCGTATCCACCGCCCGGTCATTGGGCAGGCCGGGCAGGCCCGCCCATTCCAGTTCGGCATTCAGAAACTTCATGTCAAAGGCGGCGTTGTGAATGACCAGTTTCGCATCGCCGATGAAATCAAGAAACGCCTGACCCACCGCCTTGAACACCGGTTTGTCGCGCAGGAAATCATCGCCCAGACCATGCACCTCAAACGCCTCTTTCGGCATACCGCGTTCGGGATTGATGTATTGGTGATAGGTGCGGCCCGTGGGCAGATGATTGAACAACTCCACCGCCCCGATCTCCACGATGCGGTGGCCCTCGGTCGGTTCAAAACCGGTGGTTTCGGTGTCCAGAACGATCTCACGCATGGTGGGTTTTCCGTATGTAGGCAATCAGCGCGCGCACAGCGGCGCGGGCCGCATCGACGCTTAGGGTTTCAATGATATGCGTCGCCCGCGCGCGTTTGTCAGCATCGGGCATCTGGCGGGCGAGAATTGTGGCGAACTGCGCCTCGGTCATGCCGGGGCGGGCCATCACCCGCGCGCGCTGCACCTCAGGCGGGGCGGTGACCAGCAGGGTTGCGTCCATCTCGGCCTCGGATCCCTTCTCAAACAGCAGGGGAATATCCAGCACCACAATATCAGAACTGGCCCCGTCCAGAAACGCCGCTCTGTCCGCCGCCACCAGCGGATGCACCACCGCCTCGATCCGTGCCAGCGCAGATGCGTCCCTGGCGATCCAGTCCTTCAGCGCAGCACGGTTTATCCCGCCGTCGCGCAGTGCCGCCGGGCAAAGTGCCGCCAAAGGCGCGACCGCCGCCCCGCCGGGCGCATAGAGCCGATGTACCGCGGCATCTGCATCCCAGACGGGAATGCCTTCTTCCAAGAACATCGCTGCGGTGGTCGATTTGCCCATGCCGATAGACCCGGTCAGGCCAAGACGAAACGGCCTCATGCCGCCATCACCGCGGCGCGCGTCGCCTCATCCACCTCGGGGCGCTGGCCGAACCAGCGTTCAAATCCGGGCGCGGCCTGATGCAGCAACATGCCCAAACCATCCACCACCGTGGCGCCGCGCTCCTCAGCTTCGATCAGAAACTGGGTCTTCAGCGGGGTATAGACCAGATCGGTCACCAAAGCCTGCGGCGACAGCGACCCCAGGGGCAGAACCAGATCGGGTTTGCCCGTCATGCCCAGCGATGTGGTGTTCACAACCGTGGCCGCGCCGTCGATCATGGCATCGGCCTGCACCCATTCCTGCACATGCACCTTGGCCCCGAAATCCGACCGCAGCGCATCCGCACGGGCACGGGTCCGGTTGGCAAGGCGAATTTCCGGCACGCCCACTTCGATCAGCGCCGCGATCACTGCGCGCGCGGCGCCGCCCGCACCAAACACGGCCGCCGGGCCGCTGGACGGCACCCAGTGTGGCGCGTTCTGGCGGAGATTGGCGATGAACCCCGCACCGTCCGTATTGTCGGCCTGAATCTTCCCGTCCTTGCGAAAGATCAGCGTATTCGCCGCCCCAATCAAAGCGGCACGATCCGAGATCACATCCGCAATCTGAAGGATCGCCTCCTTATGCGGGATCGTCACATTCGCGCCGACAAACCCCATTTTGGGCAGCGTGCGCAGCACTGTGGCAAGATCGGCCTGCGCCACATCCATCGGGATATAGAACCCCTTGATTCCATAGCGTTTCAGCCAATAGCCATGCAGGGCAGGTGACCGGCTATGCGCTATGGGCGATCCGATGACAGCGGCAAGCGGGATGCGGGGATGGTCGGTCATGCCGGAATGAAACCCCGCTGTCCAAGATGGTTCAAAAGCGGAAGAAGCGGCAGGCCGAGAACGGTGAAATAATCGCCCTGCACATCAGAGAAAAGGCGCACACCTTCCGCTTCCAACTGATAGCAGCCCACCGAATGGCGGACCTCGTCCCAGTTTCGCTCCAGATACCCTTCAAGATACTCGTCCGAAAACACACGCATCGTCAGCCTGACCTCCCCCACATGCCGCCAGACGGGCTTTGCCTGCTCATATAACACGACCGCAGAGATCAGCCTGTGACTTTTGCCACGCAGCGCCATCAACTGTGCCCGCGCTGCATCAGACGTTTCCGCCTTGCCCCAAACCTGGCCTTCGAACTCCAACACCTGATCGCAGCCGATCACCACTGCATCAAGGTGACGTTCGGCCAGCTTGCGCGCTTTCATCTCGGCCAGCGCATCCGCCACATCGCGCGGCTTCGCCCCCTCCGCCTCCAGCGCGGCGCGGACCTGATCTTCGTCGATCCGTGCGGGTAACGCCTCTGCCTGCACCCCGGCCTGTGCCAAAAGCTGGCGGCGGATGGGCGAGGCAGAGGCCAGGATCAGGCGGGGCATGATGATCGGTCCTTGGGGGTGAAGCTGTGGACAGTCTCTTTTTGTTCCGGCTGCGCGATTGTGGCCAGTTTCGACACGAACGCCCGGCCACATCACGCCGGGGGATAGTTCGGGCAGATGGGGCGATTTGTCCACCTGTGGGTTTGAATTTCCAAAGGCTGGGGATGGGCGGGAAAGTGGTGCAATGCCGACCAACCGCCTGTGGACAAGTCAGCAAGGAGATTTTTCATAATTTATTGTTTATATTCAATTTATTTCAGTCCGCTGTTCTGAGCGAAGCGTTTTCCCTGATCCATCCACAGCCTGCGCCCTGTGGAAGAAAGCAGGGATGACAACGTGAATTCCGTTGTCCACAGGGCCTGCATCATCATTCTCTCTTAGATTCCTTATTGATAAGAAGAAGAGGTAAAGACCGAAACACGGGTGAAACGATGGGCGATTTTCTGGCGAACTGGTATCCTTGGATCAAATCGTTGCATGTGGTTTCCGTGATCGCCTGGATGGCCGGGCTGTTCTACCTGCCACGTCTGTTCGTCTATCATGTCGAGGTTGTGGGATCAGGCAATCCGACGGATACGCTGTTCCAGACGATGGAACGGCGGCTTTTGAAAGCGATCATGAACCCGGCGATGATCGCCACCTGGATCTTCGGCCTGGCGCTGGTATTCACACCGGGCATCGTAGCGTGGTCGGAAATCTGGCCTTGGCTGAAGGCGGTTTCCGTTCTGGGAATGACATGGTTTCACATGTGGCTTGGACTGCGCCGAAAGGATTTCATGGCAGGTGCAAACACCGTGACCGGGCGGCAGTACCGCATCATGAACGAGGTTCCGACGTTGCTGATGCTGGTGATCGTCTTTTCGGTGATCGTGAAGTTCTGACCGCCAGGCAGGCCCTGTTCTTGCTGCAAGATTGACTTTCAGGCCATCGCCGCTTAAGTGCGACGGTGCAGGGCCGTCCGGCCCACCGCATTTCCCGTTTCCATACTGGCGAACCCGTGCAGCTGCACGGCGCTTCAGGACATATCCGCACATGACGACCGAACGCCTGAACCTTTCCGACCTCAAGGCCAAGACACCTGCCGATCTTCTGGCCATGGCCGAAGAGTGGGAGATCGAAAACGCCCCTTCCATGCGGAAGGGCGAGATGATGTTCCAGATCCTGAAGGAACATGCCGAAGAAGGGTTCGAGATCGGCGGCGATGGCGTTCTGGAAGTGCTGCAAGACGGCTTCGGCTTCTTGCGCAGCCCCTCGGCCAACTATCTGCCCGGTCCGGATGATATCTATGTCAGCCCCGAAATGATCCGCCAGTTTTCGCTGCGGACAGGGGATTCCATCGAAGGCGTGATTCAGGCCCCGCGTGAAAATGAGCGGTATTTCAGCCTGGTGAAGGCCACCAAGATCAACTTCGATGATCCCGAACGCGCCCGTCATAAGGTGCATTTCGACAACCTGACGCCGCTGTATCCCGATGAGCGGCTGAAGATGGAGATCGAAGATCCCACGATCAAGGACCGTTCGGCCCGGATCATCGATCTGGTCTGCCCCATCGGCAAAGGCCAGCGTGCGTTGATCGTCGCCCCGCCGCGGACGGGTAAGACGGTTCTGTTGCAGAACATCGCCCACAGCATCGCGACGAACCACCCAGAGATCTACCTGATCGTCCTGCTGATCGACGAACGCCCCGAAGAAGTGACCGATATGCAAAGATCGGTGAAGGGCGAAGTCGTGTCGTCAACCTTTGACGAACCGGCAACGCGCCATGTGGCCGTGGCCGAAATGGTGATCGAAAAGGCCAAGCGGCTTGTGGAACACAAGCGCGACGTCGTGATCCTGCTCGACTCTATCACCCGCCTTGGCCGGGCATTCAACACCGTCGTTCCGTCCTCGGGCAAAGTTTTGACCGGTGGCGTGGATGCCAACGCCCTGCAAAGACCCAAGCGGTTCTTTGGCGCGGCCCGGAACATCGAAGAAGGCGGATCGTTGACCATCATCGCCACTGCGCTGATCGATACCGGCAGTCGGATGGACGAAGTGATTTTCGAAGAATTCAAGGGCACCGGAAACTCGGAAATCGTGCTGGACCGCAAGGTCGCCGACAAGCGCGTGTTCCCGGCCATCGACATTCTGAAATCCGGCACGCGGAAAGAGGATCTTTTGGTCGACAAGGTCGATCTGCAAAAGACCTATGTCCTGCGCCGCATCCTGAACCCGATGGGCACGACGGACGCGATCGAATTCCTGCTGACAAAGCTGAAACAGACAAAGTCGAATTCGGAGTTCTTCGATTCCATGAACACATAAGTGTTCTGAATCAAAGGGTTATATCCTAATGGATACGATCTATGCCTTGGCCAGCGCGCGCGGCAAGGCCGGGGTGGCGGTGTTGCGCCTGTCCGGCCCGGCGGCGCATGACGCGGCGGTGATGCTGTGCGGTGACCTTCCCTCGGCGCGGCGCGCCTCTTTGCGGCGGCTTGTCTGGAACGGGGTAGAGCTGGATCAGGCCCTTGTTCTCGTCTTTCCGCAGGGGGAAAGTTTTACGGGTGAGCCATCGGTAGAGCTGCACCTGCACGGGTCGCTTGCTGTGGTGCAATCGGTGATGCGCGTCTTGTCCGGCATGCCCGGGTTGCGCTTGGCCGAACCGGGTGAGTTTACCCGGCGGGCGCTGGAAAACGGGCGGCTGGATCTGGCCCAGGTCGAGGGTCTGGCAGACCTGATCGATGCCGAGACAGAGACGCAGCGGCGGCAGGCGCTGCGGGTTCTGTCCGGAGCCATTGGCCGGCGGGCAGAGGAATGGCGCAGAAAGCTGATCCGTGCGGCCGCGCTGATCGAAGCGACAATCGATTTCGCCGATGAAGATGTGCCGGTGGATGTAACACCAGAGGTGATGGACCTGACACATGATGTGCTGGTGGATCTCCGGCGCGAAGTTGCCGGGTCGCATGCAGCAGAGCGGATTCGTGACGGGTTCGAAGTTGCGATCGTGGGTGCGCCAAATGCGGGGAAATCGACGCTTTTGAATGCCTTGGCTGGTCGCGATGCGGCGATCACGTCAGAATTCGCTGGAACCACGCGCGATGTTATCGAAGTGCGCATGGATATCGGCGGGCTGGCCGTTACCTTGCTGGACACGGCCGGACTGCGCAAAACGGCGGACCCTGTTGAACAGATCGGCATCGAACGCGCGCTGGAGCGGGCAAAGTCCGCGGACCTGCGGGTTTTTCTGGAAAGCGGTGAGGATGCTCCGGGGATTATGCCGATGCCCGACGACATTACGCTGCCTGGCAAGGCAGATGTCACGGGCAAGGGCGTTTCCGGCAAGACGGGGCAGGGCGTGCCGGAACTGATTGCGGCTATCGGTGAACGGCTTCTGGCGCGCAGCGCCGGTGCCGGGCTTGTTACGCGTGAGCGGCATCGACTGGCCATTGAACGGGCGATCGGGGCTATGGAATCGGCGCGGGTTGAGATAGAGAAGGGCGCAGCGCGGGCAGAGCTTGCGGCTGCGGACCTGCGCATCGCCATCCGCGCCCTCGAAGCTCTGGTCGGCAGGGTGGATGTGGAAAATCTGCTGGATGAGATTTTCTCCAGCTTCTGTATCGGAAAGTAAGGACGTTTCACGTGAAACAGTTTGATGTCATCGTCATCGGCGGCGGCCATGCCGGATCAGAAGCGGCCGCTGCGGCGGCGCGCATGGGGGCACGGACCGCCCTGGTCACGCTGCGCGCGGATGCGATCGGGGTCATGTCCTGCAACCCGGCGATTGGTGGCTTGGGCAAAGGCCATCTGGTGCGTGAGATTGATGCATTGGATGGCGTCATGGCGCGCGCGGCAGATAGCGCGGGCATCCAGTTCCGGCTGCTGAACCGCCGGAAAGGCCCCGCAGTGCAGGGCCCCCGCGCACAAGCCGACCGCAAGCTTTATCGGCAAGCCATGCAGCGCCTACTGTCCGCAGAACCGCTGCTTCAAGTTGTCGAAGGGGAAGTGATCGATCTGATCCGCAGCGCCGGGCAAGTGACGGGCGTCATTCTTCAGGATGGCAGCCGGATTGATGCGGCGGCGGTCATCCTGACAGCGGGCACATTCCTGAACGGCTTGATCCATATCGGCAATCAACAGCAACCCGGTGGCCGGATGGGGGATCGCCCTGCGGTTCCCCTTGCCATGCGGCTGGCTGAGATGGACCTGCCGCGCGGGCGCCTGAAAACCGGCACACCACCGCGACTGTCGGGCAAGACGATCGACTGGGACAGGCTGGAAATGCAGCCCGGCGATGAAGACCCGGTTCTGTTTTCCTTCCTCAGCACGGCACCCGAAGCCCGCCAGATCAGCTGCGGCATCACGCATACGAACGAACAAACGCATGACATCGTCCGCGCCAATCTTGATCGCTCTGCAATGTATGGCGGCCATATCGAAGGCGTGGGTCCTCGCTACTGCCCGTCGATTGAAGACAAGGTCGTGCGCTTTTCCGACAAGACCTCGCATCAGGTTTTCCTTGAACCTGAAGGGCTTGATGACGACACCGTCTATCCCAATGGTATCTCAACCTCGCTCCCGACTCAGGTGCAGCAAGACTATGTCCGGTCTATTCAGGGGCTTGAAAATGTTACAATTCTCCAGCCCGGTTACGCGATCGAATACGACTATTTCGATCCGCGCTGTTTGCGACATACGCTAGAACTGCGCGATTGCCCCGGCTTGTACTTCGCGGGCCAGATCAATGGGACAACCGGCTATGAAGAGGCCGCCGCACAGGGCCTTGTTGCCGGTTTGAACGCGGCAGCACGGGCATTGGGTCGCGATCCGATCACATTGTCCCGGACCGACAGTTACATCGGTGTGATGATCGACGATCTCCTTAGTCGGGGCGTGACCGAACCCTATCGGATGTTCACGTCCCGCGCGGAATTCCGCCTCGCTTTGCGCGCCGACAACGCCGATCAACGCCTCACGCCAATGGGCATTGCCCTGGGCTGCGTGCGCGATCCCCGGGCGCGCGCCTTTGAACAAAAGACCGCGCTGCTCGCCCAAGCACGCACAATCCTCGATTCGCGGCGCCTGTCGTCCAAGGACCTTGCGGGATCGGCAATCACCGTAAGCCAGGATGGCGCGCGGCGCAGCGGCTATGATCTTCTTGCCTTTGGTGAAGAAGCGCGTCCCGCTGTAGAGCTGCTTTTTCCCGACTTTGCCGCGATGCCCGCGCCGATCCGCGAACAAACCGCCATCGACGCGCTTTATGCGCAATACCTCCACCGTCAGGAACAGGACGCACGTCTTCTTCAGCGCGAGGAGGAAACAGTTCTCCCGGACGATCTGGATTACGCGGCAATGCCTGGGCTCTCTCACGAACTTGGCGTCAAACTCGCGCGCCAACGCCCGCCCACACTCGCCCATGCTGGCCGGATCGAGGGAATGACGCCAGCCGCACTGACGCTTATCCTCGCCCATCTGCGCAAGGCGCAGCGCAACAAGGCCAGCGCATGACGGTCAATGCGCTGCCCGACGGTGTTTCACGTGAAACGCTGGATCGGTTGGAACGGCTTGAAACGCTGCTGGCCAAGTGGAATCCAGCGATCAACCTCGTCTCAAAATCCACTGTCGAAAAGACTTGGGATCGCCACATCCTTGATTCCGCGCAGCTTTTCAACCTTGCTCCGGCAACGGCCCGGCAATGGGTCGATATGGGCAGCGGTGGCGGCTTTCCCGGTCTCGTTATCGCCTGCCTCGCCGCAGATCTGCGTCCCCACCTGTCGATCACGATGATAGAGGCGGATCAGCGAAAGGCCACTTTCCTGCGTCAGGCAAGCCGTGATCTTGGCGTCAACCCAACGATTCTTGCGAATCGAATCGAAACGACACCCCCACAGAACGCAGATGTCCTGTCTGCCCGCGCCTTGGCGTCTTTCCCTGTGCTACTTGGTTTTGCGCAAAGTCATCTCGGGGCAGGGGGCATCGCCCTGTTTCCAAAAGGCGCAACCTGGCGAGACGAGGTTGCAGAAGCCCGCAAAGACTGGCACTTCGACATCACGCCCCATTCCAGCGCCACCGATCCTCAGGGTGCCATACTTGCCGTGAAAGCCATCACCCATGTCTGACCCCAGCCGCCCGAAACAGCCACGCATCATCGCCATCGCCAATCAAAAGGGCGGCGTCGGCAAGACGACGACAGCTATCAACCTTGCCGCTGCGCTGGCAGAAATCGGTGCACGCGTTCTGCTGGTGGATCTCGATCCGCAGGGAAACGCCTCAACGGGCCTCGGGGTTGATGCTGTACAGCGCAAGGTCACAACCTATGACCTCCTTCTTGATGACGCCCCGCTCGATTCGGTGATCCAAAAGACCAACATCCCCGGCCTGCTGATCTGCCCCGCCAATGCCGATCTGTCCTCGGCCGATATTGAACTCGTCGCCAATGAAAAGCGCAGTTTCCTGCTGCACGATGCCCTGCGCCAGCCAGCGATTGATCAATACGCGCTCGATTTCATCCTGATCGACTGCCCCCCTTCGCTCAGCCTGCTCACCGTCAACGCCATGATTGCCTGCCACTCTGTGCTGGTGCCGCTGCAATCTGAATTCTTCGCCCTCGAAGGCCTGTCGCAACTGATGCTGACGGTGCGAGAGGTGCGTCAGACCGCAAATCCCAACCTCCGGATCGAAGGTGTAGTGCTTACCATGTATGATGGCCGCAATAGGTTGAGCCAGCAGGTCGAAACCGACGCGCGCGAAAACCTCGGCGATCTGGTGTTCAAGACCATCATCCCCCGCAATGTCCGCGTGTCCGAAGCGCCAAGTTTCGCTCTTCCGGTCCTCGCCTATGACTCGGCGTCGAAGGGGAGCGAGGCCTACCGCGCCCTCGCCGCCGAACTCACCGCACGCCACCCGCTCGACCGCACCGAGGAGCACGCCTGATGGAAAAGAAACCCGAACGCCGCAGCCTTGGCCGTGGACTTTCTGCCCTGATGGCCGATGTCAGCGTCGAATCCGATCCCCAAACCCCGGATCGCCCCCGCCGCGCCGATCTGCTGATCCCGGTCGAAAAGCTGGTCCCCAACCCAAACCAGCCCCGCCGGGATTTTCAGCCCGAAGCGTTGCAGGAACTCGCTGCGTCCATCCGCGCCAAAGGCGTTATTCAGCCGCTGATCGTGCGCGCCATGCCGGACGGCCGCTTTGAAATCGTCGCCGGCGAACGGCGCTGGCGTGCTGCGCAACTGGCGCAACTGCACGAACTGCCCGCAATCATCCGCGATTTCACCGACTCCGAAGTGATCGAAGTCGCCATCATCGAAAACATCCAGCGCGCCGATCTGAACGCAATCGAAGAAGCGCTCGCCTTCCGTCAGTTGATGGAACGCTTCGGTCATACACAGGAAAAACTGGCCGAGGCGCTGTCGAAAAGCCGCAGTCACATCGCCAACCTCCTGCGCCTTCTCAATCTGCCCGAAGATGTGCAAGTCTTTGTTCGTGAAGGGAAAATCTCGGCAGGCCATGCCCGCGCCCTGATCACGGCCCCCAATGCGTCGGAACTCGCGCGCCAGGTTATCACGCGCAACCTCTCGGTTCGCGAAACCGAAGATCTCGCCCGCAATCCGGCGAAAAAGGGCACGGGCAAGGCAAGCGGCCCGCGCGGTAAATCCGACAAGGACGCCGATACCCGCGCGTTGGAGAATGACCTGTCCGCCAATCTCAACATGCGGGTGACGATTGATCACGGGACGGCGGGGGATGGTGGGGCGCTGACGATCCGCTACCGCACGCTCGACGATCTTGATCTGCTCTGCCGCGTGCTGTCGCTCATCCCCCGCGACGTGCCAAACTAAGGCGGGCGCGTACAGCGCCCCCTATACCAGCAGTTCCCTTAGCACCCCGTTCAGCACCGCCCGCCCTGCCGGCGTGGCGCGCAACCGGCCGTCCCCGACCTCAATCAACCCCATCGCACCCAGATCGGTCAGCTTTGCTGCATCCAGCGCCGCCCCCGCAAGCGCTTCATAGCGCGCGATGTCCGTCCCTTCGCTCAGCCGCAGGCTCATCAGCAGATATTCCGTCGCCTGCTCTTCGCTCAGAACCGGCTCCCGCGGGGTTTCTCCGGCCTGTCCGGCTTCCACCATCGCCAACCAGGCGCCCGGAGCCTTCGGCGCAACCGTCGCCCAGCGCTGCCCGTCCAGCGTTACACGCCCATGCGCGCCGGGGCCGATGCCAAGATAATCCCCCATCCGCCAATACACCAGATTGTGCCGGCTCTCCGCCCCTGGTCGTGCATGGTTGGAAACCTCATAGGCTGGCATTCCATGCGCGGCGCAAACCTCCTGTGTCACCGCATACATATCGGCCTGAGCATCCTCATCCGGCAGGCCCTTCAGCCCGCCTCGCGCAAACCGGTCGCCAAAGGCGGTGCCGTCCTCAATCGTCAGCTGGTACATCGACAGATGGTCTACCGCCATCGACAGTGCCTCGGTCAATTCCGCGCGCCAGTGATCCAGCGTCTGATCCTGCCGCGCATAGATCAGGTCAAAACTCACCCGATCAAAACAATTCCTAGCAATATCATATGCTTGCTTCGCTTCCGTCACAGAATGCAACCGCCCCAACCGCCGCAGATCAGCATCGTTAAGCGCCTGCACACCCATGGAAATCCGGTTCACCCCGGCATCCCGGAACCCGCGAAACCGCCCGGCTTCCACCGATCCGGGATTGGCCTCCAGCGTGATCTCAGGGTCATTCACCATGGGCCAGGTCGCCCGCACAGCGGCCAGCACATCGGCCACGATCTCCGGCTCCATCAATGACGGTGTGCCGCCGCCAAAAAACACTGTCTGCAACACCCGCCCCGGCGTTTCTGCGCCCACCCGCGCAATCTCGCGCAGATAGGCATCGCGCCAACGTCGCTGGTCGATGCTGGCCGCAACATGGCTGTTGAAATCGCAGTAGGGGCATTTCGACTGGCAAAAGGGCCAATGAATATAAAGCCCAAAGCCCCCGGCCCGCCAGTCATCCATCCACTACCCCCTGAAGGCCGTCACCTCGATCTCAACCTTCATCTCCGGCCGGATCAATCCCGCAATCACCATCGTCGCCGCCGGGCGAATCTCGCCCATCGCTTCACCCAGCGCCGGGATCAGCGCATCCACCAGCGCCACATCCGTCACCGTGTATTGCACGCGCACGATATCCTCCATCGTGAACCCGCCCTGTTCCAGAACGCCGCGGATGGTGCGAAAACAGTTCCGCGCCTGATCGGCCACGTCTTCGGGCATGGTCATCGTGGCATAATCATACCCCGTCACGCCCGAAACAAAGCACCACCCGCCCTTCACGATGGCCCGGCTATAGCCCATCGTCGCTTCGAACGGCGATCCGGTCGATATACGCTTCATGTGAAACACCCCTCTACCAGCTTGCGGAACGCATCGGCGCGATGGCTGATCTCGTTCTTCTTCCAGCGATCCATTTCGCCAAAGGTCACGTCAAACCCGTCGGGCTGAAAGATCGGGTCATAGCCATGCCCCTGATCCCCCCGCATCGGCCACACCACTTGCCCGGGCATCACGCCCTCGAACACCTCGTCATGCCCATCCGGCCAGGCCATGACCAGCGTGCAGCGGAACTGCGCCGTCCGGGGGTAGGGGGCCTGTGCCGCCTCCAACTCCGTCCAGGCCCGCGTCATCGCCATCCCGAAATCCCGGCCCTTCGGCGTTTCCGCCCAATCCGCCGTGTATACCCCCGGCGCACCACCCAGACCGTCGATGCTGATTCCGCTGTCATCGGCAAGCGCAGGCAATCCGCTCGCCTGCGCCGCAAAATGCGCCTTGATCCGCGCATTGCCGATGAAGGTGCTTTCCGTTTCTTCCGGCTCTGCCAGACCCAATTCCCCGGCGCTGGTCACCGCCACCGCAAACGGCTCTAACAAGGCTGAAATCTCTTCCAGCTTGCCCTTGTTATGCGTGGCGACAACCAGCCGATCCCCGGTGAACTTCCGCATGGTCACAGCCCCAGCGCCGCCTTCTGCGCCGCCACCAGCTGCGCACAGCCTGCCTCGGACAGGTCCAGCAATTCCCCCATCTCGGCCCGGCTGAACGTCGCGCCTTCCGCGCTCATCTGCACCTCGATCAGCCGCCCGCGCCCGGTCAGGATGAAATTGCCATCCGTCCCAGCCGTCGAATCCTCGGCGTAATCCAGATCCAGCACGGCTTGGCCGGCATAAATCCCGCAGGATACGGCGGCGACATGGTCGATCATCGGATCGCTGACGATGACGCCCGCCTTCAGCAGCTTGTTCACCGCCATCTTCAACGCGACCCAACCCCCGGTGATCGAGGCGCAGCGCGTCCCGCCATCCGCCTGGATCACATCGCAATCAATCACAATCTGCCGTTCCCCCAGCGCCGACCGGTCCACGCCCGCCCGCAACGCCCGCCCGATCAGGCGCTGAATCTCTTGCGTCCGCCCCGATTGCTTGCCCGCCGCAGCTTCACGCCGTGTCCGGCTGTTGGTTGCGCGCGGCAGCATCCCATATTCCGCCGTCACCCAGCCCAGCCCCGTATTCTTCAGAAACGGCGGCGCCTTGTCCTCGATCGTGGCCGAACACAGCACATGGGTTTCGCCCATCTTGATCAGGCACGACCCTTCGGCATGCTTCATCACGCCGGTTTCGATTGTAACCTGCCGCATTTCGTTCAATTGTCTGCCAGAGGGGCGCATCGGATCATCCTTTTTGGGTATGGGCCAGATATGCAACCCAGTCCCCCAGATGCAACCCCGATTGACGCCTCGGCCGTGGCCCCGATAATGGCCATGACACAGGGGTTTCAGAACGATGACAGACGGTTCAAAGATCCTTTCCGAAATGAATGACCGCTCGCGCGAGGTGTTTCGCCGCGTCGTCGAAGGGTATCTCGAATCCGGCGATCCCGTCGGGTCGCGCACGCTGACACGGTCCATGTCGGAAAAGCTGTCTGCCGCCACCATCCGCAACGTCATGCAAGACCTCGAATTTCTTGGCCTTCTCGACAGCCCGCATATCTCGGCAGGTCGAATCCCCACGCAAATGGGCCTGCGTATGTTCGTCGACAGCCTGCTGGAAGTGGGGACTGTGGCGGAAGAAGACCGTGAACGGATCGACGCCACCCTTGGCCAGAACGATCAGGATGTAACCTCGCTCCTTGATCACATCGGCGCGGCCTTGTCCGGCATCACCCGCGGTGCCAGCCTCGTGCTCGCGCCCAAGGTCGAGGCACCGATCCGCCATATCGAATTCGTCTCTCTCTCGCAGGACCGCGCCCTTGTGGTGCTGGTCTTTGCCAATGGTCAGGTCGAAAACCGCATCTTCACCCCGCCGCCGGGGCAGACCCCGTCTTCCATGCGTGAGGCAGCAAATTTCCTGAACGCGCTCGCCGAGGGCAAGACGCTGACGGAACTCCGCCGCACCATGACCTCGGAAATCTCCAAGCGGCGGCAGGAAATCGATTCGCTTGCCCGCGATCTGGTGGAATCCGGTCTCGCCGTCTGGGAAAACCCCGGCGAAACCTCGGAGCGGCTCATCGTGCGCGGTCGCTCCAACCTGCTGGAACAAGAATCCACCGATATCGACCGTGTCCGCACCCTGTTCGATGACCTCGAACGCAAGCGTGACATCGCCGATTTTCTCGAACTTGCAGAAACCGGTGAAGGTGTCCGCATTTTTATCGGGTCCGAGAACAAGCTCTTTTCACTTTCCGGTTCAAGTCTCGTCGTTTCTCCCTATATGAACGCGGACCGAAAGATTATCGGCGCCGTGGGCGTGATCGGACCGACCCGGCTCAATTACGGGCGGATCGTGCCGATCGTGGATTACACGGCGCAACTCGTCGGGCGGTTGATGTCCGAACGGGGCAAGTGAAAAGGCTTTGAATGATGGCTGACGAAAAGACGGTATCCGAAGAATTCGCCATTGAAGAAGGGCTCGACGATCTGACCGCCGAGTCAGAGGTAGAGGCCCTGCGGGCCGAGCGGGATGATTTCCGCGATCGGTTCATGCGCGCCCTCGCCGATGCCGAAAACACCCGCAAGCGCGGTGAGCGCGACCGGCGTGAGGCTGAACAATATGGCAGCACCCGCCTTGCCCGCGATCTGCTGCCCGTGTTTGACAACCTCAACCGCGCGCTTGCCGCGGCGACCGATGAACAAAAAGCCGCCGCCGCCGCGCTGTTTGATGGCGTGCAGCTGACCCTGCGCGAATTGACCAACGTAATGACCCGCCACGGGATGAAGCCGATCACCCCGAAAGTGGGCGACATGTTCGATCCGCAGAACCACGAAGCGATGTTCGAAGCCCCGCTTCCCGGCACAAAGGCCGGCCAGATCATCCAGGTGATGACCGAAGGCTTCATGTTGCACGATCGCCTGCTGCGCCCCGCGCAGGTGGGCGTATCCTCCAACACCGGCGCTTGATGGTGCGTGCGGGACCGGGGGTTTCACACCCCCGGACCCCCGTGGGATATTTTTCCAGAGAAGATAGGGCTTAGGGTTTTAAAAGCTCTCTAAGCTCGTAGACCAGACGCAAAGCGTCCATCGGCGTCATCTCATCCGGATGCGCTTGCTTCAAGCGCGCCTCGACGGCTGATTCCTTTGCCACAACGCGTGGGGCAGGGGGGGCGGATTGCGCCACGCTGAACAGCGGCAGATCGTCGATCAAGGCCTTGGGTCGCGCGCCGCCCTGTCTTTCGCCGGATTCCAGCGCCTCCAGCACCACCTTGGCGCGGTCCACCACAGCCGCAGGCAAACCTGCCAGCCGCGCCACTTGCACGCCATAGGATCGGTCCGCCGCGCCCTTCTGCACCTCATGCAGGAAGATCACGTCGCCTTCCCATTCCTTCACCCGCACCGTGGCGTTTTCTACCCCGGGCAGCTTGCCCGCCAGTGCCGTCATTTCATGGTAATGCGTGGCAAACAGCGCGCGGCAGCGATTTGCGCCATGCAGATGTTCCATCGTGGCCCAGGCGATGGACAGCCCATCATAGGTGGCCGTGCCGCGCCCGATTTCATCCAAGATCACCAGTGCCCGGTCATCCGCCTGATTCAGGATCGCCGCCGTTTCCACCATTTCCACCATGAAGGTGGACCGCCCCCGCGCCAGATCATCCGCCGCGCCAACCCGGCTGAACAACTGACTGACCACCCCGATATGCGCGCGCGACGCGGGAACGTAGCTTCCCGCCTGCGCCAACAGCGCGATCAAGGCGTTCTGCCGCAGAAAGGTGGATTTACCCGCCATGTTCGGCCCGGTCAGCAGCCAGATTGCCGGTGTCTCTCCTTCGGTCAGCGCGCAGTCATTCGCAACAAACGGCCCCGCCCCCTGCCGCCGCAGCGCGCGCTCCACCACCGGATGCCGCCCGCCCTCCACCACGAAGGCGCGGCTATCATCCACCACTGGCTCGGCCCAGTTTTCCTCCGCCGCCAGATCGGCCCAGGCGGCCGTCAGGTCCACTTCTGCCAAAGCCCGCGCCGCCGCGCCTACTGGGCCTGCCTGCGCCAACACCGCCTGACGCAGCGACTCGTAGTGCCGCTTCTCAATCTCCAGCGCGTGGTTCCCGGCATTCAGGATGCGCGTTTCCAGTTCGGACAGCTCCACCGTGGTAAACCGCACCTGCCCCGCCGTCGTTTGCCGGTGGATGAACCGCTCTGACAGTGGCGGCGATAGCATCCGTTCGGCATGGGTAGAGGTGGTCTCGATGAAATAGCCCAGCACGTTGTTATGCTTGATCTTCAGGCTTTGAATGCCGGTATCAGCGATGAAATCCGCCTGCATCCCGGCAATCACGCCGCGCCCCTCATCCCGCAGCCGCCGCGCCTGATCCAGTTCTGCATCAAATCCCGGGGCGATGAACCCGCCATCCCGCGCCAGAAGTGGCGGTTCCGCCACCAACGCCTGATCCAGCAGGTCTATCAGCGCCTCATGCCCCACCAGCGCCCGTGCGGCATCCGCCAGCAGCACCGGCGCCCCTTCCAGCCGCGCCGCAACGGAAACGGCCTGCGTCAGCCCTGCCCGGATCGCCGCCATGTCGCGCGGGCCGCCCCGATCCAGTGCCAGCCGCGACAGCGCGCGGTCCATATCCGGCACGCGCCGCAACGCATCGCGCAATTCTGCCCGCAAAAGGCTCTGTTCCAGCAGAAAACGCACCGATTCCAGCCGCGCATGGATCACCGAAAGGTCGCGCGACGGGGACGATACCCGCCGCTCCAGCAGCCGCGCTCCCGGCGCGGTTACCGTCCGGTCAACGGCCGCCAGCAACGATCCGTCCCGCCCGCCGCTCAGCGCTTGCGTCAGTTCCAGATTGCGCCGTGTCGCCGCATCAATCTGCATCGCCCCGCCCGGCGCTTCCTTCACCGGGGGCCGCAGCAGGGGCAACTTACCCCGCTGGGTCAGATCCAGATAATCGACCAGCGCACCCATGGCGGACAGTTCAGCCCGGTCAAACCGACCAAACCCCTCCAGCGTGCCAACATCGAACAGCGCGCACAGCCGCTTCTCGGCCGAAACGGAATCGAACGATCCCCGCGCAAGCCGTGTCAGCGCGGCACCGGATTCCGTCACTAATCCGGCCAAATCGCCATCGCGCGCCTCGCTCATCAGCACTTCACGCGGGGCCAGCCGGGCCAGTTCGGGTCCAAGCCGGGCAGGGGGGCAGGGCATCACGCGGAACTCCCCGGTCGAGATATCGGCCCAAGCCAAAGCCGCCTCATCCCGCACTTCGGCAAAGGCGCACAGGAAATTGTGCCGCCGCGCCTCTAGCAGCGCGTCTTCGGTCAGCGTGCCGGGCGTCACCAGCCGCACGACATCGCGCCGCACCACCGATTTCGAACCGCGCTTCTTCGCCTCGGCTGGGTCTTCCAACTGCTCGGCAATCGCCACGCGAAATCCCTTGCGGATCAGCGTCAGCAGATATCCCTCGGCCGCATGAACCGGCACCCCGCACATCGCGATGGGTTCGCCCAGATGAAACCCCCGCTTCGTCAGGGCGATATCCAGCGCCTCTGCCGCCGCGACCGCATCATCGAAGAACATCTCGTAAAAGTCGCCCATCCGATAGAACAACAGCGCACCGGCATTCTGCGCCTTGATCTCCAGATACTGCGCCATCATCGGCGTGACGGTGTCTTCGGTCATCGGTCCCCCTATACGGGGCCGACCCTATCTTGGCGGCATCACCGCGAAAAGGGGATGATCGGGCCGCCTACTTGGCAAAGGCCGCCTGATCGCCCCAAACCGCCTTTACCCTTGCATCGCGCCCGCATCCCTCACGGTAAAAGGCATAGGCGTTGCGCTTCTGCTTTGGCCCGGCGCGGGTGATCACGATGTCCCGGCTTTTGTAGTAATCTTGGTGATACTCTTCCGCCGCATAGAATGGTCCCGCCGCCAGAACGGGCGTCACCACCCGTTGCCCCAACGCCGTCGATGCCTCACCCACTGCTGCCTCTGCTGACGCCTTTTGGGCATTGTCAGAGACGAAAATGGCAGATCGATAGCTGTCTCCCCGGTCGCAGAACTGCCCACCGGCATCCAGCGGATCGATGGATCGCAGAAACAGGCGCATCACCTCGTCATAGCTGATCTGCGAATTGTCAAAGGTGATCTCGACCGCCTCATAATGCCCGGTCCCGCCCGCCGTCACCTGTTTGTAGGTTGGGTCCGCCACCGCGCCGCCGGTATAGCCAGACACCACCGATCGCACGCCGGGGACCTTTTCGAAATCCGCCTCCACGCACCAGAAACAGCCCCCCGCAACCACCGCCTTTTCGGTGGCGGCATGGCTGGCGCTGCCCAAGACGGCAGAAAGGCACAAGGTTACGGCAACGGCGGTGGTGGTGAACAAGCGGTGCATGGGCGGTCTCCCTTTTGGGAAAACCCTCTCCTGCCCGCCCGCGCCCGGCAACTCACCCTGCCGTGATGTCACGGCAAGGTGACGGCCCGTACATGTAACGCCGCCCCTTTCCCTTCTTTCCCGCGCCCTTTAGCCTTTGCCGCAAAGAACAGGGGCCACCCATGACAGATCACGTCTCTACCCACGCCGCCGAAGAAGACATCCGCAACGAAAGCATCCTGATCTACGTGAATGGGCGCATCGTTCCGAAAAAGGATGCGCTCGTCTCGGTTTACGACTCGGGCTTCATGCTGGGTGATGGCGTCTGGGAAGGCATCCGCCTTTACGATGGCAAATGGGCCTTCATAACCGAACATATGGACCGGCTGTATGAGGCGGCAAAGGCCATCGACCTCGATATCGCGATGACCCCGGATCAGATGATTTCCGCCGTGTTAGAGACGCAAAAGGCCAATGCAATGGTCACGGATGCCCATTGCCGCCTGATGGTCACGCGCGGGGTAAAGACCCGGCCGTTCCAGAACCCGCGCCTGTCGCAACAGGGGCCGACGGTGGCCATCATCATGGAACACTCACGCCCCAAAATCCCGCGCCCCATCACTCTTGCCACCGTCCCCCACCTGCGCGGCCTGCCCATGACGCAGGACCCAAAGCTGAACAGCCATTCCAAACTGAACTGCATCCTCGCCTGTATCGCCGCGCAAAAGGCCGGCGCGGATGAGGCGCTGATGCTCGATGTCCATGGTTTCGTGAACACCACCAATGCCTGCAACTTCTTCATCGTCCGCAAGGGCCAGGTTTGGACCAGCACAGGCGACTACTGCATGAACGGCATCACGCGCCAAAAGGTCATCGACCTTTGCCGTGAAAACGGCATCCCGGTCTTTGAACGCAACTTCAGCCTCGTCGATACCTACGGCGCGGATGAAGCGTTTCTGACCGGCACCTTCGGCGCGCAAACCCCCGTGGGCAGCATTGACGGGCGACAGATCGGCAACGGGCAGATGGGGCCGATGACCCAGCGCCTTCGCGATCTTTACAAAGCCCTGATCGCCCGTTCGTAGCGTGTGCACAACTGTCTGCACAGCGCGCTGCACCACCGTCTGCACAGGGAAAACAGATGAAAATCGCCATGTGGTCCGGTCCCCGGAACCTGTCTACCGCCATGATGTACGCCTTCGCTGCACGCGGCGATTGTGCCGTCTGGGACGAACCCTTCTACGCCGCCTATCTGGCGCGCACGGGCATCGATCACCCCATGCGCGATGCCATCATCGCCACCGATGATACCGATCCCACCCGCATCGCCGCCACCTGCACCGGGCCGACGCCGGATGGAAAAGCGCTGCATTATCAGAAACATATGACACTCCACATGATCCCGGAATTTGATCGGGGCTTCATGCGCGCGCTCACCAACGTCTTCCTGATCCGCCACCCCGTCCGCGTCGTGGCCAGCTACAGCCAGAAACGCGAAGCCCCGACACTGGCCGATATCGGCTTTGTCCAACAGGCCGAGCTTTTCGATCAGGTCGCCGGTTGGACAGGCCGCCCACCCCTTGTGATCGACAGCGCCGATATCCGCGCCAACCCACGGGAATCACTGACAAAACTCTGCACCGCGCTGGGCATTCCCTTCACGGAAAACATGCTGCACTGGCGCGCCGGACCCAAGCCCTATGATGGTGTTTGGGCCCCGCACTGGTACAACGCGGTTCACGCCTCCACCGGCTTTGGCGATCCCGAAGGTCCGCTTCCCACCCTGCCCGCCGAATATGCCCCCCTCGTGGAACAGGCTTTGCCGCATTATCAAAGGCTTGCCGCGCACAAGCTTTGACGAAACACCGTCAGCCGCACCCTTGCCCATGCGCCGCGCCCGTCGCACACTTCCCGAAATCAGGATCGGGGAGGATCCCATGCTCAACCATTCCACAACCGCCACCCGCGCGGCCCGCGCCTACCTGCGGGCCGAGGATTGCCGTATCGAAGACCTGATAACCCTCTGTTCCCAAACGGTTTCAAAGGCAGATTACCCCTTTGCCGCCGATGTTCAGAAGAATGTCCTGATCTACGATTGCCCTGCGCTTCTTCCCACCCTGTCCGATCCGTCCGAGCGTCGCGCCCTCATGGCCGAATGGGCCGATGCCATGCTCACCGGCCCCGGCGTCGTGGTCCTGAAACATGCCGAACCCGATCTGGATATGCTTGATCAGGCCAGCGCCATCTTCTGGCAGCTGATCGCCGATCAGAACCGCGCAGGCAGCGGTGGCGGGGATCACTTCGCCAAGCCGGGGGCGAATGACAGGCTGTGGAATTCACTTGAAAAACATTGCCTTGCCGATCCCGGCAACTTCGCCCGCTACTATGCCAACCCGTTTCTGGCCGCGATTTCCGAGGCGTGGCTTGGCCCGTTCTACCAGATGACGGCGCAGTTGAACGTGGTCAATCCGGGCGGCGCGGCGCAGTCACCGCATCGCGATTATCACCTCGGCTTTCAATCCGCCGCGCAGATTGAACGCTATCCCCGCCACGTCCAACTTTTCTCGCCCCTGCTCACCCTGCAGGGCGCCATCGCCCATGTCGATGCCACCATCGAATCCGGCCCGACCCAACTCCTCCCGTTCTCACAGGCCTATGATGCAGGCTATCTCGCCATGGGCCGCGCCGATGTGCGCGACTACTTCGTTGAAAACCATGTGCAAATCCCGTTGGAAAAGGGTGATATGCTGTTCTTCTCACCCGCACTCCTGCACGCGGCGGGCGCCAACCGCAGCGCCGATATCCGCCGCATGGTGAACCTGTTTCAGGTCTCCTCCGCCTATGGCCGTGCAATGGAAACTGTGGATCGCAACGCCATGGTAAAGGCGCTTTATCCCACCCTCCGCGCCGCGCAGCAGGATGGAAGCCTGACCCCGGATCAGATCGCCAACACCATCGCCGCCAGCGCCGAAGGCTACAGCTTCCCCACCAACCTCGACCGCGACCCGCCTCTGGGCGGCATGGCCCCCAAAACACAAGCTGCCTTGGTGGCAGAGGCATTGGCGGGCGACTGGCAGCCTGAAGAACTTAACGCCGCACTGGACGCGCAGGCCAATAAGAAAGCCATGTAGTCCAATAAGACGCTAGATGAAGTGGTAGGAAACGCGTCAAGCGCAAAATCAGCACCTCATGGCAAAAAAACGACTCGACTCGCGCTGGAATGTTCCCGAAATAGGAAACACCCACGGGCTGCAACCCGTGGGTGTGATTCTACCGCGGACGGCAGAGTGTTTGGCAACACGGTCGCAGAATCCCATGGATGAAGCGCTCGGGTCAAGCGGAAAGCGGTGGAAAACTAGCAGGGCGGATGCCCTATTTTTCAACGCGCAAGACCGAAAGGAGCGCAATATGTACTTCTATCTCTACAAGGACGCAGCAAGCTATTGGCGGTGGACTCTGTACGCATCAAACGGTCGGAAGGTTGCCGATTCTGGTGAGGGCTACGTCAACAAGATAGACGCCGAGAATGGCATCAATCTTGTTAAGTCTTCGTACAACGCACCTGTGCGTCAAGCGAGTGCAGCTTAGGCGATAGACAGGAAGAAAGGAATGGCGGCGATAACGCCGCCATTTCAATCACTTCACCCGCGCATTCCGCGTTGCGATCAGCTTCAACCGCAGCGCGTTCAGGCGGATGAACCCTTCGGCATCCTTCTGGTCATAGGCGCCGGCGTCTTCTTCAAAAGTCACGTGCTTTTCCGAATACAGCGAATGGTCCGACCACCGCGCCACCGTCCTGGCCGCGCCCTTGAACAGCTTCACCCGTACCGTCCCGGTCACATGCTCCTGCGTCTTGTCGATCAGCGCCTGCAACGCCTCACGTTCGGGGCTGAACCAGAAGCCGTTATAGATCAGCTCGGCATAGCGCGGCATGATCGAATCCTTCAGATGCCCGGCACCCGAATCCAGCGTGATCTGTTCAATCCCGCGATGCGCCTCCAACAGGATGGTTCCGCCGGGGGTTTCGTACAGCCCGCGCGATTTCATC
Source organism: Fuscovulum sp. (assembly GCA_035192965.1). Lineage (NCBI taxonomy): Bacteria > Pseudomonadati > Pseudomonadota > Alphaproteobacteria > Rhodobacterales > Paracoccaceae > Fuscovulum > Fuscovulum sp. The sequence goes on along the minus strand of CP136571.1, from coordinate 315,511 downwards.
CCCACGAAGCGGTTTTCCACCAGGTCCAGCAGGCCCACGCCATGCCGTCCGCCCATATCGTTCAGCCGCGCCAGAATGGTGGCGGGCGACAGCGCCTCACCGTTGATGGCCACGGCATCGCCGCGCTCAAAGGTGATTTCCACGAATTCCGCCGTATCGGGGGCTTTCTCGACGGGAACCACGCGCTGGTACACAAATTCCGGCGCTTCTTCTGCGGGGTTCTCCAGAACCTTCCCCTCGGATGAGGTGTGCAGCAGGTTCGCATCAACAGAGAACGGCGCTTCGCCGCGCTTGTCCTTGGCAATCGGGATCTGGTTGGTTTCTGCAAATTCCAGCAGCTTCGTCCGGCTGGTCAGATCCCACAGACGCCACGGCGCAATCACCCGGATCGCCGGGTCCAGCGCCGCCACGGCCAGTTCGAACCGCACCTGATCATTGCCTTTGCCCGTCGCCCCATGCGCCACAGCATCGGCCCCGGTTTCCTGTGCGATCCGCACCAGCTCCTTGGAAATCAGCGGCCGCGCGATCGACGTGCCCAGCAGATAAAGCCCTTCATACAAGGCATTGGCGCGGAACATCGGGAACACGAAATCCCGCACGAATTCCTCGCGCAGATCGACGATATGGATGTTCTCCGGCTTGATCCCCAACAAGATCGCCTTGTCGCGCGCGGGATCCAGCTCCTCGCCCTGGCCCAGATCGGCGGTAAAGGTCACCACCTCACAGCCATATTCCGTTTGCAGCCATTTCAGGATGATCGAGGTATCCAGACCGCCTGAATAGGCAAGGACAACTTTCTTCGGCTTGAACATCGCAGCCTCTTTTCCCAAGGGATTTATTGGCGCGCGGTGTATCGGGTCTTGCCCATCGCGGCAAGGGTGGCACCCAAAGGAAAAGGGGCGGCCTGCGCCGCCCCTTCTACCGCACGTCAGGTCCCGGTCAGGAACCCGCCGCTTCGGCAATCGCCTCCAGGTCGGCGTCCGAAAAACGTGCCCGCAGAGAGTCGAGCAGGGCGGTTTCTTCATCCGACATCTCATCCGTCGCATCCGGGTTCTTGTTCCACAACGCCAGAACCGCCGCTTCCGCATCGGTCACCGCTTCTGCGGCCGCAATCTCTTCCTCGGTCGGGGCTTCTCCTTCCGGCGGGGTTTCAAGCAGGCTGTCCAGTTCCGCGATTGCATCGAACTCCACTGCCGCGGGCGCATCGCCGGGGTTCAGCAGGGCAACCTCTTCGGGAATCGGGTCAACGGCTGGATCAATCCCCAGTTCGGCAATCGCCGCATCATAAAGGGCTTTCTGTTCAGTCCACGCCGCCAGATCAGCATCGTAGGACTCAAAGGCTTCTTGGGCGGCCAGATAGTCGTCCACCGAAGGATAGGCTCCGCCCAGTGCATCGGCCAAGTCGGCGTTGTACCCTGCCCATTCCTCGGCACGGTCAAGCACGCCCTGCACATCCAGATCGCCCGCCTGCGCATCGGCAAGCGCCAGCCCGGCCACAGCGCCAACCGGACCGTTCATGTTGCCGTTGCGAATATGCGCCAGCACCGCGTTGATGTTGGCGTTCATCGCCCCGTTCATGTTGCCCAGATCGCGCGCGGCGAAGGTCACGGCCTCATCGGCCTCAACACTTGCGGCTTTGGGTTGGGCAGCAGCAGGTTTTGCCCGCGCTACGGTCTGACCGTTTGCCTTGTCGCCGCCAGTGGATTTGCTGTTGCCGGAGGATTTTTCGCCGCCTTTGCCACCACCGTTTCCGCCGCCGTTTCCTCCACCATTACCGCCGCCATTGCCACCACCATTGCCATTATTGGCAAAGGCCGCATCAGCGCCGAAAAGTTCAAAGGTCGGCACGGCCGGGCTCAACATCAACGTAGCAACACCAAGAACAGCAACTACCTTCTTGGGATGGAACATGGTCTATTCCTCGCTTATGAGAGTTCGGCAGAAAGGCTGAAGCCCTTCATATGGCAATTCTGTGGCCACATTAAGGAAGATGAATTTGATGGCCGCAATCGGATCAAGCCTGCATAAGGGGATTCCCGCCAAATGAGCGATTTCACGAAAAGCGCCCGGCTGGCGACGGATGCCCTGCGCGAGCTGTTCCCTGAAACACCCCTTCAGCGCAACGAACACCTGTCGCAGCGCTATGAAGCCGATATCTGGCTGAAGCGCGAAGATCTTACCCCCGTCCGCAGCTACAAGCTGCGCGGTGCCTTCACGGCTATGCGCAAGGTGTTGGACACCACGCCCGACCGCCGCAGTTTCGTGTGCGCCAGCGCCGGAAACCACGCGCAGGGCGTTGCCTTCGCTTGCCGCCATTTTGGTGTGGATGGCACGATCTTCATGCCCGTCACCACGCCACAGCAAAAGATCGACAAGACCCGCGCCTTTGGTGGTGACAATGTCCGCATCGTTTTGACGGGTGATTACTTTGATCAGACCCTTGCCGCGGCGCAAACCTTCTGCACCGAACAGGCGGCGCATTTTCTGTCGCCCTTCGATGATGCCGATGTGATCCTAGGTCAGTCCAGCGTGGGTGTCGAAATCCTTGATCAGCTTGGCCGCGCGCCCGATCTTGTGGTGCTGCCCGTCGGCGGCGGCGGCCTGTCCTCTGGCGTCACGGCCTACTTGCGCGCGATGGCCCCGGAAACCGATTACCGATTTGTCGAACCGCTGGGCGGGGCAAGCCTTCTCGCCGCCCTGCGCGATGGCACCCCGGTGAAACTGCCGCGCGTGAACAGCTTTGTCGACGGGGCCGCTGTGGCGCGGGTCGGCGACCGGACCTTTGCGCATCTCAACTGGGTGCCTGTCGAAAACGTCCTCCTCGCCCCGGAAGACCGCATCTGCGTGACGATGCTGGAAATGCTCAACGTCGAAGGCATCGTTCTGGAACCGGCAGGCGCGCTGTCGGTGGATGTGCTGCCCGAACTGGCCGAAGAAATTCGTGGCAAGGTCGTGGTCTGCGTCACTTCTGGTGGGAACTTTGATTTCGAACGCCTGCCCGAGGTGAAGGAACGCGCCCAGCGCTATTCGGGCGTGAAGAAGTACTTCATCCTGCGCATGCCCCAACGCCCCGGCGCCCTGCGTGAGTTTCTGGGAATGCTCGGCCCCGATGATGATATCGCGCGCTTTGAATACCTCAAGAAATCCGCCCGCAACTTCGGTTCTGTCCTGATCGGGATCGAAACAAAGCGCCCCGAAAGTTTTCGCGAACTGTTCGCCAAACTGGACGAGGCCGCCTTCACCTATCGTGACATCACCAACGATGACGTGCTGGCCGAATTCCTGATCTAGGCTGCCCAAAGCGCCGCACGGCTGCGTTCCCAGACATCCTGCAACGTCGCCGGATGCACCTCGGCGCCCGTTTCGGATTGGCGGCACAGATCGGCAAGATCGTCAAAGCCCAGCGTCAGCGCACTTCCCTTCAGGAAATGCAGATCCGCCTCTGACAGCCCACCCTGCCGCTGCGTGCCCAGCCGCGCCACCACTTCTTCGCTTTCGCGCAGGAACAGATTGACCACTTCATCAAACCCGTCCTCGCCAATTTCGCCCCGCAGGGCGGCCAGACGATCCCTGTTCACCAGCATTGCATCACCCATTTGCAGACAACCCACGCCCCGCAGTCTTGCCCGCGCATCGTCAAGCAAAGGTAAATCCGCCCGGCATCAATACCTCGAATTTGCAGCTTTGACCGGCTGTTAAGCCTTAGGCGCTAGGGTAGGCCTGTGGGAAAAGGGTGGTCTCGGGTGCAGGGGTATTTCGGAAAATCGGTCGGGGCCCGGCGTGTTCTGGTCACCGATGACAGCGCAGCACAGCGGCAAATGCTGGCGTTGCAGCTTGCCCGCTGGGGCTATGATGTGGCGCAGGCCGCTTCGGGCCAGCAGGCCTTGGCGCTGGCACAAGAGGCGCGGTTTGACATTGTCCTCAGCGATTGGGTCATGCCGGGCATGTCGGGCCCGGAATTCTGCCGCGCTTTCCGGGCACTCCCCGGCGACGCCTACAGCTACTTCGTCCTGATCAGTGCGAAATCCGGCACGGCGGCAGTGGCGGATGGGCTGGAAAGCGGGGCGGATGATTTTCTGACCAAACCGATCGACCCCGCCGAATTGCAGGCCCGCCTGCACGCCGGCGAACGCATCCTGCAAATGCAGACCGAATTGCAGCAGCGCAATCAGGATCTTGAACGCCTCTATGACGCGCTTCAGCGCGATCTGGCCGAGGCGCGGCGTTTGCAACTTTCGCTCATCCCCGAAACCGTTGTTCCGATGAACGGGGCCGAGGCGGTTTTCCTGATGCAGCCATCCGGTCATCTTGGCGGCGATCTGGTGGGTTGGTTTCCCCTCGAACAGGGGCGAATCGCCCTTTTCTCGATTGATGTCTCCGGTCATGGCGTGGCCTCTGCCCTCATGGCCGCGCGCCTTGCAGCGCTTCTGTCCGGGCGATCCCGCGATCAGAACGTCGCCTTCCTTGACGGTCGCCCCCTCCCGCCCGAGGCGGTGGTCGAACGGCTCAATCGCCTGCTTTGCGCCGATCAGCAGGGCGATCTGTATCTGACCATGATCTATGCCGACATCTGCCTTTCCGATGGCACCGTCCAACTGGTGCAGGCAGGTCATCCGCACCCGCTGCACCTCTCGCCCCATCTTTCGCCAGTCTGGATCGGCGATGGCGGCTTTCCCGTGGGAATGGTCCCTGATGCCACCTATCCACCCGTCACCCTACGCCTGCAACCCGGCGACCGGCTGGCCATTCCGTCCGATGGCATCACCGAATGCCCCGGTCCCGGCGGCGATCTTGGCGACGATGGTCTCGCCCGCATCCTGCACCATGCCGCCGCTTTGCGCGGCGATGCCCTGCATGCTGCCCTGCGCGCCGGTCTGGCCAATCATGCCGGAACGACCGATTTTCCCGACGATGTTTCAGCCGTGATCTTCGATTATCACGGCCCGCAGATCACCGCGTGAATCCAACCGCGCGGGCCAGCATCGCCCGGTCGCCCGGGTTGCCCAGCACCTCCAACGCCGCATCAACGGACATCCACACCGCCTGATGCCCCGCCTCGGATGGCGGGCCAAGCCGCCGCACGGGCCGCGCCAGATAGACGGTGCACAGCTTTTCGGCCCACAAGTCATATTCCGGCATATAGGTGAACCGCCGGAACGCCCCCAACCGCCGATCCAGCGCGATGCGCCACCCCGTTTCTTCAAACACCTCGCGGTGCAGGGCGGCAATCGGATGCTCGCCCTTGTCGATCCCACCACCGGGTAGCTGGTATTCCGGCACCGGTTCCGCCTGATGCGTGGCCAGCAGGTGATCCCCGTCCAGCAAGATGGCATAGACACCCGGCCTGCGCCGGTACCGTTGACCTTGCTGCAACGGCTCCCCATATCGACGGATCATCTGTTTTGCCCCACAGTTGCTCATCCCATAATGCCGCGCTATTCGGGGCAGGCACAATCAGGAAACCCAATGACCATCGGCTCGCAACTCGCCTGGGACGATACCGTCCTGCCATTTCAGCTGGATCGCTCTGATATCCGCGGCCGCGTGGCGCGGCTGGACGGCGTATTGGATCAGGTTCTGCGCCAACACGACTATCCCCCCCAGATCGAGGCGCTGGTGGCCGAAGCCGCCCTGCTGACTGCTCTCATCGGGCAGGCGATCAAGCTGCGCTGGAAATTGTCGTTGCAGGTGCGCGGCAAAGGCCCCGCCCGCCTGATCGCGACCGATTACTACGGCCCCAGCGAAGATGGGCAAAGCGCCCGCATCCGCGCCTATGCCAGCTTTGACAAGGACCGTCTTGATCCCGACGCCGACCCCTTCAGCCAAATCGGCGAAGGCTATCTTGCCGTGCTGATCGATCAGGGCGAAGGCAACGTCCCATATTCCGGCATCACCCCCATCGCGGGCGGGTCGCTGTCGTCCTGCGCGGAAACCTATTTCGCGCAATCCGAACAGTTGCCCACGCGTTTTGCCGTCACCTTTGGCAAAAGCCAGACCCCCGGTCAGCCGCTGCATTGGCGCGCGGGCGGCGTGATGCTGCAACATATGCCAAAGGCATCTCCCTTTGTCGCCAATGCCGGTGCCACAGGCGAAGGCGGCCTGCTCACCCATGCCGACATCCTGTCGGGGGAAGAGGGCGAAAACTGGAACCGCGTGAACTTCCTTCTCGACACGGTCGAAGAGATGGAACTGATCGGCCCGACAGTGCAGCCCACCGATCTGCTGGTCCGCCTGTTCCACGAAGAAGACCCCCGCGTGTTCGATGCGCAGCCGGTCCGTTTCGGCTGCTCCTGTTCGGAGGAAAAGGTCCGCAACTCGCTGTCCATCTATTCCGCCAAGGACATCGCTTACATGACCACGCCCGAAGGGCTGGTCACGGCAGACTGCCAGTTCTGTAGCGCGCATTACGAACTGGACCCGGCAACTGTCGGGTTCGAGGCGACAAAGTCCCCGGATGCATGACGTCGAAGACAAGCTGCGCGCGGCCCTCAACCGCCCCGCGCGGCCCTCTTCGGATTTTGACCTGAACCCCGCCATCACCCTGCCGCCCGGGCGCGTCTTGCGTCCGGCGGCGGTACTGGTGGCGGTCTGGCTTTACCCCGAAACCCCTCGCCTGATCCTTACGAAACGCGCCTCGCATCTGAAGCACCACCCCGGCCAGATCGCTCTGCCGGGTGGCAAGGTCGATCAGGGCGATGATGGCGTCATTGCCACCGCCCTTCGCGAAAGCCGCGAAGAGGTGGGTCTTTCTTCCGACCTTGTCGATATCGCCGGAACCCTGCCGCCCCATGAAACGGTAACAGGCTTCACGGTCACCCCGGTTCTGGGTTTCGTCCGCGCGCCATTCATCCCGGTTCCCGAAGCGGGCGAGGTGGAAGAGGTCTTCACCGTTCCCCTGCACCATGTGCTGAACCCCGAAAACTTCGCCATCGAACGCCGCCGCTGGCGCAATGAATGGCGGCGTTACTACGCCGCGCCTTACGGTCCCTATTACATCTGGGGTGCCACCGCCCGCATCCTGCGCGGGCTGGCCGACAGGGTGCAGCCGTGAACCTGCAAGGCGCCTGGATCGAAGACCCCGCCGCCCAGGCCGTTTGCGCGGCGCTCATGGCGGGTGGGCATCAGGCGCTGTTCGTGGGCGGCTGCGTGCGCAACGCGCTGCTGGAGATGCCCATCGGGGATATCGACATCGCAACCGACGCCACCCCCGAACAGGCCATGGCCCTTGCTGCCCATGCCGGGATCAAGGTCATCCCTACGGGCATCGAACACGGCACCGTCACCTTCATCATTCGCAAACGCCCGCATGAGGTGACAACCTTCCGCCGCGATGTGCAGACCGATGGCCGCCACGCCAAGGTCGCCTTCTCCAGCCGGATCGAGGATGACGCCGCCCGCCGCGACTTTACCATGAACGCGCTCTACGCCCGGCCCGACGGCACGCTCGTCGATCCGCTGGGTGGCCTGCCCGATCTGCGCGCCCGCCACCTGCGCTTTGTCGGCGATCCCGCCGCGCGCATCCGCGAGGATTACCTTCGCATCCTGCGCTTTTTCCGCTTCCACGCCTGGTATGGCGACCCCGCGAACGGGATCGATGCCGAAGGACTGGCCGCCTGCGCCGCCGGGATTGATGGCCTTGCCGCCCTGTCCCGCGAACGTGTGGGGGCAGAAATGCGCAAACTGCTCGCGGCCCCCGATCCCGCCCCGTCCGTGGCCAGCATGGCGCAATCCGGCGTCTTGCCCGCCCTGCTTCCCGGCAGCGATCCTCGCGCCCTCGCGCCGCTGATCCATCTGGAGCAGGACATTCCCCCGCGCTGGCTGCGCCGTCTGGCCGTTCTGGGTGGCGCAGACCTGACCGAAGCGCTGCGCCTGTCGCGGGCCGAGGCGCGCGATCTCGCCCGTTTGCGGGAAGCGATCGGCTCGCCCCATACCCCCGCGGTTCTGGGCCAGAAACTAGGCGCCGATCTGGCCGCCGATGCGCTGCTGGCGCGCGCAGCAATCCTGGAACAACCCCTGCCGCACGATTGGCAATCCGAGGTGGCACGCGGCGCGCAATCCGGCTTTCCGATCACTGCCGCCGACCTGCCCGGCTTTGCCGGGCCCCTGCTGGGGCAGGAACTCAAACGGCTGGAACGCGCATGGCTCGCCTCCGACCTGCGGCTGACAAAGGCCGATCTCCTGCGCTGACGGTTTCCCTTTCCGGCGTTCAGGGCTATATGATTAGCCCATACCCAAGAGGCTTCACCCGTGTTTCGCTATTTCGAAGGCCTCGTTGACCCCTATGGTCCTTACGAGCAAACCGATACGCCGCCCCGGCGGCTCTGGCCATTTCTCAAAGACTATATCCGCCCCTTCCGGATGGTCTTTTCGATTACGGCTGTCCTCTCGGTCATCAGCGCCTTCGCCGATGTCGCGCTGATCTGGTATGTCGGGCGGCTGGTCGATCTTTTGGCTGACAACGGCCCGCAACAGGCTTGGGCAATCTATGGCACCGAAATCATCCTGGTCGGGCTGGCCATTTTGATCGTTCGTCCGATCTTGCTGGTGGCCAGTGTCGCCCTGCTGCACAACGCCATCCTGCCCAATTTCGGCACGATGATCCGCTGGCGGGCCCACGCGCACGTGATCCGCCAACCGGTGGGCTGGTTCGAATCCGATTTCGCAGGCCGCATCGCCAACCGGATCATGCAGACACCGCTCGCCGCGGGCGATGCCGTATTCCAGACCTTTGATGCCGTGGCCTTCGCCTCGGTCACCGTGGTTGGCGCGGGCATCCTGCTGGCCGATGCCGACCCCCGTCTTCTGCTGCCACTGCTGGTCTGGTTGGTGCTTTACACCTTTCTGGTTCTGTGGACGATCCGTCACGCAGGCCCGGCCTCCAAGGCCAGCTCAGATGCGCGGTCCGCTGTCACAGGCCGGATCGTGGATGCCTATACCAACATCCATTCCGTCAAGCTCTTCGCCCATGACACCCGCGAACTGGATTACGCCCGCGACGCGATCGAAGCCGCGCGGCAAACCTTTCTGATCGAACGCCGCATCATCACCAAGATGGATCTCGCGCTGACGGTCCTGAACGGGTTCCTGATCGTGGCCATCACCGGTTGGGCCATCCTGCTGTGGTATCAGGGCAATGCCACCGTCGGCACCGTTGCTGCGGCCACCGCGCTTGTCCTGCGGCTGAACAACATGACCTACTGGATCATGTGGGCCTTTTCATCGCTGGTGCAGGCGCTGGGCGTGGTGCAAGAGGGCATGGAAACCATCGCCCAACCCATCACTCTGGTCGATGTCCCGGGTGCCAAGCCGCTGAATTTCCGCGAAGGCCAGATCGACCTTCAGTCGATCAGCCACCATTACGGCCGTGGCTCGGGCGGGTTGCAAGACCTGTCCCTGACGATCCGACCGGGTGAGAAAATCGGCGTCGTGGGTCGCTCCGGCGCGGGCAAGTCCACGCTGGTCAAGCTGATGCTGCGCTTCTACGACACGGAATCAGGCCGCATCCTGATTGATGGTCAGGATATCGCCACCGTCACCCAATCCTCGCTCCGCCGCCAGATCGGCATGGTGCAGCAGGATAGCTCGCTCCTGCACCGATCGGTGCGTGACAACATCCTTTATGGCCGCCCCGATGCGACGGAAGATGAGATGATCGCCGCCGCCCGCCGGGCCGAGGCGCATGATTTCATCCTCACCCTCGAAGACCCGCAGGGTCGCCGCGGCTATGATGCCCATGTCGGCGAACGCGGCGTGAAACTGTCGGGCGGTCAGCGCCAGCGCGTGGCCCTTGCCCGCGTCATCCTCAAGGATGCGCCCATCCTGATCCTGGATGAGGCGACATCGGCCCTGGATTCCGAGGCCGAGGCCGCCATTCAGGACGCGCTCTATGGCGTCATGCAGGGCAAGACCGTCATCGCCATCGCGCACCGCCTGTCCACCATCGCCGCGATGGACAGGATCGTGGTGCTCGAGGATGGCCATATCGCCGAACAGGGCACCCATGCCGCGCTTCTGGCGCAGAACGGGCTATATGCCCGTTTCTGGGCGCGCCAATCGGGCGGCTTCATCGGATTGGAAGAAGAGGCTGCCGAATGAACCTTGCCCGCTCTCTGGGTGGCATGATCGATGCCTTCCGTCCCGCCGATGGCCCGCCCCCGCGCAGCCTTGGCGCCTTCATGAACTGGTCCCTGCGCGGGTCTTGGCCCATGCTCATCATCGCGGGCATCCTGTCCTCGCTCGCGGGCGTCACCGAAGTCGTCTCCGCCCTCATCCTTGGCTGGGTGATCGACGCGGCCATCGGCTCCGGCCCGGATCGGTTCTTTGCCGATCACTGGCCGCTGATCACCGTTTTCATCCTGTTCTACATGGTCCTGCGCCCCATCGCCTTTGGCGTGTCGTCGGCGTCGAACTCCATCATCGTCGGCCCGAATGTCCTGCCCTTGGTGCTGTCGCGCCTGCACCGCTGGACGCTGGGGCAGGCCGTCACCTTCTTTGACAACGATTTCGCAGGTCGCATCGCCACCAAACAGATGCAGGCCGCCCGCGCCGTCACCGATGTCGCGACCGAAGTCATCAACACCGTCTGTTTCGCCCTTGCCTCTGTCATCGGCTCGGTCGTGTTCCTGCTGGTCATCGACTACCGCATCGCCATCGCGCTCGCTGTCTGGCTGGTGGCCTATGTCCTGCTGATCCGCTTCTTCATGCCCCGCGTGCGCGTCAATTCCGCTGCCCGCGCCTCGGCCCGCGCAATGGTGTCGGGTCAGGTGGTCGACACCATCACCAACATCAAGACGGTCAAGCTCTTCGCCCATGCCGCGTTCGAAGATCGCGTCGCCCTGAAATCGATGGAGGTGTTCCGTGACCGCTCCCTCGAATTCGGCGTCATCTCCACATGGTTTCGCCTGTCACTGATGACAATTGCCGGCATCCTGCCGGTCCTGCTGATCGGCGGCGCGGTGCTCTTGTGGATGCAGGGCCTCTCCACCGCCGGCGATATCGCCGCCTCTGGCGCCATCGCCATGCGTATCGCGCAAATGTCGGGCTGGGTCAGCTTTACCCTGATGTCGATCTACACCTCGGTGGGCGAAGTTGAGGATGGCATGAAAACCCTGGCCGTCCCCCATGCCCTTGCCGATGCAACGGACGCGCGCGATTTGCCCCCGATCCGGGGCGAGATCCGCTTTGACCACGCCACCTTTGCCTATGGTCGTGAACGCGGCGGCGTGAATGACATCGACCTGTCCATCCGCGCGGGTGAAAAGCTGGGTATCGTGGGGGCCTCGGGCGCGGGGAAATCTTCGCTCGTCTCGCTCCTGCTGCGGCTCTATGACACCGAAAATGGCCGGGTTCTGGTCGATGGGCAGGATGTCCGCACCGTCACGCAGGAATCCCTGCGCAGTCAGATCGGCATGGTCACGCAGGAAACCGCGATGTTCAACCGTTCGGCGCGCGACAACATCGCCTATGGCAAACCCGGTGCCAGCGAAGAGGAAATCATCGCCGCCGCCCGCGCCGCCGAGGCGCATGATTTCATCATCAACATGATCGATCACAACGGCCGCAAAGGCTATGACGCCTTCCTCGGCGAACGCGGCGTCAAACTGTCTGGCGGCCAGCGCCAGCGTATCGCCCTTGCCCGCGCCTTCCTCAAGGATGCCCCCATCCTTGTACTGGATGAGGCCACCTCTGCCCTCGATTCCGAGGTTGAGGCAAATATCCAAGAGGCGCTGGGTCGCGTCATGCAGGGCAAGACCGTTCTCGCCATTGCGCACCGCCTGTCCACGATTTCCGCGATGGACCGCATCGTCGTGCTGGACACGGGCCGCATCGTCGAAGAAGGCACGCATGACCAACTGCTCGCCAAGGGCGGGCTCTATTCGCGCTACTGGAACCGTCAATCCGGCGGTTTCATCGGCACCGATGAAAAGGAAGCGGCTGAGTGAACCTGTTGATCGAACGGCTGGGCCATCATGGCGACGGCATCGCCAAAGGCCCCGATGGCCCGACCTATGTCTCGCAGGCGCTTCCGGGCGAAGAGGTTCAGGGAACGCTGATCGGCGATCACCTGACCGATGCCCGTATCCTGACCCCTTCGCCTGACCGCAAGAAACCCCCTTGCTCCCACGCTCGCACCTGTGGCGGTTGCCTGTTGCAGCACGCCTCCGATCCCTTTGTCGAAGATTGGAAACAGGGGATCGTGCGCGGTGCCTTGGCGGCGCAGGGGCTGGATGCGCCCTTCCGCCCCACCCTCACCTCGCCCCCTCGGTCTCGCCGCCGCGCCACGATTGCCGCGCGCAAGACAAAGGGTGGCGCGCTGCTGGGCTTTCACGCCCGCGGGTCGGATCTCATTATACCGGTCCCCAACTGCCAACTCCTCCACCCTGACATCATCGCCACCTTCCCGGTGCTCGAAGCGATCACCCGCCTCGGCGGCTCGCGCACCGTCGAACTTGCGCTGACCGTCACGCGCAGCCTAGCCGGGCCTGATATCTCTGTCACCGGGGGCAAACCGCTGGAGTCGGGCCTTCAGCTTGAACTCGCCCGCCTTGCCGAACAGCACGGCCTGTCGCGCCTTACTTGGAATGGCGAAACCGTCGCCCTGCGCGCCGCCCCAATGCAGCGCTTCGGCAAGGCCCTTGTCGCGCCACCCCCCGCCGCCTTTCTTCAGGCCACCGAACAGGGCGAAGCGGCCCTCCTCGCCGCCGTGGTCGATGCCATCGGCCCCGCGCGCCGCATCGCCGATCTGTTCGCAGGCTGCGGTACCTTTGCCCTGCCCTTGGCCGAACAGGCCGAGGTGCACGCGGTCGAAGGCGACGCCGCCATGACCGCCGCGCTGGAAAAGGCGTGGCGCAATACCGAAGGCCTGAAAAAGATCGTCACCGAAACCCGCGATCTGTTCCGCCGCCCGCTGGAACCCGATGAATTCAAAGGCATTGACGCCGTGGTGATCGACCCGCCAAGGGCAGGGGCCGAAGCGCAATTCGCCACCCTCGCCCGCAGCAAGGTGCCCGTCATCGCCGCCGTCTCCTGCAACCCCGCCACCTTTGCCCGCGACGCACGTATGTTGGTGCAGGCGGGTTGGGCGCTTGATTGGGTGCAGGTCGTGGATCAGTTTCGCTGGTCATCCCATGTCGAACTTGCTGCAAGATTCAGCAGATGACAGATCCGTGAGTGGCCCTGTCAAAGGGCTGCCTAGTCAGACAGGCCAAATTGCTCTAAACGCTTTGAAAAAATAACGGCAAGAAACGGCAAGGCGGGCAGTCACATGCGTTTGGTACGGGTATTTCTGATTATCCTTTTGGCAGTGGGCCTTTCGGCCTGCGGCGGCGGCAAGTTCCGCAAATATTACGGCCCCGAGGTGACCTCGGTTCAGGTCCACAAGGCCGCCCGCAAGATGTATCTTCTGCACAATGGCCGGGTGCTGGAATCCTATGACATCGCGCTTGGCTTTGCCCCGAACGGGCACAAGCAGTTTGAAGGCGATGGCAAGACGCCCGAAGGCGCCTATTACATCACGCACAAGAACCCCCGCTCGCGTTTCCATCTGTCGCTGGGCATTTCCTACCCCAACGTGGCTGATGCCGAATTTGCCAAGGCACAGGAAAAATCCCCGGGCGGCGACATTTTCATCCATGGCGGCCCGCTCGGCCCCATCGCACGGCGCGACTGGACCGAAGGCTGCATCGCGGTGACGAACAAGGAAATGGAACGCATCTATTCCATGGTCGAACCCGGCACCGTCATCCACATCATGCCGTGACCTGCACATGAAAAAGGGGGCCGATTGGCCCCCTGCTTCCCGATTTTGGCCCGGTCAGGCAAATCCCGAACTGCCCATGACCAGCGTCCACCAGATCTTGCCGTTCTGTTCCTGAAACCAGGCAAATCCCATTTCTGTCGCCGTCGGTTCCAGCACCACGCTGCGCATGTCGGGTGTCTGCATCCAGGTCGCCAGCGTTTCCAGCTCCGTCTCGAACGTCTCGGAAATCAACTCGCCCGTCAGCTTGCCGGTATAGCCCACGCGCCGCACCCGCTCCAACGGCGAAGACCCGTCCGATCCGAAATGCCAGGGCCGGTTTTGCACCGACATGTCCCGCGCATGGGTCGCCGCCGCTGCGTTCAACTGCGCGTTCAGCGTCAGTGGCCGCAGTCCCCGCGCCGACCGCAGCGCATTCACGGAATCCAGCAACCGAAACTCGATCGTTCCCGCCCCTTGCGCCGCCGTGTTATAGACCTGCGGCAACGGCTTGCCGTCCGGCCCCAGCCTCGGCCCCGCCCCTATCGAAGACCCGCAGGCCGCCAACAAGGCCGACGCCCCGCCCAACATCAGGATCACACGTCTGTTCATTCGTCCCGTTCGCCCCCGTCGCGCCAAGGCGCCTGCTCTTTGTTCTGCTCTGTATCGAAACCGTCCCGCCAATTCAAACGCAACCCACCAGTTGATCACAGAGTCGCGCGCCTTTGCCGATTGACGTGTCTTTGATTTGCTGAATTGCAGAAAAATCGCTATCTCCCACACAAAAGGTGCCGTCGCGGCGTGAAAACCTGAAGGGGCAAGCAGAAGATGACCATCGACAAGAAATTCCAACTGAACCGCCGTAACTTCGTGGCCGGTACGGCTGCGGCTCTGGGTGCCGCCGCTGCGCTGCCCGCTTTCGGCATGGAAGGCTCCACCGAAATCCTGCCCGGCGCGTCCAGTTCCGTCCGCAACAATGCCTCCAGCTTCCGGATGCTGGATTGGCAGGGTTATTTCGATAACACACGTGGCGGCGCGATCCTTGTCGACCTTACCTCACGCGCCCTGCATTTCTGGTCCGAGGATCAGTCGATCTACAAACTCTACCCCACATCCGTCCCGCTGTCCGAAGACCTCACCCGTCGTGGCCGGACCGAAGTGGTGCAAAAGGTCGTGGCCCCGTCTTGGCGGCCCACCCCCGCCATGCGCGAACGCAATCCCGAATGGCCCGAGGTGGTTGAAGGCGGCTCGCCCGACAACCCGCTCGGCACCCACGCGCTCTATCTGTCCTGGACCTATTACCGCATCCACGGCACCCATGACACGCGCAAGATCGGCCGCCGGTCGTCCAATGGCTGCGTCGGGCTCTACAACGAACATATCCAGGAATTGTTCGCCCTCACAAAAGTAGGCACTCAGGTGTTGCTAATTTGACGAAATGCGCCCCAACGGCGCGTTTTGCCCCAGCAGCAAGTTGCAATCCTCAAGAGTTGCTGCTTAACAGAAGCCACGAGGTATATCTTGGGTGCATGCCGTCGCCTCTGCAACATTCGGCGTCATGCGATAACTGGAGGTTAATATGAAGAAACTTGCGCTCGCTGCCGCTCTGACGGTTGCCGCCTCGACCGCCTTCGCTGGTGGCATGGCAGAACCGGTCATGGAACCGGAAGTTGTTGAAGCGAACACGTCGTCCTCGGCTGGCGGCATCATTGTTCCGCTGCTGCTCCTGCTGGTCATCGCGGCTGCTGCCTCGAACTGATCTCTGGATCACGAAACAGGAAAGGGTCGGTGGTTCAATCCGCCGACCCTTTTCGTTTGTTCTGAACAGGCTTTTTCGCGGCCGATAGGCCGGGCAGCGCGTCAGCGCACCCAGCCCGTCAGATTTTCCTCGATCACGGCCACCAGCGCATCAATATGCGCGTCATCGTCGTTCAGGCAGGGGATATAGGTAAACTCTTCCCCGCCCGCATGTTCGAACGCTTCGCGAATCTCGCCGTTGATCTCTTCCAGCGTCTCAATGCAATCGGCCGAAAACGCCGGCGCGATCACCGCGATCTTCTTCTTTCCCTGCTTGGCCAGCTCGGCCACATGTTCCACCGTATAGGGTTTCAGCCATTCCTCGGGCCCGAACACCGACTGGAACGTCGTGTCGATCGACCCCTTCTCCCAACCCAGCCGCTCCCGCACCAGACGCGAGGTTTTGGCACATTGGCAGTGATAGGGGTCGCCCTCCATCAGATAGCGCTTCGGCATCCCGTGATAGGACGCCACCAGAACATCGGGCTTGTGGTCCAGCGCCGCATAGGCCTTTTCCACCGATTGCGCCAAAGCCTCGATATAGGCGGGATGCTCGAAATATTCTGGCACCGTCCGCACCGAAGGCTGGCGCTTTTCCTTCATCAACGCGCGAAAGAACTGGTCATTTGCAGTGGCGGATGTGGCCCCGGCGTAATGCGGATACAGCGGGAAGAACAAAATCTTCTCGCACCCCGCCTCGACCATCGCGCGCACCTTGGATTCGGTCGATGGATTGCCATAGCGCATGCAGAAATCCACCATGATCCCGTCGCCATGCTTGGCCGCCATGCTTTCGGCGATCTTGCGCGTCTGATCCTTGGTGATCGTCAGCAGCGGGCTCTCGTTCCGCTCATGGTTCCAGATCAGCTTGTAATTCGCGCCCGATGAAAACGGCCGCTTCGTCAGGATCACCAATTGCAGCAGCGGCTGCCAGATCCAGGCCGAATAATCGACCACGCGCTTGTCCGACAGGAACTCGTTCAGATAGCGCCGCATCGACCAATAGTCATAATTGTCCGGCGTCCCCAGATTGGCCACCAGCACACCGATCTTGGCCCGCCGTACCGGCGGATGGTCAGCCGGCGCATGGGCAAGGCGGCCCTGTCCCGGGGCGATCATGGCATGGCTCGCGTCCCCATGGGCAACACCCGTGTTCAGAGCCTTGGCATCCAGCATCGCGGTTTTCCTTGAATTTCTGTTCCCAGCGCCGGGACATATAGGCTTATACGCCCCGGTCAACCGTTCGGTTCAGTATCCGGCAGCGGCATCTCGCGCGTGGCCAGCGCATCGGCAAGGCTCTGCACCGCTGAACCCGGACGCAGCGGCTTTTGCTGGCTTTCATGCGGGGCCCAACCTGTCAGCCCGATGATCTCGAAGGTTGCGGTCAATCGCCCGTCCGGCAGGCTGTGGTGGGCAGCGTATAGCTCTGCCGCGCGGGCAAAGACGGCCCGCCCCGTTGGCCTGCGCAACCGCGCAGCCAGCGCATTTCCCTCGCCCATCGCGCGCAGATCGCGCAGCAACCGCCCGAAATCGGCATAAGTCACCGTTTTCGTGAAACTGTCCGCCACGGGCAGCGCAAACCCCGCCCGCTGCAACAGCCCACCCAGATCGCGGATCTCGGCCATCGGCAGCACGCGCGGCGACAGGCCGCCCGTCACTTCGGCCTCGGCCTGCGCCAGACAGGCCCGCAATTCCGCCAATGTCTGCCCGCCGAACAGAAACCCAAGGAAAAGCCCATCCGGCCTCAGCGCCCTGCGGCACTGCACCAATTGCCCCACCGGATCATTCGCCCAATGCAGCGCCAGCGCGTGAATCACCAGATCGTGACTGCCGGCTTGCAGATCCAGCACCTCATCATCCGGCACCTGCTTCGCGCCGGCCAGTGACCACGCATCCGAAAAAGGCGTGATCAGAGCCACATCCGTAAACGCCTTGTTAACCTCAGCGAGTCTCTCCTGCACCTCAAGCGCCACTTCCTCATGCAGGAACAGCGCCGCTCGCTCGGCACGGGCGCGGTTGCGGTGCAGGGCAATGCGGTCGGTCAAAAGGGGCGGTGTCTGCATGGCGCGGAACATGGGCAAGCGGGGGATGGAATGCAAGCGCTGCTCCGGCTGATCTACCCGCCGCAATGCCTGTCCTGCGGCGCGCATGTGGAAACCGATTTCGCGCTCTGCCCCGCCTGTTGGCGCGACACGCCCTTCATCGCGGGGTTGGTCTGCGATGGCTGCGGCACGCCGCTTCCGGGCGAAGATGCGGGCGCCGTCCATTGCGATGATTGCCTCACCCTCGCCCGCCCCTGGGATCAGGGGCGCGCCGCGCTGCTCTATCGCGACAATGGCCGCAAATTCGTGCTGGCGCTGAAACATGGTGACCGCAGCGATCTTGCGACCCCCGCCGCGCGCTGGATGCACCGCGCCGCCGCGCCGATCCTGCGCCCCGGCATGATCGTGGCCCCGGTCCCGCTGCACTGGCTCCGCCTGCTGCGCCGCCGCTATAACCAATCCGCCCTTGTCTCCGCTGCCTTTGCCCGGCTTGCGTCACTTGACCACATCCCCGATCTGCTGATCCGCCCCCGCCGCACCCCCACGCAGGATGGCCGCGACCGCGACGGCCGCTTTCGCAACGTCACCGGCGCGATTCGCACCCATACCCGCCACAAGGCGCAGATACAGGGGCGCGATGTTCTTTTGATTGATGATGTCATGACCAGCGGTGCCACTCTTGCCGCCTGTGCCGAGGCCTGCCTTGCCGCAGGCGCAACGCGGGTATCCGTCTGCGTGCTGGCCCGCGTTGCGAAGGATGCTTAAATCCCTATAGTTCGGCCCAACGCCGCCAAGGATGCATCCCGTGAAACCAGTCGAGATCTACACCACCCCCACCTGCCCCTATTGCCACGCCGCCAAACGGCTGCTCACCAAAAAGGGTGTCGACTTCACCGAAATCGACGTCAGCCGCGATCCCACCCTGCGCAGCAAGATGACCGCCCGCGCCGGGGGCAGCCACACCGTGCCGCAAATCTTCATCGGCGGCACCCATGTCGGCGGCTGCGATGATATCCACGCGCTCGACCATGCCGGCAAACTCGATCCGATGCTGGCCTGATGCGCGCAGGTCTGGTCCAGCTTACCGTCTCTGATGATCCGGCGGAGAACCTGCCGGAAACCGTGGCGCTGGTCCGGGCCGCTGCTGCGGGCGGCGCGGGCTTTGTCCTCACGCCGGAATGTACCAACGCGCTGTCCTCCAATCGCGCCCGCCAGCGCCAGCTTTTCCACCCCGAAACCACCGACCCCACCCTCGCCGCCCTGCGGGATGAGGCCGCGCGGGCGGGCATCTGGCTGTTGATCGGCTCGCTCGGTCTGCTCACACAGGATACGGACGGCCGCTTTGCCAACCGCTCTTTCCTGATCGGCCCCGATGGCAGCATCGCCGCCCGCTATGACAAGATCCACATGTTCGATGTGAACGTCTCGGAAACCGAGGTGTATCGCGAATCCTCCGGCTACCGCCCCGGCACGCAGGCCGTAATGGCCGACACGCCCTTTGGCCGCATCGGCATGACCGTCTGCTACGATATCCGCTTCCCCCATCTTTACCGCCGCCTCGCCAAGGCGGGGGCCGAGATTCTGACCGTTCCCGCCGCCTTCAACCACATCACCGGCGCCGCGCATTGGGAAACCCTGCTACGCGCCCGCGCGATTGAAACCGGCTGCTATGTCCTTGCCCCCGCGCAAACCGGGTTCCACCCGGAACAGGATGGCAAAGGCCGCCGCACCCATGGCCACAGCCTTGCCATCGCGCCCTGGGGCGAAATCCTGTCCGACGCAGGCACCGAGCCCGGCATCACCTTCGCCGATCTTGACCTGGCCGAGGTCGCACGCGCCCGTGATCGCATCCCCTCGCTGTCGCATGACCGCGATTTCACCGGGCCAGAATCGGGCCCCGATCCATGACCCCCCGCGCGACGGACGAAAAAACCGAAGACATCGCCGTCGCCCTGTTCGGCGAGCTGTTCATGACCGATCAGCTTGCCCGCAACCGTATTTCCAAGGTGCTGCCAAAGGGGATGGAACTGTCCCATTTCGGCGTGCTCAACCACCTCGCCCGCGTCAGCGACGAACGCACCCCCGCCCAGCTTGCCCGCGCCTTCCACGTCACGCGTGGCGCGATGACCAACACACTGTCCCGGCTGGAATGGGCGGGTCACGTCCATATCCGCCCCGATTGGGATGACGCCCGCCGCAAATTCGTGGCCATCAGCCCTGCCGGACGCGCCGCCCGCGACGCCGCCGTTCAGGCGGTCGCCCCCCTGATCGCCGAAGTGGTGCAGGCCCTCGGCGCGGATCGCGTCCGCGCCGTGCTGCCCGTCCTGCGCGAGATGCGGACACGGCTGGAAGAAGAGTAGGTCGGGCATGAACCGACTGCTGCTGATTTCGATCCTCATTCTTCCAGCTTGTGCCAGCGTAGACATCGTAGACCGCACCGTCCAAAATCTCGCCTTTCCCGCTGACCACAGGACAGCACGGACGTTCTTCTATTCCAACAATGCCAAGGTTCCCGAACGCCGAATGCTTCGGGCCATCAAATCCTATTGCGGCCTTCCAAACGACGTCTCGGACGATGCGATCCCGCACTCACGCCCTTATGGTATACATGGCACGTGGTTTCTCGACTTTGCCTGTCCCGAAACGCCATAGGCCCGTGCAACAATAGAAAAGAAAGACCCCGTCCCGGGCTTGACCCGGGACCTCACCCGAAACCTAAGCTGCCACCATCCCAAGAAGCCCCGGGTCAAGCCCGGGGCGGGGTGGCCTTGATTGCGAACGCCGATCCAAACCCGGCCCTACACAAAGCACCATTCCCCGCCTACACTCCCCCCATGCCCATCCCCAATATCCCCGTCATCCTCAAAGACCTCTGGCACCTCTCGGATGAGCGAGAGCTTGATCTTATCGCCGCGGGCATCGCCTTCTATGGTTTTCTGGCCATTTTCCCCGCGGCCGCCGCCGTCATCGCCATCTGGGGCAGCTTTTCCGACGCCACCTTGATCCGACAGGAACTGGAACTCGCGCGCGATTATCTTCCCCCCGACGCGTGGTTGCTGATCTCGGACCAGATCGAATCCATCCTCGCCGGCCCCCCGGGCGGGCTGGGTCTGGCAACCTTCGTATCGCTTTTTCTTGCCCTCTGGACGGCGCGCGCCTCGGCCGCTGCCCTGATCCGGGGGTTGAACGCCATCCACGGTCTGCCCAACCGCGCTGGTATGCGCCATTACTTCCGCGCGATCGTGCTGACGCTGGTGATGGTGGGTCTTGCCATCGCTGGCCTGTTGGCCGCCGTCGTGGGGCCTTTGGCGCTGTCATTCCTGCCGCTGGGCGGTTTCACCACCGCCGCGCTCGAGGCGTTGCAGCTTTTCCTCAGCCTGATGATCGTGGTGATTGGCGTCGCGCTAATCTATCGCCTTGGCCTGAACCGGAAACTGGAACATCGCCTGTTTACGCGCGGGATCGTGGTCGCCGTCATCATCTGGATCGCCGCCTCACGCGGGCTGGTGATCTATCTGGCGAATTTCGATACCTATAACCGCATTTACGGCTCTATCGGGGCGGTCGCAGCGCTGTTGGTCTGGCTCTATCTGTCGGGCTACGCGATCCTTCTGGGTGCCGCCGTCGATGCCTCGCATGCCAAACGCAAGGCAATGGCGCGGGATCAGTAATCCTTCTCGAAATAGATGCCCAACCCCGTTTCGCCCGCCGATCCGGCCCGTCCGCGAATGGTGACCGAGTCTGTCACATCAAGGTTCAGGTTGATCTGGCTCTGCCCCTGATCATCCACCTCCACCTCGGTATAGACGTTTTCTGACAGGTATTTCCCCGCCCGCACCGTGGCCCCGCCATCGGCCCCGGTCTGCACATCCAGATCGTCCAGCCCGAACCCCTGCCGCAACCGCCCGATGATGCCCACCCCGCCGCGCCCGGCCAGCGTGGCCACCGCATTGGCCAGTTGCGCCGCCTGCAACACCGACAGCGTTTCGATCCCGCGTCCGAACAGCAGGCGCGACAACACCTCCTCCTCGGGCAGTTGCGGGGTGGATTGGAAACTCACCACCGGTTCATTCGCGGGGCCATCGATGCGGATGAAACTGGTGATCCCATCGCTCTCGGTCGACGCAGATACCGCCACAACCGGCACGAAATTCCCCTGCAAGGTCAGCGTCGCCTCACCCAGATCCAGCCGCTTGCCCAGAATGTTCAACCGCCCCCGGATCAGTTCAAACGAACCCGCAGGCACCACAGCCGCAGTGGACCCGCCCAGCCGCAACTGGCCGCCCAGTTCCGCATCCAGCCCGCGCCCGCGCACATAAATCTGTGACGGCGCGGATATCAGCAGGTCAATCGCAAAGGGCCGCGCGCCACCACCGCCGCCGCCAGACTCGCCCATCCCCAACAGCCCGGCCCGCGCCCGCGTGGCCCGCACCTCGGCCGCTTCGTTCACATGCTGCAAATCGACAAGGTCCGATGCCCCGCCCATCCCGGTTGACGGGATCTGCACTTCGGTCTCGGACAGCGTGATCTGCCCGCCAATCGCGCCACCCCCGGTCAACGGCCCCCGGATTGTCACTTCGCCATTCGCCGTGGTCTGAAACAGTTGCGGATCGCGCAGCACCGCATTGCGCAGCCCGATCCGCAGATCGGCCTCAAAAGGCGCAGCCAAGCCAACGCCGCCGCCTACATCCACGCGCCCGCCGCTCGACAGGGCCCCGCCGCCCGAAATCTGCGCCCGACTTCCCGCCAGATCGGCGGTCAGCGCCACACCCTCCAAGGCAAAGGCCAGCCCCGGATCGGCGATCCGCCCCCCGGTCAACGCCACCCGCCCCGACAGCGATGACAGCGCCAAAGGCCCGTTCACCCCAAGGTCAAACCGCACCGGCCCCGAAATCAGCCGCCCCGACAGGAACGCATTGGCCAGCCCCGCCTGCGCCGCACCGCTGATCGTCAGGTTCGCCGCGGTGCCATCGCCCCGCACGCGCCCCACCACCTGCGCATCAATCCCGCCCGGTCCCTGACCACGCAGGTTCAGGTCAAACCCCTGCCCGTCATCCGCCGCCGTACCGCTTATCGTCAGCGGTCCCGCGAAATCGGGCAGCAACAGCGCCAGATCAGCCAGCCGCGCATTGACGTTGATCCGCCGTGCCGCGCCCTCAGCCGTGCCATCGGCCGCCACCCGCACCTGCGGGTTCTCCACCAGCGCGGAATTCAGCACCATCCGCCCACCCGCCACCGACAGATCGGCAGACAGCGCCGTCTGCCCGCGCAGCAGCCTGTCTGCCTCGGCCTGCCCGATGGCCAGATCGCGCGCGTTGCCCTGCAACGTCACCCGCCCATCCGCCGCCGCCCCGGTAAACCGCACGTCCCCCAGAAACGCCCCGCGATAGCCCCCGCCCATCACCGACAGATCGGCAAAATCCACCCGCGCCGACAGATCGCTTTGCCCGCTGCTTACCGTCCCGCTGGCCTTTGCCGTCAGGCTCTGTGCCGCCACGGTCAGGTCGCGCAGGACCGTCCCCGTTTCTGTCCGGGCCGCTGACAGCGCGATCCGCGACGATCCCTTCAGCAACCGGTCCAGTTCCGCCTGCGCCACCGCCACATCTGTGCCGATCAGGTTCGCCTCAACGTCGAACGCCCCGGTCAGCGGGCTCGCGCTCCCCGTCACCTCCAGCCCCGCCGCCCCCGCCAAGGGCCGCCCGGCAAGACCCGAGAACCGCGCCAGATCATCCACCCGCGCCCGCGCCACGCCTGAAACGGTCAGCGCCGCCTCCAGCCCCTCGATCAGCGCGCGCCCCGTCAGCCCGTAATCTTCGCCCTCCAGCACGATCCGCGGCAGCCGCAGCCCATCGCCCCCTTGCTGCCAGGACAGGATCACCTGCCCGCCAAGGTTCGCGCCCACGGCCTGCGCCAGCGCCGGATCATCCGGCAGCAGCCCGCTCGCCGCGAAATCCAATGTTGCGCCCACATTCGCCACGCCATCGCGCCGCCAGATGCGCCCCGCCCCGTCCAGCGCCAGCCGATCCGCCTTCAGCCCCGCCCGGTCCAGCCCGTCGATGACAACATCCCCGGTCCAACCTTCGCCCGCCACCTTGTCATAAGCGACGTCCAGCAGCACCGATTGCACCCGCGTCTGATCTTCGCCCGAAAGCGGCAGCAGCACTGGCGCGCCGCTCTCCAACCCGATCCTGCCATTCACATCAAAGGCCAGCGGCAACCCATCCGCGGCCAGCGTCGCTGTCCCCGACAGATCAATCGCCTGCGCATCCATCGCAAAGGACCGCAGCCGCAACACCCCTTCGGGCGACCGGTCCCCGGAGGCCTTCAACGCAATCTGATCCCCGAAAAAGTCGCGATACTCCGGCATCCACAGCGGCGCCAGATCACCCGTCAGATCAACGTCAAACCCCTGCGACCCGTCGTCAGACCCGATCAGCTGCACCGTTCCGGCCAGCCGCTCCTGCCCATCCGTCACCAGCCCGACCGATGCCGCGAAATCGCTGATCGGCGCAACCCCCTGCACCGACAGCCGCGCCGCAGGCGCACCCGGTATCCCCAGCTTGGATACCGCGATCCCGCCCGCCTCTTCCTCGGCCACAAGGTCCAGCACGAATTGCCCAGTGGCATTTGTAAACGCCGCGCTCAGGTCCAGCCGCCCTGCAGGCCCGTCATCGCTGCGTTCCAGCAGCAGGTCCGTTCGCCCCTCGCCATCGGCCAGCTCTGCCGATGCCTCCAGCCGCGCTTCCAGCGCTTCGCCCAGTACGGCCTCGCCCAGCACGATGCGGTCCGCCGCCAGCCGTCCGATGCTGATGGAAACCGGCAATTCGGGTAGGGTGAAGCTCCCCGCCTCGGGCGACGGCGCGGCGTCCCCTGCCTGCGGAATCCGCTCCAGCACAATTTCCTGCGCCGAAAGCTCGGTCACATCCACCACGCCGCGCAGCAGCGCAGACCGGCTCCAATCCAGCCGCACCCCTTCCAGCGTCAGCCAGACGCCCGCATCATCCGCGATTGTCAGCCGCTCAATCGTCGCCTGCGATGACAGCGCCCCGGCAAACCCGGTAATCACCACCGACCGCCCCGCCCCGGAAAGATTGTCCTCCAGCAGCGCGGTCAGATATCCCCGGTCATCGTCCTGTGCCACGGCGGCAAGGGGAAGGCAGCAGATCGCAAGGGTGGGCCATATCCGCATCAGAATGCCTGCCCCAGACCCACGTAAATCTGCACGCCATCGCCCGTGGTCCCGCCCACCGGCGTTGCCACATCCAGCCGGATCGGCCCGAACCCCGTGTCATAGCGGATGCCCAGGCCCGCGCCCGAATGCCAATCCCCCGGCCCGCTGAAAAACTCGCCCACATCCACACGGCCTGCATCAAAGAACCCGACCACCCCGATCCGGTCCGTCACCATCGCGCGCGCCTCAAGCTGCGTTCCGATGAAATGCGTGGCCCCGATCTTGGGCGACAACAGCCCCCGCGCCACGTTCACGCCCAGCGATTGATAGGGCTGCCCCCGCACCGTCCCGCCCCCGCCGCTATAGAACAGGTCATCCCGCGGCGTTTCCAGCAGACCGGACCCGATCACCGCGCCCAGTTGGAACCGTCCCGCCAGAACGAAACGGTCCTCCGCGCCAAGGCCCAGATAGCCCCGCGCATCCACCTTGGTCCGCGTGCCGCTGCCTGTGGTGCCAAAGCCGAAGAAGGGCTTCACCTCGGCATCCAGATAGAACCCCGATGTCGCATTCGCCTTGTCGTTTCGACGGTCCCACGTCACCCCGATGGGGATGGACACGTTGCGAAACAGGAAATCGCTCACCTCATCGCGGCCATTGGCATATTCGTAATCCAGCGCCAGCCGCCCGGTCAGTGCATCGGTAAAGTAATGCGTCACCTTTACCCCGGCGGTCGCCACATCGGCAAAGTAGTCTTCTTCGTCCAGATGGCCGATCTCTGCGCCAAAGCCGACCGTTGTATCCGGGGTCAGTGTCGCAGGGCGTTCGATTGTAAAGCCCAGCGAATAATCGATCCCGCTGTTCTGCGCGCCGATATTCGTCACCTCGCCATCAATGCGCAGCCTTTCCCCGCCGCCCAGCAAATTGCGATGCAGCCAGTATCCCGTCAGCGCCAGCCCGTCCTGGCTCGCAATCTCGGCCCCGAAACTGTAGCGGCGCGGTTTTTCCTCCACCACCGTCGCGGTGATCGGCAACAGATCGGGCGACAGCACGTCCCCCTCGGTCATGGCCACCGATTTGAACACGCCCGTCCGCCGCAACCGGTTTGCCGCGCGTTCCAGTTCGGCAGGTGAAAACACCTCACCCTCTGGCAATCCGGCAATCTTGATCACGCGGCGCACCCGCATCCGCTCGGCGCCCTCAACCGTCATCGCGCCAAAGCGCAGGCGCGGCCCCGGTTCCAGCGCAACCTGCGCCGACAGGGTGGCATCACGATGATTGGCCGTCACTTCTTGCCCGGCCACTGCCGCCTTGGCATGGCCCTGGTCGCGCCAGCCGGAAACCCCCGCCACCGCCGCCTCGCGCACCACGTTGGAAAAGGCGGGTTGCCCGATCGCAAACCCCTCAGGCAGTTCTGTTCCCCGGGCCAGCGGCGCAATATCCGCCCGTGACAGGCGAAAGGCCGGCCCCGGCTGTACTGTCACCTCGATCACGTCGATCCGCCCCGGTGCATCCAGCGGTGCAATCGACGCGGCCTCGCGGCCGTCGATCCGGATGTTGATCACGCCAGAGTAATGCCCCTTGGCATAAAGCGCGCCCAGCAGCGCGCCATATTCCGCCCGCGCCGCGGCAAACAGATCCTGTGCATTCGTCTGACCATCCAGTTCCGATGCCGCCAGCAGGGATGCCCCCCGCAGTGATGCCGCCAGATCTTCCGATGCGCCCGGTGTCCGGAATTCCAGCCGCTCCAGCGCCACGGACTGCCCGCCAAGGGTCACAAGCGCGAACAGCGCCACCCCGCAGCAGCGGCGCAGGGGCCGGATGGAAAAGGGCGGCAAGGCAACCTCCAGGATCAATGAATGTGACTATCGCAACCTAACCATCCCGGCGCAATGACCCGCGCCTGACCACCGCCGAAATCCGCCGCCGAATCAGGTCACGTTCTGGTGCGCGGTCCGATGCCGTAATGAACGCGCAGTTAATGAAATCGTTCCCTGCCGTTCGCTGCGTATGCACAGCTGTCTGCACAGCCGTCTGCACCGGCTGCTGCACGCCAATTTCGCTATTGTGCCGCGATTTCCCGCACCGGCACGAGCAGCCCTTCGCTTACGAAAGACAGTGCCAGCGCCGCCGCCCCATGCGCCCACAAAAGATCACCCCAAGCGTGAATTTCAATTGGCGGGCGCGGGCGTCCGGTCTGGATCGCCAGCATCTCCATCTCGGCCAGGGTCTCTTGCGCATAAAGGTAATCATAGCGCATCCGTTCGCCCGACAGGATGATCAGCGCTGGGTCGAACAGATTGATAACATTGGATAATCCAACCGCCAGATAGCGCCCCGCCCGGCGAAAGATCGACCGCGCCGCCGTGTTCCCGGCCTTGGCATGGTCATACAGGCTTTCCAGCAAAACGCTGATCGACTGCCCCTCGCGATGCGTCCAGTTCAACGCCGTGGTCGCCTCGCGCGCCAGCGCATAGTCGGCGATATAGGCCTCCAGACACCCCCGCTGCCCGCAGCGGCACAAGGCGCCATCCAACTGCACCTTGGTATGCCCCAATTCCATGCCAAGTCCTTGAGCACCGCGGTAAATTCGGTGGTTGATGACATATCCCATCCCCACCCCATGCTCGATGGTGACCACCGCGAAATCCGCCAAACCCCGCCCCGCCCCGAACCACAATTCCGCCAGCGTCACCAGATTGGCATCGTTGTCGACGGTGACAGGAAGGTTCAGCCGCGCCTGCGCCGCCGCGGCCAAAGGCACCGCCCGTTCGGTCAGCACGGATGACCACATCACCATGCCCGCGACCGAATCCACAAAGCCCGGCACGCCGATCCCCACCGCCGAAAGCTGGCTGCGCGCGATCCCCGCCTTGGCACAGACCCGGTCCAGCAAGGTTTCAATTGCAGCCAGAATATCGGCCAGCGCCATCGGCCCTGGCCGGCGAGGGATCACGTCATCGGCGATCAAATTCCCAGCAAAATCAACGATAACCGCCGTATGTTCCCGGTCGGACAGCTTCATTCCGGCCACGCGATGCGCATTTGCGCGCACCCCCAGCGACACCGCAGGCCGCCCCCGCCCCTGATCCAGATCGCGTGGGGCGGCGACCTCTTCGATCAGCCCTGCCTCGATCAGTTCCTGTGTGATCGTGGTCACCGATGCCGGGCTCACCCCCAGGTCCTTGGCCACCTGCACCCTGGGAATCAGCCCCGCCGCGCGCACCCGTTCGAACACCTGCTGGCGAAGCGGGCGCAGCGTATCGGAAAGCGGCGGGATCAGCGGGCCACAGCCCCTGCGCCCCTCTCCGCCATCGTCCATCTGCCCCTTCAGGTGCATTTATTTGGTCTCCAAACTAAAAACGGGCAGAATGCCTGCCATATTCTTTGCGGACATCCCGATAATTGCTGCACTGCCGCATGAAATCGCCAGTTTCCTAGGCAGCGTCAGATTTGACGATCAAATTTATTTTGACAACTGAAATTATTCCCGCCTATTTTCCAGCGTGCCGACGAATCCGTCGTACCGGCCATACGCTGGCCGCATCCATAGGGAGGATAATAATGCGTATCGCAATTCTCGCTGCCGTCATGGCAGTGACAGGTTTCTCGTCTGCCGCTCTGGCAGAAGGCAAGAAGATCGGCGTGTCCTGGGCTCAGTTCCAGGAAGAGCGTTGGAAGATCGACGAAGCCGCAATGAAGGCCGCCATCGAAGCCGCTGGCAACGAATACATCTCGGCCGATGCCCAGTCGTCTGCTGAAAAGCAGCTGTCCGACATCGACGCGCTGATCGCACAGGGTGTTGACGCGCTGATCATCAATGCATGGGACAAGGACGCCATCGCTCCGGCCATCGAAAAGGCCGCTGCCGAAGGTATCCCGGTCGTCGGCTATGACCGCCTGATCGAAGATGCACGCACCTTCTACCTGACGTTCGACAACGTCGGCGTGGGCCGCATCATCGCCGAGTCGGTTTTCGCTGTGGCCCCGAAGGGCAACTACGCGATCATCAAGGGCGACCCGGGTGACCCGAACGTCGGCTTCCTGCGTCAGGGCATGGAAGAAGTGATCGGCGCCGCTGTTGCCTCGGGCGACATCGTGATCGTCGGCGAAGCGAACTCGGACGGCTGGAAGCCCGAGAACGCCCAGAAGAACATGGAACAGATCCTCACCGCCAACAACAACGCCGTTGACGCCGTTCTGTCGCAGAACGACGGCATGGCCGGTGGTGCTGCTGCCGCTCTGGCAGCTCAGGGCCTGAACGTTCCGCTGGGTGGTCAGGACGGCGACCTCGCCGCGATCAACCGCGTGGCACGTGGCACCCAGACCGTTTCGGTGTGGAAGAACGCACGTGACCTCGGCAAAGCCGCTGGCGAAATCGCCTCGGCCATGGCTGACGGCACCGCGCTGGACGCCATCCCGGGCGCGACCAAGTTCTCGGGCGGCGAGAAGGGCGTTGAAATGAACGCAATCCTTCTGAACCCGACCCCGATCACCAAGGACACGCTGAACCTGGCGATCGACGCCGGCCACATCACCAAAGAACAGGCTTGCGAAGGCGCCATGGAAGGCGTCGCTGCTTGCCAGTGATCTAGGCTGATCTTCCGGCGCCACCTGCCAAGGGTGGCGCCGGTTTTCTTTCATGGCGGGTGGCCGATTGCCCCGGGCTGGGGTGATCCAGAGGCGTGCTTTTCTGCGCGCAGTGCCCACGCAACCGAATTTCCCTCTCAGGCTGGACGAGGACATGACCGACACTCCCCATTCCCCGATTCCCCATCCACCCAATGAAAGTGCGGTCGCCCGTTTCCTGCGTACGACAGAGATCGATCCGCGCCTTCTGGGTATGGTCGGGGCGCTGCTGCTGATCTGGGTGGCTTTCGAAGCATACTCGGCCCTCGTCCTTGGCCGTCCATCGATGCTGCTGGGCGCAAGCCAGGCCGAAGCAAACGGCTTCCTCACGCCGCGCAACCTGTGGAATCTGTCCGTCCAGACGTCCTATATCGGGATCATGGCTACCGGGATGGTGCTGGTCATCATCACGCGGAACATCGACCTGTCGGTCGGGTCGATCATGGGCATGGTCGGCATGTATATGGGCCTGCTTCAGGTTGAATACCTGACGCCGGCGCTGGGCCTTGGCCATCCGTCCATCTGGATCATCACGGTGATCTTCGGCATCGCCATGGGGGCGCTGATCGGGGCGTTTCAGGGTGTTCTGATCGCCTTCATGAACATTCCGTCCTTCATCGTTACGCTGGGCGGCCTGCTTGTCTGGCGCGGGGCGGCCTTCCTTGTGGCCGGTGGCAAGACGATCGCGCCGCTGGATGAAACCTTCGCGCTGATCGGCGGCGGCTCCTTCGGGGCGCTTGGCCGGACCGGCAGCTGGATCTTTGGTGTCATCGCCTGTGTCTTTGTCGTCTGGGCCTTCATCAGCGGCCGCAAATCCCGCCGCCTGCACGGCTTTGCCCTGCGCCCCGTCTGGGCCGAAACCTTTGTGATCGGCCTGATTTGCGCCGTCATCATCGGCGCGACGGCAATGGTGAATTCCTACATCTGGCCGCGCGGCAACATCGCGAAATACTACACCGATCTGGGTCAGGAGCTTCCCGCCTGCGCACAGGACAACGACACGATCTATACCGATGTCTGCGCCACCTTTGGCCATGGTTTTGCTTATCCGGTGCTGATCCTGATCGCGGTCGCCATCTTCATGACCATCCTGATGACCCGCACCCGCTTTGGTCGCTATGTTTTTGCGATCGGCGGCAACCCCGAAGCGGCGGCCCTGTCGGGCATCAACACCCGCGCCATGACGGTGAAGATATTCACCCTGATGGGCGGACTTGCCGGGATCGCTGCCGTCATCGGCGCGGCCCGTCAGAACAGCGCCACCAATGCCATGGGCAACCTGGACGAACTTTACGTCATCGCTGCAGCCGTTGTCGGCGGCACGTCGCTGGCGGGGGGGGTCGGCACGATCTACGGCGCCATCATCGGCGCGCTGATCCTGACCTCGCTGCAAACCGGCATGGTGCTGATCGGCTTTGGCGATGGGTCGTACCAGCGCATCGTGATCGGTATCGCGCTCGTCCTCGCCGTCTATCTCGACATTCTTTACCGCAAGCGCATCAAGTGAAGGGGCCAAGATCATGGTAGACAGAACCGGAACCCCGCTCGTCGAACTGCGTGACATCTCGATCTCGTTCGGTGGGATCAAGGCCGTCGATCACGTCACGGTCGACCTCTTCCCCGGCGAAGTCGTGGGCCTTTTGGGCCATAACGGCGCGGGCAAGTCGACGCTGATCAAATGCCTGTCGGGGGCCTACAAGGCCGATGCAGGCCAGATCCTGATCAATGGCCAAGAGGTGGAGATCAACAATCCCCGCGACGCCCGCGCCCAGAACATCGAGACGATCTATCAGACGCTCGCTCTGGCAGATAACCTTGATGCCGCCTCGAACCTGTTCCTTGGTCGCGAATTGGTGAACTCCATGGGGTTCGTGAACGAATCCGCGATGGAGGCCGAAACGCGCAAGATCATGGGTCGCCTGAACCCGAACTTCCGCAAGTTCGGCGTCCCGGTCAGCGCGCTGTCGGGCGGTCAACGCCAGTCGGTCGCCATCGCGCGTGCCGTGTATTTCAACGCCAAGATCCTGATCATGGACGAACCCACTGCCGCGCTTGGGCCGCATGAGACGCAGATGGTGTCGGAATTGATCCAAGAGCTTAAGGCGCAGGGTCTGGGCATTTTCCTGATCGAACATGACATCCACAACGTGATGAAGCTGTGCGATCGGGCCTCCGTGATGAAGAACGGTCAGCTTGTCGGAACGGTCAATGTCGATGAAGTGACCGACGAAGACATCCTGTCGATGATCATCCTTGGCAAGAAACCGGCAAAGGCTGCGTAATGTATATCGGCCTCGACCTCGGCACGTCCGGCCTCAAGGGCGTGCTGATCGACGATGCGCAGGCGGTGCTGGCCGAGGCCAGCGCCCCCCTCACCGTCGCCCGCCCGCATGAAGGCTGGTCGGAACAATCCCCTGCTGCCTGGATCGCCGCCGCGGAAAGCGTGATGGATGCGCTGTCGGCACATGGTCTGTCCAAGGTCCGCGCCATAGGCCTTTCGGGCCAGATGCACGGGGCTACGCTGCTGGATGCCTCGGATGAGGTGCTGCGTGCCTGCATCCTGTGGAACGATACCCGCAGCCATGAGGAGGCGGCCGAGCTTGACGATGATCCGATGTTCCGGCGCGTGACCGGCAACATCGTCTTTCCCGGCTTTACCGCGCCGAAATTGCTTTGGGTGCGCCGTCACGAACCCCGCATCTGGGAAAAGGTGGCGCGCGTCCTGCTGCCCAAGGACTACCTGCGCCTGTGGCTGACCGGTGAACATGTCGCCGAAATGTCCGATGCCGCAGGAACAAGCTGGCTGGATACCGGCAAGCGAGATTGGTCGGATGATTGCCTCGCCGCTACTGGCCTGACCCGTGCCAACATGCCCCGCCTTGTCGAAGGGTCCGCGGTTTCGGGCAGCCTTCGCGCTGCCCTGTCGTCGCGCTGGGGCTTACCGAAGGGCGTGGTCATCGCGGGTGGGGGTGGCGACAATGCCGCCTCTGGCGTGGGCGTCGGCGTGGTGAAGGCGGGCGATGCCTTTGTCTCGCTTGGCACCTCGGGCGTGCTGTTTGCTGCGAATGACGGGTATCAGCCCGCACCGGAAACTGCCGTGCATACCTTCTGCCACGCGCTGCCCAACACGTGGCACCAGATGGGGGTTATCCTTGCCGCCACCGACGCGCTGAACTGGTATGCGGGACTGGTGGGCGAAACTGCCGCCAATCTGACCGGCGCGCTGACCGATCTGCACGCGCCCACCAAGACACTGTTCCTGCCCTATCTCGGCGGCGAACGCACGCCGCTGAACGATGCCGCCATCCGGGGTGCCTTCATCGGTCTTGAACATGCGACTGACCGCACCGCCGCCACCCGCGCCGTGCTGGAAGGCGTAACCTTCGCCATCCGCGACAGCCGCGACGCGCTGGCCGCCACGGGCACGCGG
This sequence comes from Fuscovulum sp., assembly GCA_035192965.1. Lineage (NCBI taxonomy): Bacteria > Pseudomonadati > Pseudomonadota > Alphaproteobacteria > Rhodobacterales > Paracoccaceae > Fuscovulum > Fuscovulum sp. The sequence goes on along the minus strand of CP136571.1, from coordinate 282,710 downwards.
ATCGACCGGCTCCTTGCTGTTGGCGGTGGCTCGCGCTCTGACTATTGGCTCCGTGCCATCGCCACCGCGTTGGACATCCCCGTTCATTTGCCCGTCGCGGGTGATTTCGGCGGGGCTTTTGGCGCAGCGCGCCTTGGCCTCATGGCCGCCACCGGGGCAGGGGCAGAGATTGCCACCCTTCCCCCCATCGCGCGCAGCATCGACCCTGACCGCAGCCTGACCGCCGCTTTCGACGTGGGCCATGCCCGCTATCGCGCCGCGCAATCCGCCATCCGAGGACTGACATGACCGACTTCTTCAAAGGCATCCCCCAGATCAAGTATGAGGGGCCTTCCAGCACCAACGAATTCGCCTTCCAGCATTACAACCCGGATGAAGTTCTTCTGGGCAAGCGGATGGAAGAGCATATGCGCTTTGCCATCGCCTATTGGCACAGCTTTGCATGGCCGGGCGGCGACCCCTTTGGTGGTCAGACCTTTGATCGCCCCTGGTTCGGTGACACCATGGCGCTGGCGAAACTCAAGGCCGATGTGGCGTTCGAAATGTTCGATATCCTCGGCGCGCCCTTCTATTGCTTCCACGATGCCGACGTCCGCCCCGAAGGCGCCACCTTCGCCGAGTCAAAGCGCAATCTGGATGAAATCGTCGATTACCTGGGGGAGAAGCAGTCTTCCCACAAGACCCAGCTCCTCTGGGGTACCGCCAACATGTTCAGCCACCGCCGCTGGATGTCGGGTGCTGCGACGAACCCCGATCCCGATGTCTATGCCTATGCCGCCGCCACCGTGAAGGCCAATATGGACGCCACGCACAAACTGGGCGGCGCGAACTACGTCCTCTGGGGCGGGCGCGAAGGCTATGAGACGTTGCTGAACACAGACCTGAAGGCCGAACGCGAACATGCTGGCCGCTTCCTGCAACAGGTCGTGGAATACAAACACAAGATCGGCTTCAAGGGCGCGATCCTGATCGAACCGAAACCCCAGGAACCATCCAAGCATCAGTATGATTACGACGTGGCCACGGTCTACGGCTTCCTCGTTCAGTTCGGGCTTGAGCATGAGGTGAAGGTGAACATTGAACAGGGTCACGCCATCCTCGCGGGCCACAGTTTCGAACATGAGATTGCGACCGCCGCGGCACTGGGCATCTTCGGTTCCATCGACATGAACCGGAACGATTACCAGTCTGGCTGGGACACTGACCAGTTCCCGAACAACCATGCGGAAAAGGCGCTGGCCTTCTACGAAATCCTGCGCGCTGGCGGCTATACCACTGGCGGCACGAACTTCGACGCCAAGATCCGCCGCCAGTCGCTTGATCCCGAAGATCTCATCCTCGCCCATGTCGGTGGCATGGATACCTGCGCCCGCGCGCTCAAATCCGCCGCCGCGTTGCTGTCGGATGGGGCGCTGGAAAAGGCCCGCGCCGACCGCTACGCCGGTTGGGAAAAGGCCGATGCAAAGGCCCTGCTGACCGGGTCACTCGAGGATGCCGCAGCGGTGGTCACGGCCAAGGGATTGAACCCCGAACCGAAATCCGGCCGTCAGGAACGGCTGGAAAACCTCTGGAACCGCTTCATCTGATCTGATCAATTTAACTGCAAGGGCGGCGATGCGACCCCGCATCGCCGCTTCTCATTTCGGGAGGAACCTGCATGACCTACACCCCCGCCGCTGACCGTTACTCGAAAATGGTCTACCGCACCTGCGGCAAGTCCGGCCTGAAACTTCCGGCCGTCTCACTTGGCCTGTGGCACAATTTCGGCCACGACACCCCGCATCAGGTAAAGCGCGACATCTGCCGCACGGCCTTTGATCTTGGCATCACCCATTTCGACCTTGCCAACAACTACGGCCCGCCCCCCGGCAGCGCCGAAGAGGCCTTTGGCGAAATCATGAAAACCGATTTCGCGAACTACCGGGACGAACTCATCATTTCGTCCAAAGCGGGCTATCTGATGTGGGACGGCCCCTATGGCGAATGGGGAAGCCGCAAGTATGTCATCGCCTCCTGCGATCAGTCGCTAAAGCGGATGGGGCTCGACTACGTCGACATCTTCTATTCGCACCGCTTCGATCCCGACACCCCGCTGGAAGAAACGATGCTTGCGCTTGATCACATCGTCCGCTCCGGCCGCGCGCTCTACGTGGGCATTTCCAGCTATAACAGCCAGCGCACGCGTGAGGCTTATGCCATCCTCAAGGAACTCAAGACCCCCTTCGTGATTCATCAGCCCAGCTACAACATCCTCAACCGCTGGGTGGAACATGACGGGCTGAAGGAAACGCTGGCCGAACTGGGCCTTGGTTCCATCGCCTTTACGCCGTTGGCTCAGGGTATTCTCACCAAGAAATACCTTGGCGGCATTCCGGCAAACAGCCGCGCCGCACAGGGCAAATCGCTTGACCCCGCGACGATCACCGAAAGCGCGCTGGCCTCTGTCCGCGCGCTGGATGATCTGGCCCAAAAGCGCGGGCAGACGCTGGCGCAGATGGCCATCGCCTGGGTTCTGCGCGATGGCGGCATCACCACGGCCCTGATCGGCGCGTCCAAACCCGAACAGGTGGTCGATTGTGCGGGTGCCATCGGCAACCTGACCTTCACCGCCGAAGAACTCGCCGCCATCGACCGCATCAGTCGGGAAGAGGACATCAACCTCTGGGCGCGCTCGTCCGGGGAATAGGCGCGCCAAATAATCCTTAACAGGGTCACGGTGCCGCGCTAACAATCACTTTGATACCGGGTCTTCCTGTCTTGAGGGAGGATCAGGCACAAAGGGAACGCGCGGCGCCATGCACAGCACCAGCACTGGATCGGCCAGCTTTACGCTGTATCTCGCCGCGCCCACGGGGGTTGCGGCACTGGCTGCCCCAGTGCTGGCCGCCCATCTGGGCATCACAGAAAGCCTGGCCTTCCGTCGGCTTTCTACCAGCCCGGGTCCCATTGCGCGGGGTCTGGGTCCGCAGGCGGCGCAGCGCCTGTTTTCGGTGCTCTCGGTGCTCGGCCTGCAACTTCGTCTGCGCAGCAATGATGACAAAGCCGCGCAGTGCGACTTGTCGGTTCAGCTTTCGGTCTGGGCCGATCCGGCCCGCGTGTCGGCGGACCTTGCGACCGCGTTGTCGCGCGATCCTGCCAATATCGCGCAGGCCCTCGCACAACCCGGTGGTCTGATCCTGCAAGACCTCAGCCCGCAACAGGCACGCGCCGCACGGGAACGCATCGCCCCGATCCGCGGCCTCATCCTGTTGCGCGCAGATCGCGACGGTGCGCTGTCTGATCTGTTTGCCACCCGCTCCCTCACACCCGGTGAACATGACCGGCTGACCGATGCTCTGCGTGTAATCGGTGCGCGTGCCGACCGGCTGACCGGGGCCTGTGCGGCCGGACTGGGGCCCGCGATGCGTGACCACGTCATGTCGCGGCTGCCGGACCTTGGGTTGATCCCGCTTGACCGGAGCTTTCAGCGGTTCGATCTTTACCTGACGAATGTCACAGGCTGGGTGACCAAGGATCTGGCCGATTTCCTTGCCGCCCGCACCGGGCAGCCGCGCGCCAGATTCGAAGTGATCTCCCCCGACCGTCCTTTGTTGCTCGATCACGGGCTGACCCATGCAGTGCTGCTTCAGTTCTGCGCTGATTATGCCGCCATCGGCCTGTCCACGCGCCCGCTTTTGCGCGGTCTTGCCGGATTTCCCGACAATCCAATCCTTTAGTCCTTACTTCACCATCCTCCTTTAGCTTGCAGGTCGGGTGTAAGAATGGGTGGTGGAATGGCCAGGCAAGGGAATGCCGCGCCAGTCGTCATCAAACGGAAAAAGGTCGTAAGTGGCGGTGGCCACCACGGCGGCGCATGGAAGGTGGCCTATGCCGACTTCGTGACCGCGATGATGGCCTTTTTTCTTTTGATGTGGCTGCTGAACGCGACAACGGAAAAGCAGCGCAAAGGGATTGCTGATTTCTTCAGCCCCACGATCCCCGTCAATCGCGTTTCGGGGGGCGGGGATGGCGTCTTCGGCGGCGATTCCATTCTGACGGAAGAAACGCTGGCACGAAACGGCGTCGGCGCTTCGGCAACCGACCTGATGCAGACCACCCGCTCTAAGGCCGAAGGTGGACCGACACCCGAAGAAGTCGCCGCGGAAGAGGCGGTTTTGCGCGAAGTGGAAAGCCAGCTTTCGGCCTATACCGGCGAAAGCATGGTCTCTGACAGGTTGCTTCGGCATGTTGTCACCCGCCTTTCGGATGAAGGACTGGTGATTGAACTTTTCGACACGCCAGAGGAAACCCTGTTCGATCCCGAAACCGCTGACGCGCGCCCGATCCTGCGGGATCTGGCTGCGATGCTGGTAGAGGTCACGGCGCTGGCCACCAACAAGATCGCCATTTCCGGCCATGTTCGGGCCTATCCGATCATCCTGCGCACTGATCCGACATGGGGCCTGTCCGCCGCCCGCGCCCAAACTCTGCGCGGGCTCTTGGGCGAAGCCGGGCTTGATGAGGCACGCATGCACCGGATCACCGGCTTTGCCAGTCGTCGCCCAGCCACAGCTGATCCGACCAACCTCCGCAACAACCGTGTTGAAGTGACCTTACTGCGCCGACAATCGGCAATCGGTGGCTTTTGAACCATTAGGCGGGTGTTAACCCCACATGGGCCAGGATGACAGCCGACTCAGGTTCAGGCTGCAGAAAGGCTATTCATGTCGATCACGTCTTCGCTCAACGCCGGCGTCGCTGGGCTCAACGCCAATGCGACCAGGCTTGCCACCATTGCCGATAACATCGCCAACTCGAACACGTTCGGCTATCGCCGTGCCACCACGGATTTTGACAGCCTGATGGTGACCGGCGGTGTGGGGACGGCCGGTTTCACCGCTGGCGGCGTCCGCGCCAATGCAAGCCGGTTGATTGATGATGCCGGCCCGCTGGTGGCCACCTCCAACGCGCTCGACTTGGCGGTGTCCGGGCGGGGGATGCTTCCAGTGCGGCCCTCCACGGGCCTTGGCGGCGCGCCCGATGATCAAACGATGCAACTGGCGCGTACCGGTTCTTTCCGCGTGGATGCGCAGGGCTTTCTCTCCACGGACGGCGGGATGCGCCTGTTGGGCTGGCCCGCCAACCGGGATGGCACCATTCCCGGCTTTCCCCGCGATTCTGAACTTGGCTTGGTGCCCATCCGGATCGACACCAATCAGCGCGTCGGCGATCCGACCACGTCGATCCGTCTGGGGGTCAACCTCCCGGCCAAGGGCACGACTGTTGGGGCAAACGGCAACAGCTTGCCGCTTTCTGTCGAATACTTCGGCAATCTTGGCACGTCGGAAACGCTTCAGATCAGCTTCACCCCCACGGTGCCGACCACCGGCTCGGCCTCAAACACCTGGACCATGCAGATCCGCGATTCCGCCTCGGGTGGTGCTGTGGTTGGGGAATACACCGTCACATTCGATGCTTCGCGCGGCCCGGGTGGCTCGATCGCAACCGTGACGGCCGTGTCCGGCGGTGCCTATGATCCGGCCCAGGGCACCATTTCCATCAACGCTGCAGGGGGCCCGATCACCCTTACGATTGGTTCCCCCGGTGCATCCAACGGACTGACGCAACTCGACAGCAGTTTTGCCCCTGTCGGGGTTGTGAAGGACGGCTCGCCGATCGGCAGCCTGACCAAGATCGAAGTCGATAAAGACGGCTACCTGACAGCAAGCTATGACACCGGCTTTTCGCAGCGCCTCTTTCAGATCCCGCTGATCGATGTGCCCAATATCAATGGCCTCGCCGCGCTGGCGGATCAGACCTACCAGATCACACCGCAATCAGGCGCATTCACCCTGTGGGACGCCGGGACCGGACCGACAGGTTCCATTTCCGGCTATACCCGCGAAGGATCGACCACCGATGTTGCCGGCGAACTCACCGCGATGATCCAGACGCAGCGCGCCTATGCGTCAAACGCCAAGGTCATCCAGACGGTGGCGTTGTCCTTGGCCGAAGCGACCGACTTGCCGGTCGAAATCTCGGATTGGGTCATGCCGAGGTTGATATTGATGCTTTTCATCGTCTGCAGCGCAACCATGGCGCCGTTGTTGGTCAGAATGGATGACATCTTCATTCCCTTTGAAAGTGCGCCTTTGGCGCGGATTGACCTTTCGGGTTCCCCCCGATGCGTGCGGTCACGGACCACCGCGCCACCCCGCTTCGGGATGCCCGTCCATTTCACCTCGCAGCGGTTAAGCCTTTGCTGATGCGACCGGGGGAAATGGTTTGGAATTGAGTCAAATCACAGCCTCCGCCCGGGCACCGGCGTCGATAGGGCCCTGCGCGCACCGCTGCGGTCATAGGTATCGGCCCGTTCTGCCGCCGCAATCTCAACCAGCCGCCGCCGACCCGCGCGCAATCCTTGAGCCGCCGCCGCAAGACAATTGGTGTTGCGCTCTGCCATGCCGCGCAGCCGTGCCGGCGCATCGCCTTCCAAGGCCCCCAAGCCAGATAAAACTGTCTCTAACTTGGCTGAAATTGTCTCTAACTCATCGAACTGTGCCGTGCGAATCGCATGGTGCATTGCGCCCAGAACCGCCTCCGCCTCCGCCTCTGCATCGTTCATTTCGCAGTCTCCTCCAGCGCGCGGAACAGCGATTCGGTCAACCCGATGCCCCCTGCCTGCACCATCGCCTTTGCCTGCCCTTCGCGCAGGAAGGATGCGAACTGCTCGGCCCCGATCCCCCCGCCAAAGCTGCCCGTTTGCGTGCCAAGCCCCGCATGTCGCAGCATTTCTGCCAGAAAGGCGGTTTCCAATTCGGCTGCCTTGGCCCGCAAGGGGTTGTCGGGGACTGTGCCCGGTCTCGTTAGTGGCGGGGATACCTGCATCGCGGTGCTCCTGTTTGGGAAATGGGGCAGATTTTCCGCATCTTGGGCCATCGGCAGTAAAGATTTGGTAATCGGTGAAGGCCAAAGTCGGACCACCTGACAGAAGTCTGACCCAACATGATCCAGCCTGTTCGTCTCCAGCAATTGCCTTCCACGCCTGCGGCCCCCAGCACCGCAGTGGGCGCGGAAGTGACTGCCTTCCTCGCTGTCATGGCCGAATCCGGTGCCAATCCGCAAACGCTCGCCGCAGATTTGGATCAGCTGCCCGGTCGCGAACCGCTGGACACTGATCCCCTGATCCCCCACCAGAACGCGACACAGCCGTCGCCTGATGCACCCGTTGCGGCATCTCTGCCAACTGGCACGATGGCCATAGTAACCCGTCCGCCGCCAAGCGACGCTGACACTGCCACCCCACAGCCGGCTGCAGAAGACAAAGCCTCGCAAAGATCCGAATCGACCCTGACATCGCCGAAATTGCCCGATCCGGCACAGCCGCCGCAGGTTTTCAGCATGGCTGCGATGGCCTTTGCCGATCTCTCCGCCGCGTCGCAGCCGGTCATGCCCGCGCAAATGCCGTCTTCAGCCGGAAGCGATGATCCTTCTCACCCGGAAACCCCTGCCATGGGGAGCACGGTTCCCACCCAGAAAGAGCGGCCCACGGTTCCGCAAGGCAAAGGAATACCAGTTTCCGCCGTAACAGAGCCTTTTGGACCTCAATCCTTGGACACAATGGTCGGGGCTTCCCCGCTTCCCCGCGCCAATGCCGATGGGGTGCCCGCGCGCAGCGCGATGCCCCATCCACAGGGCACTGGCGCACATCTCAGCAGTATGGGGGATAGGGCGGAACCGCGTTCAAGTTTGGCTTTCCGGCCACCCCTTGCCGAATCTGAAGTCGCGGCCGCTGCGGTCTCCGCTGCGCCCGCCAGGGTTCCATGGCCGGAATTCTCTCATGCGGATCTGTTGCAGGAAGCTAGCAAGTATCAGGTCGAAAACGTCTCTGACAAAGCACAAATCATACCCAGACCCGATCAATCCCGCGCACCGCCCGCCGCAGCCAGAACCCCTGCCTTGCCCATCTCCGTTTCGGGATTGGACCCGCTTCTCCTGCCAAGGACTCGGGAAAGCACGAATATGGAAGATGCAGCCTTGCTGCCAAACGAATCTGTCCGCCGGCCTCAACCGGCCGCAGCGGTGCCACCATCAGCGATGCAAGCCGACCACGACCTTTCCCCGTTGCGCGTGCAGGTCTTGGACCTGCCGTTTCCGCAGGCATCAGCGCAATCCGAACCGCCACGCGATCCAAACGCGACGCAATTCGTCGCCCCAATCCCAGCGGTCGCGTTGCCTTCGCCTGCCAGCGAAGTATCCCCATTTGCCCATGTCCAATCCGGCACCGAACCCGCAACGACACCAGAACCCGCTTTCCGTGCCGCGAGAATCTGGGCCGAAACGGCCGCTATGCCATCCTCTCCTGCGCTGGAACGGTCGTTTGGGGCTCCTGCACCAGGTCCGCTGTTTAGCCCCGCCCCACCTTCAAGGATGTTCGCTCCAAATACCGACTCAACGGCCGGGTCCTTTGCGCCACAGGCCTTGCCTGCCGCCATCGACAGCGGCTCGGTCTCTGGTACGGCCATGGCAGGAAACCCGCTTTTCGTCACGAACATTGCAGAAATCTACGTTTATCCACAGCCGTTGGTCGCCGACGCTTCCCCCTTCGCCCCAATCCCGGCAGAGCTACCCCGTCCACACGCCCCCGATTCCGCCATTCCGTCCCGCCCCCCGATCAGCCCGATGCCGCTGACAGAAGAAATTCTGCGTCTGGTCCAGATCGCCCCGGATGGCCCTGTCACCCTGACCTTGCGCCCGGATGAACTGGGCACCCTGCGGTTTGAGGTAAAGCAAACGGATCAGGGCCTGCACATCCACCTTGCGGTCGATGAACCCCAAACGCTCGATCTTCTCCGACGGCAGGGGGATCAGGTACTGGCTGACCTGCGGCAGGCCGGCTTTGCCGGCGCGTCGCTCAGCTTTGCAGGCGGCGGCGGACAGGATGCCCCGTCACAGCACAGCGCTCCGTCGCCGGCTGCCGCGAGCCCGTCCAGCCCACCGCCCGCTGCGGATCAACGCCCCCCACCCCCTCGCCCAAACGCATCGCCCGGCACACTCGACCTTCGGCTCTGAAAGGATTGCCATGAATACACCACCCACTTCCTCAGCGCCCAACACGAATGCCCGCACGCCCTCCACGACCGCGGCCTCGCCTGGGGCGGATTTCACGACGTTCCTGAAAATGCTCACCACCCAGATGCAGAATCAGGATCCCCTGAACCCTCTCAACTCCACGGATTTCGCGGTGCAGTTGGCCACCTTTTCTGGCGTCGAACAGCAGGTGCAAACCAACAAGCTTTTAAACGACCTCGCCGCACAGTTCAGCCTGATGGGCATGGCGCAACTTTCCGGTTGGATCGGGCAAGAGGCGCGGACCCCTGCCGATGTCTGGTTTGAGGGCCGCCCCATCACTCTGACCCCGAACCCTGCCCCAACAGCGGATAACCTTGTTCTCACAGTTACGGATTCCACCGGCAAACTCGTCTCGCGCGAAACCGTGCCAATGGGCAGCCGCAGCTATTCATGGTTGGGTGCCGATGCCGCGGGGACGGCGCTTCCCGCCGGTCGCTATCAATTACGGCTGGAAAGTCGGCAGGGGGATAAAGTGATCCGCACTGATCCCGTCCAATCCTACGCCCGCATCGAAGAGGCACGCCGCGACGGCGACCAGATCACCCTGATCCTGCGGGGCGGCATCTCCGTTTCCGCCACGAACGTCACGGCGCTGCGCATGCCCTGATCACCCTTGCAGCGGCGGTCCCCGGCGTTAGGGTCCGCCCCCATGATGACGCCCCCGCCCGCCGCCCATGCCGCGCTAGCCCGGCTTGCCCCTCGCCTCCGGCCAGAAAACTGGCAGGCCATGGCCGGTGGTCGGTCCAATGCGGTCTGGCGGGTGGGCGACTATGTCGTCAAGCACCACCGCCCCGATGCCGCCAGCCCCCTTTTCCCCAACGACCCCGTGGCTGAGGCGACGGCACTGACATTGCTGTTCCCGATTGGCCTTGCACCCCGTCTGCGCGCAAACGGTTCTGACTGGATCATTTATGACCATGCCGAAGGCGCCCGTTGGCATGGCGATCCCGCGCCTGTCGCCCGGATGCTGCACCGCCTACACAATGCCGCGCTTCCGCCTGCGTCCTTTCGCCCGCTGCCCAATGGCAGCGCTGCCCTTCTGGCCCATGCCGCCAGTTTCGCCCCGCCCGGCCTGCCCCCGCCCCCGCCCGATCCGGGCCTTTCCCCGGTTGCCCCGCGCCCGGTTCATGCCGATGTCGTGCCGGGCAACATCCTTGCCACTGCCGACGGTCCTCTTCTGATCGATTGGCAATGTCCCGGCATGGGCGACCCGGCAGAAGACCTCGCCACCCTCACCTCGCCGGCCATGATGTGGCTCTATACCGGCCAGATCGCGCCCCCCGCCTGGGACGAGGCGCTTTTGGCCGCCTATCCCTGCCCGGAAACGGTTGCGCGCTGCCGCGCTCTGCGCCCGCTCTACCATTGGCGCATCGCCGCCCATTGCGCCTGGAAAGCCGCGCGCGGGGATGGTGATTACGCCCGCGCGCTACAGATCCAGATCGCCGCGCTCTAGAGCAGCGCGCCCAGCCCGATCCCTGCCGCAAACACCAGAACCCCCAGCGGGATAAGGTACCATCGCGACCGCCGCCTTGGTGGCGCCAAGGGGCGCGACGGTTCGGCCTGCGCGATCAGCGCGGCTTCCACCATCCGCGGCAGTTTCGGCCCGAACCGGCTCAACACCCGCGCCGTCTGCACCAGATCCCGCAGCAGGGCCGCCGGTCCGATATTCTTGGCGATGTAATTCTCCACCACCGGGCGCGCGACCTGCCAGATATTGATATGCGGGTCCAGCGACCGCGCCACGCCTTCGACCACCACCATCGTCCGCTGCAACAGGATCAGTTCGGTCCGCGTCTGCATCCCGAAGCGCTCCGTCACATCAAACAGATAGGCCAGCAGCCGCGCCATCGAAATCCGGCTGGCATCCATGCCAAAGATCGGCTCACCGACCGCCCGCAGCGCGCGGGCAAATTCATCGATGTCACGATCCGCAGGCACATAGCCCGCCTCGAAATGCACCTCGGCCACGCGGCGGTAATCCTTGCGGATGAACCCCATCAGAATCTCGGCATAGACGCGGCGCGTATACTCGTCGATCCGCCCCATGATCCCGAAATCATAGGCGATGATCGCCCCGTCCAGCCCCACCTTCAGGTTCCCCTGATGCATGTCGGCATGAAAGAACCCATCCCGCAGAGCATGGTTCAGGAACAGTGACAGCACCCTTGCCGCCAGAACCTTGCGGTCCAGCCCCGCCGCATCAATCGCGGCGTTGTCATTCATCCCGATGCCTTCGGCCCAACCGAGCGTCATCACTGTCCGCCCTGACAGCGCCCAAACGGGCCTTGGCACGCGGAACCCTTCATCCTTTTCGGTGTTCGCCGCAAACTCGGCTGCGGCGGATGATTCCAGCCGCAGGTCCAACTCGCCCATGACCACGCCTTCGAAATGCGCGATCACATCCATGGGCCGCAACCGCCGCGCCGAGGGGGCCACAATCTCGATCGTCCGCGCGATCAGGTAGAAGGCATCAATATCCTTGCGAAACGCCCGCTCGATGCCCGGGCGCAGCACCTTGACCGCCACTTCTTCGCCCGTATCCGCCAACCGTGCCCGATGCACCTGCGCGATGGATGCTGCCGCGACTGGCTCGGAGAATTCGGAAAACACCTGATCGACCGGCACTTCAAGCTCGGCCTCGATCATCGTCTTCGCCACGTCCCGCGGAAACGGGGGCAACTGGTCCTGCAGATATTTCAACTGCTCGGCCAGTTCGTCGCCCACTACATCCGGGCGGGTGGAAAGGATCTGCCCGAACTTGATATAGGCTGGCCCCAACGCTGTCAGCGCCCGCGTCGCAGGCGGCAGCGCCGGATCGCCGCGCAGGCCCAGCCACTTGAACGGCCACCCCAGCAGCCGCGCCGCGATGCGAATCGACGGCGGCGCCCGAAACGCCTCCAGCACCACGGCCATCGCGCCCGTACGCTCCAGCGTCGCGCCGGTGCGGATCAGACGCCAGATGTTATGCGGTCCCCTCACGTCAAAGCTTCCAGCCGGAATGCAGCGCCGCCACGCCCATCGTCAGGTTGCGATACTTCACCTGCCCGAACCCCGCCTTGCGGATCATGCTGGCGAACGTCTCCTGATCGGGAAACTTGCGGATCGATTCCACCAGATACTGATAGCTGTCCCGATCCTTCGCCACGATCTGCCCCATCACCGGGATCACGTTGAAGGAATAGGCGTCATAGGCCTTTTGCAGCAGGTCATTCGGGATCCGGCTGAACTCCAGCACCATCAACCGCCCACCGGGCCGCAGCACACGATAGGCCTCGCTCAGCGCATCCTGCACCCGGGTCACGTTCCGGATGCCAAAGCTGATCGTGTAGACGTCAAAGGAATTGTCCGGAAAGGGCAGGGCCATCGCATCGCCCACCACCCAATCCAGCCGATCTGCCTGCCGTTCCGCCTCTGCCCGCTTGCGGCCTTCCACCAGCATGGATTCGGTCATGTCCAGCACCACCGCCGATGCCCCCGCCGCGCGCTTCAGGAAACGGAACGCCACATCCCCCGTTCCCCCGGCCACATCCAGCAGACGCTGGCCCGGTCGCGGGGCCAGCCAATCCATCATCGCGTCCTTCCACAACCGATGCACCCCGCCCGACATCAGATCGTTCATGATGTCATAGCGGCTCGCCACACGGGTAAAGACGCCATGCACCATGCCGGCCTTGTCGCCCTCCGGCACGGTTTGAAAGCCGAAATGGGTGGTGCCTTGATCTTCGTCGGTCATGGGGTCTTGCCGTTCCTCTTGCCTGCCCCTCCTTATAGGCCGGTTCAACGGCGCTGCAATGCGCCCACATGTCCGACAGGCCCCTCCATGCCCGAACTGCCCGAGGTTGAAACCGTCCGCCGCGGCCTGCTGCCCGCGATGGAAGGGCGCGTCATAACCCGCGCCACCGTCAACCGCCCCGATCTGCGCTGGCCCTTCCCGCCCGGCATGGCCGACCGGCTGACCGGCGCGCGCGTGCTGTTGCTCCGCCGCAGGTCCAAATACATCCTCGCGGATATTTCCACCGGCGAAACCCTCCTCATCCACCTCGGTATGTCGGGAAGGATGCTCATCTCCCCTCCGCCGTTCTTGGGTGAGGGGGTGGCCCCTGAAACACGTGAAACCCTCGGCGAATGGCACCACCACCACCCTGCGCCGGAAAAGCACGATCACGTGGTCCTTGATATGGAAGATGGCACCCGCATCACCTTCAACGATGCCCGCCGCTTCGGCGCGATGGACATGATGCCCACCGCCACCGCCGACACCCACCCGCTGCTTGCCGTTCTCGGCCCGGAACCGCTGGGCAATGATTTCAGCGAAACCTACCTCACGGCCCGGCTCAAGGGCCGCAACACGCCCATCAAATCTGCCCTGCTCGATCAGCATATCATCGCGGGCCTGGGCAATATCTATGTCTGCGAAACGCTCTACCGCGCCCGGATCCACCCCGCGCGCAAGGCAGGCCGCATCGCCGCCCCCCGCGCCGCTGCCCTTGTCCCGCTGATCCGCGATGTGCTGACCGAGGCGATCACCGCCGGCGGTTCCTCCCTGCGCGATTACCGTCAGGCTGATGGCGAGCTTGGCTATTTCCAGCACAGCTTTCAGGTCTATGGCCGCGAAGGCCAGCCCTGCCTCTCCCCCGGTTGCACCGACACGATCCACCGCATCGTCCAATCGGGCCGATCCTCCTTTTATTGCCCCTCCTGCCAAAGGTGACGCGCCGTTAATCCCGTTCACGACCCTTGATAACGGCCCTGTTGCTGCTAGGAGTCTCCGCAACAAAAGAACGGAGCCGCGCCATGGCCTATGAGACGCTCATCGTCGAGATCGAGGATTACATCGCCCTCATCCGCCTGAACCGGCCCGAGGCGCTCAACGCCCTCAACGCCCGGCTGATGCAAGAGCTGGCCGCCGCACTCGCCGCCGCCGACCGTAATGACAAGGTGCGCTGTATCGTCGTCACCGGATCGGAAAAGGCCTTCGCCGCCGGTGCGGATGTCAAGGAAATGGCCGAAAAGTCATTTACCGAGGTCTTCTTCGACGATCTCTTCGCGCCCGAGGCCGACGCCATCGCCCGCATCCGCAAGCCGGTCATCGCCGCTGTGGCGGGCTATTGTCTGGGGGGCGGCTGCGAACTCGCCATGATGTGCGATTTCATCATCGCTGCTGACACCGCCAAGTTTGGCCAGCCCGAAATCAACCTCGGCATCGTGGCCGGCATGGGCGGCACGCAGCGCCTCACCCGCGCCGTCGGCAAAGCCAAGGCGATGGATATGAACCTCACCGGACGGTTCATGGACGCGTCCGAAGCAGAACGCTGCGGCCTTGTCAGCCGTGTCGTCCCCGCCAAGGACCTTCTGGCCGAGGCGATGAAAGCCGCCGGCAAGATCGCCCAGAAATCCGCAATCACCACCATGATCGTCAAAGAAGCCGTCAACCGCGCGCAAGAGACGACCCTGCGCGAAGGCATCCTTTTTGAACGCCGCATGTTCCACGCGGCTTTCGCCACCGAAGATCAGAAAGAAGGCATGTCCGCCTTCCTTGAAAAGCGCGAACCCCAGTTCCGCGACCGCTGATCCCGGACCGCGCCGGGAAACCCCTTATTTTCCGCCTTTTCTTTCTGCCCCGCTTGCCCTATAGCCCCCGGTTACATGCGCGTGGGCCCGCTTAGGCAAGAATCGATTCCGTTCCCCGGGGGGCGGAGCCTTGGGTCTTTGTGCAACCGATCTGAAACAAAGACCTACAGGAATCGAATAGCCCATGGCAAATACTGCCCAGTCCAAAAAGCGCGCCCGTCAATCCGAGACCCGTTTCGCGATCAACAAGGCCCGCCGCTCGCGTATTCGTACCTTCGTGCGCAAGGTCGAAGAGGCGATCGCCTCCGGCAATGCCGAAGCTGCTGTCGCCGCCCTGCGCGCCGCCCAGCCCGAACTTGATCGTGGCGTGACCAAAGGCATCCTGCACGCCAACACCGTGTCGCGCAAAATCTCGCGCCTCGCGGCCCGCGTGAAGGCCCTGGCAACCCCCGCCGCCTGATTTTCGGCCTGTCAAAAGGCCCCCGTTTTCGCACAGGGCGCATCCCGAAAGGGGTGCGCTCTGCGCCTTTTCCGGCCCGTCTGAACCGGCCAGTTCTGCATTTCTGCCGCCCTGCGTTGCTCATTTGCAAGGGCCGTCGGATTCGCTCTGACCATCTTTCTGTCAAGCGTGAAGTTCGGTTGCGCCCCTGCGCTGCGGCTTGTTACCGTTACCTTGCGATTCACTCTCGCCTTGGGGGACATGACGGAATCGCAGACGGAAATCGACAGGTTCACAATGCTGCCAAGCGTGTGCTTACACCTCCGATTTTGTTTGCGATTCAAAGGGTTGTGGTGTCTGCACACTATGTGCGGAAATCAGGTGCGGCACATCGGGCCAGATGCGAATCTGGCCAGTAACTGCTGTGCATAGCCGGCCTTGGGGTCGGAAACGGGCTATGGCGTACCCCGGCGAAGGGGTCTGTGCCACGAACCGATTCCGTCTTCCAAAGACCGCGCGCAATCCTGTTATGCGACCCAGGCGCAAGCGATAGCCCCGGCATTTGCCGGTGCAACAACAACAGGCGTGCCGGATCTGCCACAGGTTCAGAAGCACGCCGCCGCACGGGTCAGGAAGAATGACGAACGAGACTTGGGGTTTGGTCCGCGAGGAACTGATCAAGAGGGTTGGCCGAAACAACTATGTGACCTGGATCGAACCTTTGAAATTCTTCGACCTCAAACAAGGGGTCGCGCGCTTTGAGGTGCCCACCTCCTTTTTCGGTGATTGGGTCTCGCGCAATTTCTCGGATCACATCCGCGCCCAGATGAACACCGCCGGTGCACAGGTCGACCGGGTGGAATTTTCTGTGGCAAACCGCCCCGCCGCGCCCGAGGCACCCGCCGCCCGCCCCGTGGCTGCGGCGCAGCGGGCCAAGCAACCCGCCCGTGGCACCGACCATGATGAGGTGCCCGGCGCACCGCTCGACGCGCGCTTCACCTTCGACACCTTCGTCGTGGGCAAACCCAACGAACTGGCCCATGCGGCTGCCCGTCGCGTCGCCGAAGGCGGCCCCGTCAGCTTCAACCCGCTGTTTCTTTATGGCGGCGTCGGCCTCGGCAAGACGCACCTGATGCACGCCATCGCCCATGAACTGCAAACCCGCCAGCCGCACCTGCGCGTGCTTTACCTGTCGGCCGAACAATTCATGTATCGCTTCGTTCAGGCACTGCGCGAACGTCAGATCATGGATTTCAAGGAACTGTTCCGTTCCGTCGATGTCCTGATGGTCGATGATGTGCAATTCATCGCGGGCAAGGATTCCACGCAAGAGGAATTCTTCCACACGTTCAACGCGCTGGTCGATCAGAACAAGCAGATTGTCATCTCTGCCGACCGGGCGCCGGGCGAAATCAAGGATCTTGAGGATCGCATCAAATCCCGCCTGCAATGCGGTCTGGTGGTCGATCTGCATCCCACCGATTACGAACTCCGTCTCGGCATCCTGCAACAGAAGGTGGAACTCTATCGCAGCCAGTATCGCGGTCTCGTTCTGGCCGATGGCGTGCTGGAATTTCTTGCCCACCGCATCACCACCAATGTCCGCGTCCTCGAAGGTGCGCTGACGCGCCTCTTCGCTTTCGCCTCGCTGGTAGGCCGCGAAATCACGCTGGAACTGGCACAGGATTGCCTGGCCGATATCCTCCGCGCTTCGGATCGCAAACTGACGATCGAGGAAATTCAGCGCAAGGTCGCCGAACATTACAACATCCGCCTGTCCGACATGATCGGTCCCAAGCGTGTGCGCACCATCGCCCGCCCGCGCCAGATCGCCATGTATCTGGCCAAGCAGCTAACGCCGCGCAGCCTGCCGGAAATCGGCCGCCGCTTTGGTGGGCGTGACCACACCACCATCATGCATGGTGTGCGCAAGATCGAAGAATTGATGGCAACCGACAGCCAGCTGAACGACGATCTGCAAATGCTTCGTCGTCAGCTTCAGGGCTGAAGTAAGCGGCGTCCTTCCTCAGGCGGGAAGGGCGCCGTCTTTCCCACGACGCCGCGCCGCCCAGCCCATCAAGGCCAGAGCAGACAACATCAGCGGCAGTGTCCCGCCAATCGGAACCACCGACGTCACCGAAACCTTCAACGGGATCGGATCGCTGTTCTGGCCACGGAACAACGTGCCGTCTTCCTTGACAAAGAACTCCGTGTCCTCGGGAAACTGAAAATCGCTCGCGAAGAAGGTCGCCAGAACCGATCGAACGTTCAGAACAACCGGGCCGGTCACGTCAAACACCCAGTCGAACGAAAACTCATTGCTGGCCGGATAGACCGGGCCTGCAAACGAAAACCAGACATCGGTAGACGGATCGCTTGAGGAATTCACGGCGATATCCATCGTATAGCTCAGATACCCGGGAATCAGCGACGGCGTATCCGGGCTGTAAATATAGGTATACGTCTGTCCGGCGATGGCGTTGGTCTCGCCACTGATCGTCGCCGCACTGGCCTGAGAGGCCATCGCCGCCGTCAAGGCCAAAGCCCCAAGTATCTTGCGCATGAAATCCCCCTAGGAAAAAGCGTTCTCGCCAAGGGTGATCCTCACCCGCTGATCTGGCAATAGGTATTAACGACACAGCCGTCACGTTTGCCGCAATCTTGCCATTTTTCTGTGGATCGTTTTGCGTCTGGGTTGCGTTCTGCGCGCCTTACATCCTGCGGTTATCAACTGGCCCGTTGCCGAACGGGCAGGCCAAGTGCCGAAACGGATGGCCGAATCGCCGAACCTTCACCCTTTCCTTGCGGCCGTGATGCTGCGCAGGCCGTCAGGCGCGCATCTCGAACCCCCGCGCGATGTGGTTGCGAACGAACCAGATCATCCCCAGCCCCGGCACCAGCGACACCACCGTCATCGCCATGACAAGCCCGATATCCGTCTGAAACCCGAAAAGGGCGTTGATCGCCATGGTGATCGGCTTGCCTGCCGTCACCGTCAGGATGCGGGCAAAGACCACCTCCACCCAGGAAAAGATGAAACAGAAAAACGCCGCCACCCCGATCCCCGGCGCAATCGCCGGCACCAGATGGCGCAGCATGAAGGATGGCAAAGAATGGCCGTCGATAAAGGCCGTCTCGTCAAACTCCTTCGGCACCGCGGAAATGAAGCTTTCCAGAATCCAGATCGCGATGGGCAGGTTGAACAGGCAATGCACCAGCGCAATCCCCACCGGCGTGTTCACCAGCCCCACATTGGCAAACAGAATGAAGATCGGCAGCGACAGAACCACCGGCGGCGTCACCCGGAACGCCAACAGCAGGAACAGGAAATGCCGGTCCCCCACGAACCGATACCGCGACAGCGCATAGGCCGCAGGCAACCCCGCCCCGATGCAAAGCGCCACATTCAGCAGCACATAGATCATCGAATTGATAATTGACCCAGTCAGCGCCGGATCCGCCGCGATGTTGCGATAGTTGATCAGGCTCCACTCCCCTTCAACCATCCCGTCGCGCGGCAGGGTGGACATGAAAGACAGCAGAAATGTCTGCGCCAACGGCAACAGGATGAACGCTGCCAAGGCCGCAAAGATGGCCACCCGCAGAACCACCCCCCTCATCCCCGCTCCTCCTGCCGCGACAGGCCGCTGATCCGCACAAAGGCCCAGACCACCGTGATCACGATCAGGAAATAGACCATCGACCGCGCCGCCGCCGACCCATAGCTGAACCCCTTGATCTCTTCCCCCAGATCAATCGCCAGAAAATGCGTTGCCATATCCGGCCCGCCCGCATTGATCGAAAACGCCTCGGTATAGATCATGAAACTGTCCACAAACCGCAGCAGTAGCACGATGCCCAGCGGCCCCGCGATCTTGGGCAATTCGATGAACCGGAACACCGCCACCCGCGATGCCCCGTCAATCGCCGCCGCGCGATAGTAATCCGGCGATATCCCCGACAGCCCCGCATAGGCCAAGATCACCACCAGCCCGATCCAGTGCCAGGTATCCATCACCACCAGCAAAACCCACGTGTGCAGCGCGGTGAACTTCCAGTCGAACCCGATCCCCGCCGCCGCCAACGCCTGCCCCACGATCCCCGTCTGCGGATCGATCAGCCCCAGCCACATCATCGCGATCATGTTCCACGGCACCACCAACGGCAGCGCTACCAGCATCAGCACCGCCACCGCCCAGCGCCCCGCCCGCCGCAACAGCAGCGCGATCCCCACCCCCAGTGGCACCTGCACCAGCAGGATCACGGCGGAAAACAGAAGGCTCCGTCCAAGGCTCGCGTGAAACCGGGCGGATGTGACGATCTCTTCATACCACTCCACCCCCACCCAATGCACATCCTGCAGGGAAAAGATGTCATGCAGGGAATAGTTGAACACCGCCACCAGCGGGATCACCCCAACAAAAGCCATCACCGCCGCCGCAGGCAGCATCAACAGCCAAGCCTCATTTCGATAGGGTTTCATCCGTCTCCGCCCGCATCCCGCATCCCCGATCACTGCACGTATCCCGCCCCCATGCAACGCATCGCACATGCCGATTGCGACTATGGTCTTGGTCCGCCGCTCTTGCCTTGCCCCGTCCCAGACCGCTTTACTTCTTTCATCATCCATCCGCCGGAGGGATCACGATAGGGAGGACCAACCGATGTGCCAGGTTTTCGCGGGGCAAGACCCCGCTCGATATGAAAGCATCACCCGCCGCCTGCGGCTGAACGGCCAAAGCACCAGCATCCGTCTCGAACGCGCGTTTTGGGAAATCATCGACGAAATCGCCGCCGGCGAAGGCACCACCACCCCCGCCTTCGTGTCCAAACTCCATTCCGAAGTGCTGGAACAACGGGGCGAGCCGGAAAACTTCACCTCGCTTCTGCGCTGCGCCTGCCTCATCCATATGGATCGCCGCGCCCAGATCGGGGCCGCCCACGCGCTCGCCGCAGAATGAACCGCCGCATGAAAAATTGCGCGTAGTATAGACCTACTACCCGTGCGCGCCGGAACGCCCGCACACTCCCCGTCAGACAGTCCAAAGACCTGACGGAGGAAGACCTTGGCCAAGGCCATTCACAGCATGATCCGCGTGCTTGATGAAGCACGCTCAGTTGCGTTTTACGATACGGCCTTCGGGCTCAAGGTCGCGGATCGGCTTGATTTCGAAAGTTTCACCCTCGTCTACCTGTCAAACGCAGAGACCGGGTTCGAACTGGAACTCACCATCAACAAGGGCCGGACAGAGCCTTACAATCTGGGCGATGGCTATGGCCACCTCGCTTTTTCCGTCGGTGACGTCGGTGCCGAACATGCCCGCCTCACGACTGCCGGGCTTGCCCCGCGCAAGCTGGTGGATTTCGCCCCCGGCGGCAGCGTGATCGCCCGCTTCTTCTTCATCGCCGACCCGGACGGCTACCAGATCGAGGTTCTGCAAAGGGCCGGCCGTTACCTCTGAACCCGATGGTGGGCGGATCGGAGGAGCCGCCCCCATCGCACCACTCATCGTCATGCTCAGGGAGGAGACAATGACAAAACCACTCAAGGGCGAAAGGCCAAAAGGCCTCGGCCTCACCCGCCGCCAGCTGCTGTCGCGTTCGGTCGCGGCAGGGGCCAGCTTTGTTGTCGGCGCGGGCTTCGTCGCATCGGGCAATGCCGCCTGGGCGATGGAAACCACCGCCATCAAACCCGAATCCATGGCCACGCTCATCCAGATGGCGCGTGACATCTACCCGCACGATCAGGTTGGCGATGAATTCTACGCCACCGCCGTCAAAGGCTATGACAGCGCTGAAAACGCCGAACAGGTCGAGGCAGGCATCACGGCCCTGAACACCGCCGCCACGGCGGCAGGCCATGCCGATTACCTGTCCATCGGCTGGGAGGATGACCGCGTCGCCGTCCTGAAAGCCATCGAAGACACACCCTTCTTCCAGACCATCCGCGCCGGTCTCGTGACCGGTCTCTACAACCAGAAAGCTCTGTGGCCGATCTTTGGCTACGAGGGCGAAAGCTTCTCGCTCGGTGGCTACATTGAGCGAGGCTTTGACGACATCAACTGGCTGTAAGGGGGGCTTACCAATGGTTGCGAAATTTGACCTGACCGACGACTCCGTCGTCGTCATCATCGGCACCGGCGCAGGCGGCGGTGTTCTGGCCAACGAACTGGCGCAAAAGGGCGTCAAGGTTGTGGCGCTGGAAGCGGGGGGTCGCTACCTCCCCGAAGATTACGTCAACGACGAATGGGAAAGCTTCACTCAGCTGGCATGGCTTGATGCCCGCACCACCAGCGGCTCTTGGCGCGTGGCCAAGGATTTCGCCGGTCTCCCTGCGTGGATCGTCAAGGCGGTTGGCGGCACCACAACCCACTGGGCCGGGGCCTCTATCCGTTTCCAGGAACACGAATGGAAGGCGCTCACCACCTATGGTGCGGTCGAAGGGGCCTCGCTCCTCGATTGGCCGATCGACGCTGCCGAAATGGCACCGTGGTATGACAAGGCCGAAGAAAAGCTGGGCGTCACCCGCACCGGCAACCGCCCAGGCCTGCCGGGAAGCAACAACTACAAGGTCTTTGAAAAAGGCGCCCTCGCGCTGGGCTACAAAGAGGTGAACACGGGCCGCATGGCCATTCAGTCCTCTAACGAAACCGGCAGCCGGATCGCGTGCCAGCAGACCGGCTTCTGCTTCCAGGGCTGCAAATGGGGGGCGAAATGGTCTGCCGCCTATACCGACATCCCCGAAGGCGAAGCCACCGGCAATCTCGAGGTGCGCGAACGCTCCCACGTTGCCAAGATTCTGCACAATGACGAAGGCAAGGTCACCGGCGTCGAGTATTTCGACAAGGACGGCAACCTGCAATTCCAGGCGGCCCGCATCGTCTGCCTCGCGGGCAACACCTTCGAATCGCCGCGCCTGCTGCTGAACTCGGCCTCCAGCATGTTCCCCAACGGTTTGGCGAACTCGTCTGATCAGGTCGGCCGCAACTACATGCGCCACACCACCGGATCGGTTTACGGCATCTTCGACAAACCGGTGAAGATGTGGCGCGGCACCACCATGGCCGGCATCATTCAGGATGAGGCGCGCCATGACCCGTCCCGCGGCTTTGTAGGTGGGTATGAACTGGAAACCCTCGCGCTGGGCCTGCCCTTCATGGCGGCCTTCCTAGACCCCGGCGCATGGGGCCGCGGCTTCACCACCGCGCTTGACCACTACGAAAACATGGCCGGCATGTGGATTGTGGGCGAAGACATGCCGCAATCCACCAACCGCGTCACGCTTTCGGAAACCAAGGATCAGTTCGGCCTGCCTGTGGCCAACGTGCATTTCGACGATCACCCCAATGACGTCGCGATGCGCAACCACGCCTACAAGCAGGGTATGGCGATCTATGATGCCGTGGGGGCGACCCGGTCCTTCCCGACCCCGCCCTATCCCAGCACCCACAACCTCGGCACCAACCGCATGTCGGAACGGCCCGAAGATGGGGTCTGCAACAAATGGGGCCAGACGCATGACATCGCGAACCTGTTCATCTCGGACGGCTCGCAGTTCACCACAGGTGCTGCGGAAAACCCGACGCTGACGATCGTGGCACTCGCCATCCGTCAGGCCGATCACATCGCTCGCGAAATGGCTGCAGGCACGATCTGACCCTTTCGGTCAGACGCGAAAGGGCGGCTCAGCAATGGGCCGCCCTTTCCATTTTCCGCCGCGACTCAGGGTTAACAGACCCGTCACCCCCCGTTCGCTGCGTGCATACACTTTGCTGCACAGCCGTCTGCACCGGCTGCTGCTACCCCGGGTCTGATGGTTAATTTCCGCTCCGCTTGACGCTCGCAGTCACGTAATTGCACGAAAGATCCCGCGTCGAAAGCGACCATGACCAGCTTACAGGGTTGAAAACCATACCTTTTCTGTCCACCGGCCGCAGCCCCGCCTGCTCGATCAGGGCATAAAGCTCATCTGGGGTGATGAACTTCTGCCAATCATGCGTCCCCTTGGGCAACCACCGCATCACATACTCCGCCCCGACAATCGCCATGACAAAGCTCTTGGGGTTCCGGTTCAGCGTGGAACAGATCATCAACCCGTTGTCTTTCAACAGGTTCTGGCACGCCGTCAGATAGGCCAGCGGGTCGGATACATGCTCCACAACTTCCATATTGAGAACAACATCAAACTGCTCCCCTGCCGCCGCCATATCCTCGGCTGTGGTATGTCGGTAATCAATCCGCAACCCGGATTGTTCCGCATGCACCATTGCCACCGGAATGTTCCGCGCCGCCGCATCCGCCCCCACCACATCGGCCCCCAGCCGCGCCATGGGTTCCGACAACAGCCCGCCGCCGCAGCCAATATCCAATATTCTCAACCCCTTGAAGGGCAGGGGCTGGGTTAGGTCACGGTCAAACTCCGCCGCAATCTGCTGCGTGATATAGTCCAGACGGCAGGGGTTAAGCATGTGAAGCGGCTTGAACTTGCCGTTCGGATCCCACCATTCGGCGGCCATCGCCTCGAACTTTGCAACCTCTGCCGGGTCTACCGTCGATGTTACCGTCATGGCGTCCTCTTGTTTAACTTTGGCTCAACTGGTTTGCGCGTTATATAGGGCATCGATGGATCACAGATCAGGCCAAAAGCGCGCAGTTGAATTTCTCTACCCGCCGATCGACCCGTTCGATCAGCGCGTCATCGTCATGGCCGACGGTCACCGCATCTATGTCGAACAATGCGGCAATCCCAACGGCATCCCGGTCGTCGTCCTCCATGGCGGTCCGGGCGGCGGTTGCAGCCCTGCCATGCGGCGGTACTTCGACCCGGCCGTATTCCGTGTGATCCTGTTCGATCAGCGCGGATGTGGCCGCTCGCGGCCCCATGCTGTGGTGATCCAGAACACCACTTGGCACCTCGTCGCCGATATCGAAGTGATCCGCAAGGAACTGGCCATCGACCGCTGGATCTGCTTCGGCGGCAGCTGGGGCGCCACTCTGGCGCTCATCTATGCCATCACCCATCCCGAACGGGTGACCCACATGGTCCTGCGCGGCGTCTTTCTGATGACGCGCGCCGAGCTTGACTGGTTCTATGGCGGCGGGGCAGGGGCTTTCTTCCCCGAACTCTGGGCGCGTTTCGTGAACGCCATCCCGTCCGATGAACGCGGCAATCTGATCGCGGCCTATCATCGCCGCCTGTTTTCCGGCAACGTGATGGAAGAAACCCGCTTTGGCCGCATCTGGGCCAACTGGGAAAACGCGCTCGCATCAATCCACCATGATGGCCCGCTGGGCGAAAGCCCCGCCGAATACGCCCGCGCCTTTGCCCGGCTGGAAAACCACTACTTCTACAATGGCGGCTTTCTCGAAGAAGACGGCTGGATCCTGCGCGAAAAGGCCCGGATCAAGCATATCCCCGCCACCATCATTCAGGGCCGCTACGATATGATCTGCCCGCCCGTCTCCGCCTGGAAACTGGCGCAAGGCTGGGATCACTGCGAAATCCGCCTGATTCCCTTCGCCGGACACGCCCTTTCCGAACCCGGCATCAGCGAAGGCCTTGTCCGCGCCATGGATGGTTTGCGCCGGTTCTGACCAAACCCCTTGCAGACTCGGCCCTCCATCCGTATATCCCCTCTCAACAGCGGTGTCGGGGTCCAAACCCGGCCCCACCGAACCTGATCCGCGGGCCGCTGAGCCCGCTTTTTTGTTTCCAACGGAACCCTGCCAGACCCAATGACCGATCTGATCGCCAAGACTGCCATCGACCGCCGCCTTGCGGATATCGTCGGCCCCGTCATCGAAGGGCTGGGGTTCGAGCTTGTCCGCATCCGGCTGATGGGTGGGCGGACCCGTATCCTGCAAATCATGGCCGACCGCCCCGATGGCGGGATCGAGGTGGACGATTGCGCCACCATCTCCACCGCCGTCTCTGCCGTGCTGGATGTCGAAGACCCGATCGAGGAAAACTATGTCCTCGAAGTCTCGTCTCCCGGCATCGACCGCCCGCTCACCCGGTTGAAGGACTTCGACATGTGGGTGGATTATGAAGCGCGGATCGAAACGACCGAACTGATCGACGGCCGCCGCCGCTTCAAGGGCACGCTGCAAGGCACCGAAGGCGACGAAGTGCTGATCGAGATCGAGGAAGGTGGTCAACCCTTGACCATCGGCCTGAAATTCGACTGGCTGTCAGACGCCAAGCTGATCCTGACCGACGAACTGATCGCCGAGATGCTGCGCCAGCGCAAAGCATCCGGTGCCATCGACGAAAGCCAGTTCACCGATATCGAAGAATTCGAAGGCGAAGAGGAAGATCCTTCCGACACGCCTGAAACCAAACACTGACGAAGCCGGGAGGCCATCATGGCAATCACCTCTGCGAACCAGCTTGAACTCCTGCAAACGGCCGAAGCCGTCGCGCGGGAAAAGATGATCGATCCGGATCTGGTGATCCAGGCGATGGAAGAGTCGCTCGCCCGCGCGGCAAAGTCGCGCTACGGCAGCGACCTTGATATCCGCGTCCGGATTGATCGCAAGACAGGCCGCGCCACCTTTGCCCGCATCCGCACCGTTGTTGAGGATGAGGCGGTGGAAAACCACCACGCCCAGCTGACGCTGAAACAGGCCAAGGCCATCAAGACCGACGCCGCCCTTGGCGATGAAATCATTGATGAGGTTCCCCCGGTCGATCTGGGCCGTATCGCCGCGCAATCGGCCAAGCAGGTGATCCTGCAAAAGGTCCGCGAAGCGGAACGCGACCGTCAGTTCGAAGAATTCAAGGATCGCCGCGGCACCATCATCAACGGTGTGGTCAAGCGCGAAGAATACGGCAACATCATCGTCGATATCGGCCGTGGCGAAGGCATCCTGCGCCGCAACGAAAAGATCGGCCGCGAAGCCTATCGCCCGAACGACCGTATCCGCTGCTTCATCAAGGACGTCCGCCGCGAAGCGCGCGGTCCGCAGGTCTTCCTGTCGCGCACCGACCCGATGTTCATGGCCGAATTGTTCAAGATGGAAGTGCCGGAAATCTACGACGGCATCATTGAAATCAAGGCCGTCGCCCGCGACCCGGGTTCGCGCGCCAAGATCGCCGTGATCAGCTACGACAACTCCATCGACCCGGTCGGTGCCTGCGTCGGTATGCGCGGCAGCCGTGTGCAGGCCGTGGTGAACGAACTGCAGGGCGAAAAGATCGACATCATCCCGTGGAACCAGGATCAGGCCACGTTCCTTGTGAATGCGCTGCAGCCTGCCGAAGTGTCCAAGGTCGTGATCGACGAAGAAGCCGGCAAGATCGAGGTGGTCGTCCCCGACGAACAACTGTCGCTCGCCATCGGTCGCCGTGGCCAGAACGTGCGCCTTGCCTCGCAACTCACCGGTCTCGATATCGACATCATGACCGAGGCCGAGGAATCCGCCCGCCGTCAGGCCGAATTCGCCGAACGCACCAAGCTGTTCATGGACACGCTCGACGTTGATGAAATGATGGCCCAGCTTCTGGTGTCGGAAGGCTTCACCAACCTCGAAGAAGTGGCCTATGTCGAACTGGATGAACTTCTGTCCATCGACGGCTTTGACGATGCCACCGCCGGCGAATTGCAGGCCCGCGCGCGCGACTTCCTGGAAGAGCAGAGCCGCAAGGCGCTTGAAAACGCCCGCGCTCTGGGCGTTGAGGACAGCCTGATCGAGTTTGAGGGTCTGACCCCCCAGATGGTCGAGGCGCTGGCCCATGACGGCATCAAGACGCTGGAAGATTTCGCCACCTGCGCCGACTGGGAACTTGCCGGCGGTTGGACGACGGAAAATGGCCAGCGCAAGAAAGACGAAGGCGTTCTCGAAAAGTTTGAAATGAGCCTCGAGGAAGCCCAGCACCTGATCATGACCGCGCGTGTCATGCTGGGTTGGGTTGATCCGACCGAACTCGCCACCGCCGCTGAACCCAGCGACGAAGACGAGGAGGCCGAGGCCTGATCTCAGGCCTCGGGTTCAGGGAACGCCCATGACGCGGGGTGGCCGGGAAACGGATCAGGATGAACCGGAACGCAAATGCATTGTGTCCGGCGAAAGCCAGCCTCAGGCAGGGCTGATCCGTTTCGTGGTCGGCCCCGATGCGATGGTGGTGCCCGATGTGCTGGGCCGTTTGCCGGGACGTGGCTTCTACGTCACGGCAGACCGCAAGGCGATTGACAAGGCGGCGGCAAAGGGTCTTTTCTCCCGCGCTGCACGTCAGCCGGTAAAGGTGCCCGATGGTCTTGCTGACCTGATCGAGGCACAGCTGCTGCGCCGGGTGGTCGACTTCTTGTCGATGGCCCGCAAGGCAGGGCAGGCCGTTACCGGTTACGAAAAGGTTAAGGACTGGTTGACCAAGGGTCAGGCAAAGGTGCTGATCCAGGCCAGCGACGGGTCGGAACGCGGCAAGACCAAGCTGCAACCGCCACGGGATAAGAACGGCTTTATCGGCTGCCTTTCCTCGGGGGAATTGGGTTTGGCTTTCGGTCGTGAACGTGCGATACACGCCGCGCTTGCGGCTGGTGGACTCGAACGACGTGTTGTAGAGGAAGCGGCAAGGCTCGCAGGTTTGCGCGGGCATATCGGCGGAGTTTCCGCCGGAGAGGATACGAAGACGGCATGAGCGATACTGACGGCAAGAAACCCCTCGGCTTGGGTGGCGGGGCACGTGGCCCCGGCCAGGTGAAGCAGAGCTTCAGCCATGGCCGCACCAAGAGCGTCGCCGTGGAGGTCAAACGCAAACGCGTGGTGGTCCCGACCAAACCCGGCGCACCCGGCGCAGGCGCGGCAGCAGGCACCAACCCGCATCTCGGCGATCCGTCCAAACGGCCCGCCGGCATCTCGGACGCCGAGATGGAACGCCGTCTGGCGGCCCTGAAGGCTGCCAAGGCGCGTGAACAGGAAGACGCCGTCCGCCGCGCAGAAGAAGAGCGTCAGCGCGACGAAGATCGTCAGCGCCGCCGCGAAGAAATGGAAGCCAAGGAGCGTGAAGAACGCGCCCTGGCCGAGGCACGCCGCCTCAAGGCCGAAGAAGAAGAACGCGCCGCCCGCGCCGAGGCAGAGGCAAAACTCACTGCCGCCGCCGCACGCAAGGCCGATGTTCTGGGCACACGCCCCCGGTCTGCCGCCGCGCCGGAACAGCCCGCCACCACCGAACGGGCCGCGCCCGCCGCAGCACCCGCTGCCGGTGGCGAGGAAAACACCCGTGGCGGTGCCAACACCGCCCGTCCTCCGCTTGCCCCGCGCAAATCGGAACGTGAACGCGACGAACGCGCCACGGATCGTGACCGTGGCAAGGTCAAGGGCGACGAAGGCCGCCGCTCTGGCAAGCTGACCCTCAGCGATGCGACATCCGATGAAGGCGGGCGTCAGCGCTCGCTCGCCGCGATGAAGCGCAAGCAGGAAAAGGCTCGGCAAAAGGCGATGGGCTTCGGCCAGAAGCCCGAAAAGCAGGTCCGCGATGTGCAGCTTCCCGAAACCATCGTGGTGTCGGAACTTGCCAACCGCATGGCCGAACGGTCTGCCGACGTGGTCAAGTCGCTCATGAAAATGGGCATGATGGTTACCATGAACCAGGCGATCGACGCCGATACCGCCGAACTCGTGATCGAAGAATTCGGTCACAAGGCGGTTCGTGTGTCCGATTCCGATGTGGAACAGGCCATCGAAACGGTTTCCGACCGTGACGAAGACCTGCGCCCGCGCCCGCCGATCGTCACGATCATGGGCCATGTCGACCACGGCAAAACCTCGCTGCTCGACGCGATCCGCAAGGCCAACGTCGTGTCCGGCGAAGCGGGTGGCATCACCCAGCATATCGGTGCCTATCAGGTGACCACACCGAACGGCTCGCTCGTGTCCTTCCTCGACACGCCCGGCCACGCGGCATTCACCTCGATGCGCGCCCGTGGTGCGAATGTCACCGATATCGTGATCCTGGTTGTCGCGGCGGACGATGCTGTGATGCCCCAGACGATCGAGGCGATCAACCACGCCAAGGCCGCCAAGGTTCCGATGATTGTCGCCATCAACAAGATCGACAAATACGACGCCGATCCGCAAAAGGTGCGGACCGACCTGCTCCAGCACGAAGTTGTGGTGGAACAGATGTCGGGTGACGTTCAGGATGTCGAAGTGTCGGCCAAAACCGGCCTCGGTCTCGACAACCTGCTCGAAGCCATCGCCCTTCAGGCCGAACTTCTGGAACTCAAGGCCAACCCGAACCGGGCTGCCAGCGGTGCCGTGATCGAAGCCAAGCTTGACGTCGGCCGCGGCCCCGTCGCCACCGTTCTGGTGCAGAACGGCACGCTGCGCAAAGGCGATATCTTCGTCGTCGGCGAGCAGTGGGGCAAGGTGCGCGCCCTGATCAACGACAAGGGCGAAACCGTGCTGGAAGCCGGTCCTTCCGTCCCGGTCGAGGTGTTGGGTCTGTCCGGCACCCCGTCTGCCGGTGATACGCTGAACGTCGTGGAAACCGAGGCGCAGGCGCGCGAAATCGCGGACTACCGCGAAAAAGCCGCCAAAGACAAACGTGCCGCCGCCGGTGCCGCCACCACGCTTGAACAGCTTATGGCCAAGGCCAAGGCCGACGCTGACGTCACCGAACTGCCCGTGCTGGTCAAGGCCGACGTGCAGGGTTCGGCCGAGGCGATTGTTCAGGCCTTGGAAAAAGTCGGCAACGATGAGGTCCGCGTCCGCATCCTGCATTACGGTGTGGGTGCGATCACCGATACCGATGTCGGCTTGGCAGAGGCAAGCGGTGCGCCGATCATCGGCTTCAACGTCCGCGCCAATGCAACGGCCCGCTCTTCGGCCCAGCAAAAGGGTGTGGAGATCCGCTACTACTCGATCATCTACGACCTGATCGACGATATCAAACAGGCCGCCTCTGGCCTGCTGAAGGCCGAGGTCCGCGAAACCTTCATCGGTTACGCCAAGATCCTCGAAGTCTTCAAGGTGTCGAATGTCGGCAAGGTCGCCGGTTGCCTTGTTACCGAAGGGGTGGCCCGCCGCTCTGCCGGTGTGCGCCTGCTGCGTGACAACGTGGTTATCCACGAAGGCACGCTCAAGACGCTCAAGCGCTTCAAGGATGAAGTCAAAGAGGTCCAGTCCGGCCAGGAATGCGGCATGGCCTTTGAAAACTATGATGATGTCCGTCCGAACGACGTCATCGAAATCTTCGAACGCGAAGAAGTGCAGCGCACGCTGGCCTGATCTTCCATCGTTCAAACACGAAAAAGGCCGGGCATCACTGCCCGGCCTTTTTCATTCCCGTCCTTGGCTTGCCCCGGCACTTCCCCGGAATTCAGGTGTTGCACATCACGGCAGCATTGGCCGGCGCGACGGGCAGACCTACGAAGGTCTTCTCATCCACACGCACCATCACCTTGCCGTCCGACAACTGACCGACCAAAATACCCTGAACCGAAACGCAACTTCCGATCGTGATTGTTCTAAGCATTCTTTTCCCCCCGGTAGAACCTTAAGATTAATGCTGATTGTTTCCAACGCCAGCACAATTCTTGCGCAAAAGGCTCGAAAGACGACTTTCTTTTAAACCTTTTGCTAAAGCCAGTCGCGCAGGATCGGGATAAGTGGAATATCGGCGGGGGGCATCGGGTAATCCTTCAGGTTTTGCGCCCTTACCCAGGCCAGACGCTGCCCTTCGCGACCTTGGGTGATTCCCTCCCAGCGACGGCAGGCGAACAGCGGCATCAACAGATGGAAGTCGTCATAGCTGTGGCTCGCAAAGGTCAGCGGCGCCAGACAGCTGGACCAGGTGTCGATCCCCAACTCTTCCTTCAACTCACGGATCAACGCCACCTCGGGCGTCTCACCCGGTTCGACCTTGCCGCCCGGAAACTCCCACAGCCCGGCCAGCGATTTTCCCTCCGGGCGCTGCGCCAACAGCACCCGGCCATCGCCATCAATCAAAGCAACGGCTGCGACCAGAACGATCTTCAAGACCGGTAATCCGCGTTGATCTCCACATAACGGTTGGTCAGATCGCAGGTCCAGACCGACCGCTTTCCCTTGCCCAGCCCAAGGTCGACGCCGATCACCAGATCCTCGCCCAGCATGTAATTCGCGCCGTCCTCTTCCCGGTACTCCGGGTTGCGCCAGCCTTTTTCGGCCACCAAGATATCCCCGAACCGGATCGTCAGCCGGTCACGGTCTGCCTCGGCCCCGGATTTGCCCACGGCCGCCACGATGCGCCCCCAGTTCGGGTCCTGCCCGGCAATCGCCGTCTTCACCAGCGGGGAATTTGCCACCGAGAAAGCCACCCGCGCGGCATCGGCATCATCCTTCGCGCCGGTCACCCGTACTTCGACGAATTTCGTTGCGCCCTCGCCATCGCGGATCACCTGATGCGCCAGGTCCATCATCACGCCCTTCAGCGCAACCTCAAAGGCCTTGGCCACCGCACCCTTCACCTCGGCTGCTGCCGATTGCCCCGTCGCCGCCACCAGCAGCGTGTCCGAGGTGGAGGTATCGCTGTCCACGGTGATGGAATTGAAGGTCGTATCCACATTCCGCGACAGCATCCGTTGCAGGGCCGCCGCCGAAATCTTGGCATCGGTAAAGACATAGACCAGCATCGTCGCCATATCCGGCGCGATCATCCCTGATCCCTTGGCAATTCCGGCAATCCGGATCTCGCCCCCGTCACCCTGCACCACGGCGGCTGCGCCTTTGGGGAAGGTGTCGGTCGTCATCATCGCATGGGCGGCCATCTCGATGGCATCCTCGCGCAGGTCGGCCACCAGATCGCCGATCTTG
The DNA here is from genome assembly GCA_035192965.1 of Fuscovulum sp. NCBI lineage: Bacteria > Pseudomonadati > Pseudomonadota > Alphaproteobacteria > Rhodobacterales > Paracoccaceae > Fuscovulum > Fuscovulum sp. Next base: position 250,795 of record CP136571.1, on the reverse strand, counting down.
GACGTGATTTTCTCAAACGGCAGCGGCTCGCCGATCACCCCTGTCGAGGATGAGAATACCCGGCTTGCCGGAATCCCCAACGCCTCGGCCACGCCACCCGTCACCGCAGCCACCGCCGCATCGCCGACCTTGCCGGTAAAGGCATTGGAATTGCCCGAATTCACGATGATCGCCGCGCCTGCGCCCGCAGGAACCTTGGTTTCCAGTTTCGTCTGGCAATCCCGCACGCAGCCCGACCGAGTAAAAGACCGCGTGAACACACCCGCCATCGCCGTTCCGGGTGCCAGCCGCACCAGCATCACATCCTTGCGGTTTTGATACCGCACCCCGGCCTCGACAGCGGCAAACTCCACCCCCGCGATTGCCGGCAGCTTGGGAAAGCCGCCCTTGGGTGCCAGCGGCGATACCGGCTTGGCCTTTTTCTTCGGGGCAGCGGCCAGCGCCGCCCCGATTTCTTCTCCCATCACACGGGCCTTCAGCTTGCGGACTTTCTTCTTCAGCGCCCGCGCTTCTGATTTCCAATCGGTCTTTGCCATAGGCCCGTCTCCCGGTTTCACTTGTCGAGCAGAGTTGCATCCCGAAGCAGGGCCGGGTCAATCCCCTCGCCCGGGCGGGTGATCTCGGACGCGGCGGTCAACTCGGCCAACTTCGCCTCTACAGCGACCTGCTCAATCTCGGCCGCCAGTTCGTCGCGCACTTCGTCAATCGTCGGTTTGGCGGCGTCGCGCACTTCGTTCACCTTGATCAGATGCCAGCCGAAATCGGTTTGCACCGGATCGGTCACCGTGCCCGGTGCTGCTGCGACCACAGCCGCCTCGAACGGGGCAACCATCATGCCCAGCCCGAACCAGCCCAGATCGCCGCCATTCACCGCCGATCCGGTATCGCTGGAATTGGTCTTGGCCAATTCCGCGAAATCCGCGCCGCCATCAATCTGCGCCTTCAATTCCTTTGCCTTCTCCTCGCTGTCGACAAGGATATGCTGCGCCGAATATTCCTTCGCCGCCGGGGCATTGGCGTATTTCGTGTCGTAAGCCGCCTGCAACGCCGCATCCGTCACTGCCTCTGCCACCACGGCCTGCAATGCCTTGCCCGCCAGATAGCTGCGCGCGTCGGTGCGCATCCAGATCTCATCGCGCTTGGTCGCGCTGTCCGCCACCGATTGCTCCAGCGCGGCCTGCTGAATCGCCTGATCCAGAAGCCCGGTGAACAGCATGTCATCCGGCAGCGCCTGATACTGCGCGGGCAGCTTCTCGCGCAGGATGATCAGTTCGCCCAGCGTGATCTCGGTCCCATTCACCGTGGCAACCACCGTATCGGCGGTCGGCGCGGCTTCATCCTGCGCCAACGTCGGCAGCGCCACGCCACAGGCCAGCACAAGCCCTGCCCAGATCCCGTAATGTTTCGCCATCTCACCTTCTCCTGATCGGGCCGCTACCCTCAGCGACGTTGACTATGCCCGGCCTCTCCCTTATCTCGCGGTGGTCGCGTGCGACGGGGCCTGCCGGGCCACTTGGCTCTTCTATGGAAGGCGTTGGGGTCGGGCAAGGCCGCAGCCTCACACGATGATGTCAGGTAGGCGGAGAAAACATGCTTGGTCTTGGAACGCTTGCACGAAAGGTGTTCGGAACGCCGAACGACCGCAAGGTAAAGTCGGTTCGTCCGCTCGTGGCGAAGATCAACGCGCTGGAGCCGGAATTCACGGCGCTCAGCGACGACGGGATCAAGGCAAAGACCGCCGAATTGCAAAAGCGGGTGCAGGAGGGCGGCGAAACGCTGGATGCCATCCTTCCCGAAGCCTTTGCCAATTGCCGCGAAGCCGCCAAGCGCGCGCTTGGCCTGCGCCCCTTTGACGTTCAGCTCAAGGGCGGCATCTTCCTGCATCAGGGCAATATCTCGGAAATGAAGACGGGCGAGGGCAAAACCCTCATGGCCACGCTGCCAGCCTATCTGAACGCGCTTGCGGGCAAGGGCGTGCATGTTGTCACCGTCAACGACTATCTGGCAAAGCGCGATGCCGAATGGATGGGCAAGGTTTATGCCCAGCTCGGCATGACCTGCGGTGTCGTCTATCCCTATCAGGGCGATGCGGAAAAGCGCGCGGCCTATCGTTGCGACATCACCTATGCCACGAACAACGAACTGGGCTTCGATTACCTGCGCGACAACATGAAGATGTCGATCGAAGACATGGCCCAGCGCGGCCACTTCTTCGCCATCGTGGACGAGGTCGACTCGATCCTGATCGACGAGGCGCGCACCCCGCTCATCATTTCTGGCCCCTCGCAGGACCGCAGCGATCTGTATCAAAAGGTCGACGCGCTCATCCCGCTGCTGCGGGCGGAAGATTACAAGATCGACGAAAAGACCCGCTCGGTGACCTATACCGAAGACGGCAACGAATTCATCGAAAAGCTGCTTCAGGAACATGGCCTGCTGCCCGCTGATCAGTCGCTTTATGATCCCGAAAGCACCACGCTGGTTCACCACGTGTCGCAGGCGCTCAAGGCGCACAAGCTGTTCCACAAGGATCAGCAGTACATCGTCCGTGATGGCGAGGTGATGCTGATCGACGAATTCACCGGCCGCATGATGCGTGGCCGCCGCCTATCCGAAGGCCTGCATCAGGCCATCGAGGCCAAGGAACACGTCACGATCCAGCCCGAAAACGTGACGCTGGCCAGCGTGACCTTCCAGAATTACTTCCGTCTGTACAGCAAACTGGCAGGCATGACCGGCACCGCCCAGACCGAGGCCGAAGAATTCATGGAAATCTATGGCCTTGGCGTGGTCGAAGTGCCGACGAACCGCCCGGTTGCCCGCTTGGATGAACACGATCAGGTCTATCGCACGGCCAAGGAAAAATACGACGGCATCGTTCGTACGATCAAAGAGGCCAACGCAAAGGGCCAACCGATCCTTGTCGGTACCACCTCCATCGAAAAATCAGAGATTCTGTCCTCGATGCTCAAGGCCGACGGTGTGCCGCATAACGTGCTGAACGCCCGTCACCACGAACAGGAAGCCAAGATCGTGGCCGAAGCGGGCCGTTACGGCGCCGTCACCATCGCCACCAACATGGCCGGTCGCGGTACCGACATCCAGCTTGGCGGCAACGTCGAGATGAAGGTGATGGAAGCCATCGCCGCCGATCCCCACCTGCACCCCGATGAGGTGCGCGCCCGGATCGAGGCGGAACACGCCGAAGAAAAGGCCAAGGTCATCGCTGCGGGTGGCCTGTTCGTGTTGGGCACCGAGCGCCACGAATCGCGCCGCATCGACAACCAGCTGCGCGGCCGTTCAGGCCGTCAGGGCGACCCGGGCCGGTCCTCCTTCTTCCTGTCGCTCGACGACGACCTTATGCGCATCTTCGGCTCGGAACGGCTGGATTCCGTTCTGTCCAAGCTGGGCATGAAGGATGGCGAGGCGATCGTTCACCCTTGGGTCAACAAATCGCTGGAACGCGCGCAGGCCAAGGTCGAAGGCCGCAACTTCGACATCCGCAAGCAGCTGCTGAAATTCGACGACGTCATGAACGATCAGCGCAAGGCCATCTTTGGCCAGCGTCTGGACATCATGCAATCCGAAGACATCGGCGAAATCGCTGCCGACATGCGCGAACAGGTGATCGACGATCTGGTCGATTTCCACATGCCGCCCAAGACCTATGCCGATCAGTGGGATATCCCCGGTCTGGCCGAGGCGGTTAAGGACAAGCTGAACCTTGATCTTCCCATCGCCGCTTGGGCCGCCGAAGAAGGCGTCGATCAGGACGCCATGCGCGAACGCATCACCGAACGGTCCGATGCCGCCATGGCCGAAAAGACCGAAGCTTTCGGTCCCGAAACCATGCGCAATATCGAAAAGCAGGTTCTGCTTCAGGCGATTGATGGCAAATGGCGCGAACATCTGCTGAAGCTGGAACATCTGCGCTCTGTCGTGGGCTTCCGCGGCTATGCCCAGCGTGACCCGCTCTCGGAATACAAGACTGAAGGTTTCACCCTGTTTGAAACCATGCTCAATTCGCTCCGTCAGGACGTCACGCAAAAGCTATCGCTCATCCGCCCGATGACGAAAGAAGAACAGGACGCGATGATGCAACAGCTTGTCGCCCAACAGCGCGCCGCACAGGCCGCCACGGCACAGGCGGATCAGGCCGCAGCGCCCGCACCTGCCGCTCCGGTTGCAGCCGCCGCTGCCGCTGGTGGCGCAGGCGTCGCCGTGGCCGAAGCGGCTTCTGCCGCCCGGCCCGGCTTTGATCCGGCAGACCGCGCCACATGGGGCAACCCATCGCGCAATGACCTCTGCCCCTGCGGATCTGGCCTGCGGTTCAAGCACTGCCACGGCGCGAACGACTGATCCGGTCGACCGTTTCCGAAATTGCCACAATCCTGCCCTGTGCGGGACGTTATCCCCTGACACAACCATGCCGGTAATGGTGCGTCAGGGGCTGACATGGATCGCAAGCGTAGTTTGGTGATGGCGGGTGGCACGGTGCTTCTGGCGCTGGGTGCAGGGCAGTATATGCAATCGGGGACGGCACAATCGTCTGCTGCCATGATCCCGGTCCCCCGCGCGGAAACACCCACCCCTCTGCGCCTTGCTGCAGCCACGCCGCTCGCCGCCCTTGATCCGCAACCCGGACCTGTGATCACCCCGGTGGCCTTGGTCGATGAACCGCTTGTCCCGCTGCCCACGGCCGAACCCGATCTCAAGCCGGAACCGATACCCGATCCCGCGCCCGCAGCGCAGGCCGATCTTTGCCCCGTCACACTCGATGCCTTTGCCGCCGCCGATGCCATGCTGTCCATCAGCCTTAGCGCGCCCTGCCATCCCAATCAGACGGTTGTGCTGCAACATGCCGGCCTCGCCGTCACTTACCAGACCACCGCCACCGGTGCGCTTTTCATCGACATTCCTGCCCTTGATCCTGCAGGCGCGCTTTCGCTCCGCCTGCCTGATGGCACCGAAGCCCGGGCCAGCGCCCCCGTGCCCGAAGTCGCCGCCCTGCGCCGCCTTGCTGTGCAATGGATGGCCGGTGACCGCTTCACCTTCCGCGGCGATGGCACCCAGATTGCTCTTGGCACGCTCTCCGGCCCTGTCCCCATGCTGGCTGAGATTGTCACCCTCTCGTCAGACGCGACCATCTCCCCCGCGATCGAGGCGGAAATCACCCCCGAAACCTGCGGGCGCGAATTGCTGGGCGAAGTGCTCTACAGCGCTGCCGGCATCGTGACCCGCGCCGACCTTAGCCTCGCCATGCCCGAATGCGATGGCACGGGTGGTTTTGTGGCCTTGAATAATCCGGTCCCCGACACGAAACTCGCCGCCACAGAGTAAGGGCTTGGCGGGATTGAATGAAGGTTGTGTCGTATCGTGTCGCGGTTCTTGCTGCCTGTCTTTGTGCAGGCATGGCGGCGGCGCAGGATGTGACGCTGACCGCGCGTGATGGTGGGCTGTCGCTGACCGGCACGCTGCAAGGTTGGGATGGCGAATTTTACAGAATCGCAACCGAATATGGCCCGCTGACGGTGGATGGACAGGGCGTCATCTGTGACGGCCCCGGTTGCCCGGATCTGATGGCCCCGCGTATCCCCGTCCGCATCGTGGGCGAAGGCGATCCCGGCCGCAGTCTGATCCCGCCCCTTGTGGCAGCCTTCGCCACATCGCGCGGGCTCGATCACAGCGTCACTGACGCCACCGCCACCCTTACCGATCCGACCACCGGTCAGATACTGGCTGAATTCACCTTCCAACCCATGGGTCAGGAGGCTGCGCGCGCGGCTCTGCTGTCGGGCGGCGCGGAACTGATCCTATCTGCCAGCACCGAACCCGATCTGGGGTCGCGCCCGCTCGCCCTTGATGCGCTGGTCCCGGTTGTTGCTGCCGACAACCCGGTTGCGCAAATCTCTTCGGCCGATCTGGCGCGCGCCCTGTCGGGCGAGGTGACGAACTGGTCTGAAATCGGCGGCCCCGACATGCCGCTGGTCCTGCATGGCCTGCCCGCCACCAACGGCCTGCAACGCGCCCTCTCTGGCCGTTTGGGGCGCGAGGTCGCGGCGACGGAGGTTCACCCCGATTTCGCCACCCTGGCCGAGGCTGTCGCCCGCGATCCCTGGGCGCTGGCCGTTACCGCCCGCGCTGTGGCTGGCAAGGCCCGTGCTGTAACCCTGACCGACAGTTGCGGCTTTCCCCTGCTGCCCAGCACACTCGCGGTGAAGGCCGAGGATTATCCCCTCTCCCTTCCGCTCCACCTGCTCACCCCGCGCCGCCGTCTGCCGCTGATGGCGCGGGAATTCCTTGAATTCCTCAGCTTGCCACAGGCCCAACAGGTGATCGCCGCGCAGGGCTATGTCGACCGCGACGCCGAACGCCAACCGATGACGGCCGATGGCCTGCGCCTGATCAACGCCATTCAGGGCGCGGGCGAAGAAACCACGCTGGCTGATCTGAAGCGTCTTGTCGATGTGATGGATGGCGCGGATCGTCTGTCCTTCACCTTCCGGTTCGAAGATGGGTCCAGCACGCTGGACGCCCACTCGCGCGGCAATATCGAAGACCTTGCCCGTCTGCTTGATTCCGACGGGTTTCGCGGCGAGGCAATGATCTTGGCAGGGTTCTCTGATGGGTCCGGCGCTGCAAGCGCCAATCTTGCCCTGTCGCAAACCCGGGCCGAGGCTGTTCTGGCTGCCCTTCAGGCCGCCACGCCCGATCTGCCCCCGGATCGTCTGCCGCAGGTCATGGCCTTTGGCGAGGCGCTTCCGATGGCTTGCGATGAAACCGGCGCAGGCCGCCGCCTGAACCGGCGGGTAGAGCTTTGGCTGCGCCCCGATTTCCTTAAATCAGACGCTCCGCCCGCAGACTGACCTCGCGGCTTTTGCCGATGATCAGATGGTCATGCAGCGTGATCCCCAGCACAGCGCAGGCCTGCATGATCTGTCGCGTCATGTCGATATCCGCGGATGAAGGTGTAGGGTCACCAGACGGGTGGTTATGCACCAGTATCAACGCCGAAGCGCCCAGTTCCAGCGCGCGCTTCACCACCTCGCGCGGATAGACTGGCACATGGTCCACCGTGCCTTTCGCCTGTTCCTCATCCGCCACCAGCACATTCTTGCGGTCCAGAAACAGGATGCGGAAATGCTCCTGTTCGGCATGGGCCATCACGGTATGGCAGTAATCCAGCAGCGCGTTCCAGGATGACAGCACAGGCCGCTGCATCACCCGCGACCGCGCCATGCGCTGCGCCACCGCCTCCATCAGCTTTAACTCCATCACTACCGCGTCGCCCACGCCATGCACCTGCATCAGCCGGGCAGGGGGGGCCGATACGACCCGCGCCAGATCGCCGAACGTGTCCAGCAACCGCCGCGCCAGCGGCTTTACATCCTGCCTACCGATGGCGCGGAACAGGACCAGTTCCAGCAGTTCGTATTCCGCCACCCCTTGCCCGCCGGTTTCAGTAAACCGCGCGCGCAGCCGTTTGCGGTGATCGGTGATGTAACTGGGCAGCCGCCCCGTCAGCGGTGTGGCACACACCGCCTCATCCTCATCCCCGGCGGGGAAGAGCGGCAAGGTTCCTTCGTGAAAATGCTGTGCCTGTCTCATACCGCCAGTGTCCGCGAAACAAGTGAACAGGGCCTTAACGCCCGCGGCATGCAAAAGGGCCACCGGTTTCCCGATGGCCCTTTCAAAGGCGCTAAGGATCGGATCAGCTCTTCATTCCGTCCCAGAAGCCTTTCACCTTGGAAAAGAAGGTCTTTCCCTCGGGGTTGTTTTCTTCGCTCAGCTTCTCGAATTCCTGAAGGATTTCCTTCTGCCGCGCGGTCAGGTTCACCGGCGTTTCAACGGCCAGTTCCAGCACCATATCGCCCAGACCGCCACCGCGCAGCGCCGGCATCCCCTTGGCGCGCAGCCGCATCTGTTTGCCCGTCTGAGCGCCCGCCGGCACCTTCACGCGGCTGCGGCCACCATCAATCGTCGGCACCTCAACCTCGCCACCCAAGGCGGCTGCTGTGATGCTGATGGGCACGCGGCAGAATAGATGCACCCCGTCGCGTTGAAAGATCGGGTGTTCCCGCAATTCGATGAAGATATACAAATCGCCCGCAGGCCCGCCGCGCAACCCTGCCTCACCCTCACCCGCCAACCGGATGCGTGTGCCCGTCTCCACCCCAGCCGGGATGTTCACGGAAAGCGACCGCTCCTTCTCGATCCGGCCCGCCCCGCCACAAGACCGGCAGGGGTTTTTCACGATCTGGCCCATGCCGTTACAGGTGGGGCAGGTCCGTTCCACGGTGAAAAAGCCCTGCTGCGCCCGCACCTTGCCCATGCCCGAACAGGTGGGGCATGTCACGGGTTCTGCGCCGCCCTCGGCCCCGGTGCCGCGACAGGTGTCGCAGGCCACGGAAGTGGGTACGTTGATCGTTTTCTGCACGCCCTGATAGGCTTCTTCCAGGGAAACACGCAGGTTATAGCGCAGGTCAGACCCGCGCTGTGCGCGTGACCGTCCGCCACCCGCACCCCCGCGCGTGCCACCCATGAAATCGCCGAACAGGTCTTCGAACACGTCCGAAAACGCGCTGGCGAAGTCGCCATTGCCCGCGCCGCCAAAGCCCTGCGCCCCGCGCCCGCCACCGCCGCCCTCAAAGGCGGCATGGCCATACCGGTCATAGGCGGCCTTGCGATCGGCATCCTTCAGCACGTCATAGGCTTCGTTCACTTCCTTGAACTGCGCCTCGGCATTCGGGTTGTCCGAATTCCGGTCAGGATGCAGCTCCTTGGCCTTCTGCCGATAGGCTTTCTTCAGCTCGTCGGCGGATGCGCCACGTGCCACGCCTAGAATGTCGTAGAAATCTCGTTTTGCCATTCGGGACAAAACCCCCTCTCAGAACCGGGTGGGGGCGGTCCGTTTCCGAACCGCCCCCTCTTCCGATTCACGCGGTGTTACTTCCGCTTGTTTTCGCCCAGATCTTCGAAATCGGCATCGACGATGTCATCGTCCACCGGACGCGGCCCGTCTTCCTCGGCCCCGCTGGCATCGGACTGGCTGGCCTTGTAGATCGCCTCGCCCAGCTTCATCGCCGCTTCCGTCAGGTTCTGGATGCCGCCCTTGATCTTGCCGACATCCTCACCTTTCAGCGCTTCTTCCAGCGGCTGCATCGCCAGCTCGATCGCTTCCACAGTCGAGGCATCGACCTTGTCGCCATGCTCGGTCAGCGACTTCTTGGTCGAATGCAGCAGGCTTTCGCCCTGGTTCTTCGATTCCACCAGTTCCCGACGGGCCCGGTCCGCATCGGCATTCGCCTCGGCGTCCTTGACCATCTTTTCGATGTCCTCATCGCTCAGGCCGCCCGAGGCCTGAATGGTGATCTGCTGCGTCTTGCCGGTGCCCTTGTCCTTGGCGCCGACGGACACGATCCCGTTGGCGTCAATGTCAAAGGTCACCTCGATCTGCGGCATGCCACGCGGTGCTGGCGGGATGTTTTCCAGGTTGAACTGGCCCAGCATCTTGTTGTCGGCGGCCATCTCGCGTTCGCCCTGGAACACCCGGATCGTCACGGCGTTCTGGTTGTCTTCGGCGGTCGAGAAGATCTGGCTCTTCTTCGTTGGGATCGTGGTGTTGCGGTCGATCAACCGGGTGAACACGCCACCCAGCGTTTCGATCCCCAGCGACAGCGGGGTGACGTCCAGCAGGACCACATCCTTCACGTCGCCCTGCAACACACCCGCCTGAATGGCGGCACCGGCGGCCACAACCTCATCCGGGTTCACACCCTTGTGCGGTTCCTTGCCAAAGAACTTGGTGACCTCTTCGATCACGCGCGGCATCCGGGTCATACCACCCACGAGAACGACCTCGTCGATGTCCGACGTCGTCAGACCGGCATCCTTCAGCGCGGCGGCGCAGGGCTTCATCGACTTCTTGATCAGGTCATCGACCAGCGATTCCAGCTTGGCCCGGGTCAGCTTCACCACAAGGTGCAGCGGCTGACCGGTGTTCTTGTCCATCGAAATGAACGGCTGGTTGATTTCGGTCTGCTGGCTGGACGAAAGCTCGATCTTCGCCTTTTCGGCAGCTTCCTTCAGACGCTGAAGCGCCATCTTGTCCAGCGTCAGGTCGACGCCATGCTCTTTCTTGAACTCATCCGCCAGATAGGTGACGATCCGCATGTCGAAATCTTCCCCGCCAAGGAACGTGTCCCCGTTGGTGGATTTCACCTCGAACAGGCCGTCATCGATCTCCAGAATGGTGATGTCGAACGTACCGCCACCAAGGTCATAGACCGCGATGGTGCGGGTTTCTTTCTTGTCCAGACCATAGGCCAGCGCGGCCGCCGTCGGTTCGTTGATGATGCGCAGCACTTCCAGACCGGCGATCTTGCCGGCATCCTTGGTGGCCTGACGCTGGGCGTCGTTGAAATAGGCGGGAACCGTGATCACGGCCTGCGTGACGGTTTCACCCAAATAGGATTCGGCGGTTTCCTTCATCTTCTGCAGGATGAATGCCGAGATCTGGCTGGGGCTGTACTTCTCGCCCCGCACTTCGACCCAGGCATCGCCGTTGCCGCCGTTCACAACCTTGAACGGAATGTTCTTCTGATCCTTCAGCACCGCTGGGTCGTCATGGCGGCGCCCGATTAGGCGCTTGACGGCAAAGACGGTGTTGGCGGCGTTCGTGACTGCCTGCCGTTTGGCGGGCTGGCCCACCAGGCGCTCACTTTCCGTGAACGCAACAATAGATGGCGTCGTGCGCGCGCCTTCCGAGTTTTCGATGATCCGGGGCTGCGAACCATCCATGATGGCAACGCAAGAGTTCGTGGTCCCGAGGTCAATCCCGATGACTTTGGCCATGATATGCTACCTCTTCTTTCGGCGATGTTTTGGGGACGGACCCTAGCCAGGCATCCAGCCCCGATCCCAAGTGCATCCGGGGCAGGCGGCCCGCCCGTATCCCGGCTTGACCGTGTATATAAGAGGGGCATCGGGGGGCTGCAAGCGGCTGGCCTGCTGGAAAGTAATATCAATGCAAAGGAACGCATACATGGCCGTGCCAATTGAAATCCGGGGCTTTCGTTACTGGCCCGGCTTGCTTGACGGTCCTGCCCAAACCGCCCTCGTGGCGGATCTGCGCGGCATCGTAGCGGCGGCCCCGCTTTATGCGCCTGTCACGCCGGGCGGCCGCCCAATGAGCGTACGGATGACTTCGGCCGGGCGGCTTGGCTGGATCACCGATCAGCAGGGCTATCGCTATGAACCCCGCCATCCCGCAGGTCAGGCCTGGCCTGCCATCCCGCCGGTCGTGCTGGATCTGTGGCAAAACCTTACAGGCTTGTCCCGCGCGCCCGATTGCTGCCTCATCAATTTCTATGGCGAAGGTGCCAAGATGGGCCTGCATCAGGACAAGGACGAAGGTGATTTCTCCTTCCCAGTCTTGTCCGTTAGCTTGGGGGATGAGGCGCTGTTCCGCATGGGCGGCCCTGATCGCAAGGATCCGACCGAAAGCCTCTGGCTCAAATCCGGCGATGTCCTTTTGATGGGCGGCCCCGCGCGCCTTGCCTGGCACGGGATCGACAGGCTGCGCTTTCGTTCATCGCGGCTGCTGCCGGGCGGCGGGCGCATCAACCTGACATTGCGGGTTGTAGAGGGGCGGGTTGTAGAGGGGCGGGATGTAGCGGGCGCTACTTCCCCATCGTCCAGCTGACCGATACCCGCTTGCCTGTGTAATATTCCCCGATCAACCCCAGCGTCAGGCAGGCCAGCATCACATAGACGGGGTATTCAATGCTCGTGTAGCGCGGCGCATAATTCAGAAAGATATAGCCCCGGCCTTGATCGATCACATGAAACAACGGGTTCCAGTCAAAGAAGGAAAGCACCAATGTCGGCATCGCATTGGCGACGAACATCTTGCCAGATGCGATCATGTTGATCCGCGTATAAAGCGAGGCCACAATTCCAAAGAACCGTGGCTGCCACGGCGATGCCGCGCGAAACAGCATCCCCACGGAAATCCCCGTGGCCCAGGCCAGCACCAGCATCGCCGTCATGCCCACAGGATCGTCAAAGGTCAGCGGCGCGAAAACCGCATGATAGACGAACAGGATGATCGACGCTGAAAAGACCTGCAAATACAGCGTCCCCAGCGCCGCCGATGATATGGCGATCAGCGTGTTCATCGGCGCGTGTTTCATCATGGCCGATGTCGGGCCGTCAGCCGACATCACGGCCTTCATCGTTTTGACATGGGTCATGAACATGAACACGCCCGACATCAGGAACAGGACATAATCCCCCCTGATCGAATTCGGCCGCGCGCCGGCAAAGGTGAACATCAGGTAGAAACCGGCGATCATCAGCGTTGACTGGATCACGTTCAGCACAAGGCCGAACACCGCACTTGTATGGGTCTTGCGCACATTGTGGACGGCCCCGTGGAACACCAGTTCCAGCATGCCCAAGGCCGTTCGCGCCCGTGTCCGCTTGACATCCGCCTGAAACCGCACGCCGAGATCCTTGCAATCCTGCCCGCAGCCCGTACTTCGGCCCGCGCACCCACTGGGAAACCTTGCCCTTATCGTTGCTCCGGATGATAAGGCGACCTTGTGTTCAGTTCAACTGCGGCGACCCGACAGCCGCGCCGATACGAGGTATTCGATGCAGTTTGATCACCTGATCCCCATCATGCGCCGCCTTGCGCTCGAAGCCGGGGATGTGATCCTGGCGGTCTATGAAAGCCCGGATTTCGCGGTAAAGGCCAAATCCGATGCCTCCCCGGTGACCGAGGCGGACGAAGCCGCCGATGCGCTGATCTCGGCTGGTCTACGCGCCGCCTTCCCGGATGTGACCCTGATCACCGAAGAACAGGCCGACAGCCACGCTCTTTCGGCACGCACTTTCCTGATCGTTGATCCGCTGGATGGCACCAAGGAATTCGTTCAGCGTCGCGGCGATTTCACTGTGAACATTGCCTATGTGCAGGACGGCATCCCCCTGCGCGGGGTGGTCTATGCCCCCGCCAAGGGCCGGCTGTTCTACACCCTGCCCGATGGCACGGCGGTTGAGGAAACCGGCGCCTTCGACAAGGCAACCCCCGGCCCGCTGCAACCGATCCGCGTCTCTAGCCCGGACAATGCCGCGCTGATGGTCGTGGCCTCCAAATCGCACCGCGATCAGGCGACCGACGATTACATCGCCCATTACGCCGTGCGCGACATGACCTCGGCCGGGTCCAGCCTGAAATTCTGCCTCGTCGCTACGGGTGAGGCCGACCTTTATCCCCGCCTTGGCCGGACCATGGAATGGGACACGGCAGCAGGCGATGCCGTCTTGCGCGGCGCAGGCGGCCACGTGGTGCATTTCGACACCCACGCCCCGCTCGAATACGGCAAACCGGGCTGGGACAATCCGTTCTTCATCGCCTTTGCCCCCGGTGTGGACCTGAAGAAATGACCCTGCCGCGCGCCCTTCCCGTCTTGCTGACGGCTTTGCTGGCCACACAGGCCCATGCCGATTTCATCGAAACCACATGGACAGTGGACTCCTTCAGCGGCGAGGCTTGGTTCATTGACCCAGCCGCCCTTCAGGGTGCCACCCAGTATTTCGAAGCCGGCTATGCCGAAGGCGCGTTCTACGCCTGCGATTTTGCAGGGCAGTCGATGTCCTACACCACCTACGCGCCCGACGATTTCCTCGCCAACCCGGAATTCGCGGCTTTCGCCACGCTGGATGATCCGCGCTTCACGCTGGCCTCCGAACTTTTCGTACACCGCATCACTTGCGAAGGCCAAGGCGACCCCGCCGCCCGCCGCGTTCTCTACCCTTTCGTCACCACCGATGGCCGCGACGCGGCCTTCCTGCCCTTCGAAGGTGGCATCTTCACGCTGGAGCCTGCTCAGTGACCGTCCTCATCGCCATTCCCGCCCGCTACGCCTCGACCCGCTATCCCGGCAAACCGCTGGTGGAACTGAACGGCCCCGACGGGCGCAAGACGCTCATCCGCCGGTCATGGGAGGCGGCGATGGCCGTGAAGGGCGCGGACCGCGTGGTCGTGGCCACGGATGATGACCGGATCGCCGATCACGCAACCGCCTTCGGGGCCGAGGTGGTGATGACCTCCACCACCTGCCAGAACGGCACCGAACGCTGCGCCGAGGTGGCGGCCAAACTGCCGGGCTATGACATTGTGGTAAACCTTCAGGGCGATGCGCCGCTTACCCCTGCCTGGTTCATCGAAGATCTCGTCGCGGGCCTCCGCGCCGATCCGCAGGCCGAAATCGCAACTCCTGTCCTGCGCTGCGAAGGCGCGATGCGCGCCAAACTGCTGGAAGATCGCCGCCATGGCCGCGTCGGCGGCACCACCGCCGTCTTTGGCGCAGGCGGACGCGGGCTCTATTTCTCGAAAGAGGTTATCCCCTTCACGGGCCGCGACTATGCCGATGACGAACCCACCCCCGTCTTTCACCATGTGGGAGTGTACGCCTATCGCCCCGCCGCACTGGCCGCCTATCCCGGCTGGCAGATCGGCCCGCTGGAAACGCTGGAAGGTCTGGAACAGCTCCGTTTCCTGGAAAACGGCCGCGCCGTGCTGTGTGTCGAGGTGCAGGCCAGAGGCCGCCAGTTCTGGGAACTGAACAACCCCTCCGACGTGCCGGTGATCGAATCCATGATGTCCAGCATGGGCTGACCTGCTCCGTCCCTACGGCGGGGAAATCCCGCAGCGCTGTGCCGGATTTTGTGGCAGTTTCCCGGTCTGGCAAAGCCAGCCCTTGATTTGCCGCCGATCCCGCGCTAGCGGCAAGGACATTAATTCCATCCTCCGGAAAACGCTGCTATTCTGCCATAATGCTGCAATAAGTGGCGTGGAATATCGTGTATCGGGCCACGTGGTTACATTCCCGGAAACAAACGGGGCAGAATTGGGTGCTAAGATGAAAGTCAAAAAGGTCACAAAAGCCGTCTTCCCCGTGGCAGGGCTGGGAACGCGTTTCCTGCCAGCCACGAAGTCGATCCCGAAAGAGATCATGACGCTGGTCGACCGTCCCCTGATTCAATACGCCATCGACGAGGCGCGCGCCGCCGGGATCAAGGAATTCATCTTCGTCACCTCGCGCGGGAAATCCGCGCTCGAGGATTACTTCGACAGCGCCCCCGAACTGGAAAGCGCGCTGCGCAAATCCGGCAAGGACGATCTGCTCGAAGTGCTCAAGGAAACCAACATGGATTCCGGCGCGATTGCTTACATCCGCCAGAACCGCCCGCTGGGCCTTGGCCATGCCGTGTGGTGTGCCCGCCGCCTGATCGGGAACGAACCCTTTGCCGTCCTGCTGCCCGATGACGTGATCGCCGCCGAAAAGCCCTGCCTGCAACAGATGGTCGAGGCGTATGAACAAACCGGCGGCAACATGGTCGCCGCGATGGAGGTGGCACCGGAACGGACCAAATCCTACGGCGTTCTCGACATCGCCGAAGATATGGGTTCGATCGTCAAGGCCAAAGGTATGGTTGAAAAGCCCCCGCTGGGCTCGGCCCCGTCAAACCTCGCGGTGATCGGGCGCTACATCCTGTCGCCCAAGGTTCTGGTGAACCTCAATCGCATGAAACAGGGCGCAGGCGGGGAAATCCAGCTGACCGACGCCATCGCCGAAGAAACCGCCGCCGGCAACGTCTTTGGCTATCGCTTCCGCGGCCAGCGTTACGATTGCGGCTCGAAGGCGGGCTTCCTGCAAGCCACCGTCGCCTTTGGCCTGTCGCGGCCTGACCTGCGCGATGAATTCTCGGCCTACCTGCATGAGATGATGGCGCTGCAAAAGGCCGCGCAATAACCCTTTCGGCAGGGTTGTGGCCACCGCGCCCGCAGACCTGCTTGCCGCCTATCGCCTGCGCTGGAAACGGCGCAGGCTTCTTGGCCGCGCCTATGCCCGCCGCCACGAACTGACCCCCCGGATCGACCGCACCGCCGCCATCGGCAAGGGTGATATTCTGGGCTTTTCCACCGTCCGCAACGAAGCCGTTCGCTTGCCATGGTTCCTCGATCACCACCGCCGCCTCGGCGTGTCGCATTTCCTGATCGTCGACAATGGCAGTGATGACGGCACCACTGACTTGCTTGCCGCGCAACCCGATGTCTCGCTCTGGGTGACCAATGCCTCCTACAAGGCATCACGCTTCGGGATGGACTGGCTGACCTGGCTTCAGATGCGCCACGGGCACGGCCATTGGTGCCTGACGGTCGATGCCGACGAACTACTGATCTACCCCTATTGGGACAGCCGCGATCTGCACGCGCTTACCCGTTGGCTCGATGCGCAGGGTCGCCCGATGTTCGGGGCCATGATGCTTGATCTCTATCCCAAGGGTCCTGTTGCCGATCACCCCTACAGCGCGGGCGATGATCCGCTGGCGGTTTTGCCGTGGTTCGATCCATCCGGCTATGGCATCCGCATCCAGCAGCCGATGGGCAATCTCTGGGTGCAGGGCGGCCCGCGCGCGCGGATGTTCTTCGGCGCCGAACCCCGCCGCGCACCCACCCTGAACAAGGTGCCGCTGGTGAAATGGCACTGGCGTTATGCTTACGTCAACTCCACCCATTCCCTCCTGCCACCCCGCCTGAACCGCATCTACGCTACCGACGGGTCCGAGGCCCCTTCCGGCCTTTTGCTGCACACCAAATTTCTGCGCACGGTCGTGGACCGTGCCCGCATCGAACAGGCGCGGGGCGAGCATTTTTCGAACTCTGCGCAATATGACCGCTACTATGATGCGCTGGGCGAAAACCCCGATCTCTGGTCGCCCCATTCCCGCCGCCTGACAACATGGCGCGCGCTGGAATCCCTCGGCCTCATGTCGCGCGGGGGGTGGGTATGATGCGTGCAAATTGCATCATTTGCGCCGGTTTGAATTATACTGCCGTCCAGCAATTGTTTACTTGTGCGGGTGCAAACACTAATCTTTCAGCCAATTTGTCGTTACGCCAGAACCGGGGTCCAACACTGGGGCTACGGCGGGGCGACAAGAGAACCGGGCAGGACTTTAGGCAGGGCAGCCCGTCGCAGCATCTCCTGCGACAGGCCGATAAGGGAAGCGGGCGCAGTCTGTGGGAGTGATCGGGGCATATCGTCTGCGGCTGCGCCGAAGAAGCCTGCATCTTCGCGGCTGGCTCAAGCGGCGCGAGATGACGAATGTCGTCAACCGCACCGGGGCTATTCGCGGCGACTCCATCCTTCTGTTGTCGACGATGCGCAACGAACGCATCCGCCTGCCCTATTTCCTGCGCTACTACCGTGATCTTGGCGTCAATCACTTCCTGATCGTCGATAACGGGTCGGATGACGGGTCGCGCGAATTCCTGCAGCAACAGCCGGATGTGTCGCTCTGGGTGACAGAGGGAAGCTATCGCAAATCCCGCTTCGGGATGGACTGGATTACCGCGCTGCAACGCAAGTACTGCCACGGCCACTGGACGCTGGTCGTCGATCCCGATGAATTCCTGGTCTATCCCTTCTGCGAAACTCGCCCGTTGCGCGCCCTGACGGATTGGCTGGATACCTCGGGTGTCCGGTCCTTTTCGGCCATGATCCTGGATATGTATCCCAAGGGCCCGATCAACGCGCAGCCCTATCGCGAAGGGCAGGATCCGTTTGAAATCGCCCAATGGTTCGACAGCGCCAACTATTCGGTGAAGCGCAACCACGGCAATGGCAACCTCTGGATTCAGGGCGGCCCCCGAGCTCGCGTCTTTTTTCCCGACGAACCCAAGCGCGCACCCGCCATGAACAAGATCCCGCTGGTGAAGTGGAACCGCGCCTATGCCTATGCCAGTTCCACCCACATGCTCATGCCGCGCGGGCTGAATCTCGTTTATGATGAATGGGGGGGTGAAAAGGCCTCGGGCTGCCTGCTTCATGCCAAATTCCTTGATACCTTCGCCGCCAAGGCCGAAGAGGAACTGGCGCGTGGCCAGCACTATGCCAATAGTGCCGAATACATCGCCTATCGCGACGGGCTGAAGTCGCAGCCCGAACTGTGGTGCAAGTGGTCAGAGAAATACATCAACTGGCGTCAGCTTGAAATTCTGGGCCTCATGTCCAAGGGGAACTGGGCATGACACAGGTCCCCAACGGCACCCTCGGCTTTGTGATGCTGTGCCACACAGCGCTGCATCGCGCGGCTGACACCGCCCGCCACTGGGCCGAACGCGGCTGTCCCGTTGTCATCCACATCGACAAGCGCGTTCAGAAATGGAGCGTCGAGAAACTTCAGGCCGATCTGTCCGACCTGACCAATATCCGCTTCTCGGACCGCTTCGCCTGCGAATGGGGCACCTGGGGCATCGTTGCCGCCACCCAATCCGCGGCAGAGGTGATGCTGTCAGATTTCCCCTCCGTCCGGCATGTCTACCTTGCCTCCGGCTCTTGCCTGCCGCTGCGCCCGGTGCAGGAACTGATCGCCTATCTCGACGAACGCCCCCGCACCGATTTCATCGAATCCGTCACGACCGAAGAGGTGGGCTGGACAATCGGCGGTCTGAACATGGAACGCTTCACCCTGCGTTTCCCCTTTTCCTGGCGTACGCAGCGCTGGCTCTTTGACCGTTACGTCAACCTGCAACGCAAGGCCGGCTTTCAGCGCACCATCCCTAATGGCATCGTCCCGCATCTGGGCAGCCAATGGTGGTGCCTGACGCGGCAAACCCTGTCGACCATCCTGCAAGGCCCCGATCGCGCGCTCTATGACCGATACTTCCGCCGCGTCTGGATTCCGGATGAAAGCTATTTCCAGACGCTGGTCCGTCAGGTGTCCGCCAATGTGGAAAGCCGGTCGCTCACGCTGTCCAAGTTTGATTTTCAAGGCAAGCCGCACATCTTCTATGATGACCACCTGCAACTCTTGCGCCGGTCGGATTGCTTTGTCGCCCGCAAGATCTGGCCCCATGCCACAAAGCTGTATGCCACCTTCCTGTCGGATGATGCCGAAGGGCAGGCCGGCGGTGAACCCAATCCGGGCAAGATCGACCGCCTGTTCTCCAAGGCCGTCGAGCGCCGCGTGAAGGGCCGCCCCGGCCTTTACATGCAAAGCCGTTTTCCCAATGAACATTGGGAAAACGGCCGCACTGCCGCGCCTTATTCGATGTTCCAGGGCTTTTCCGACGTGTTCGAAAACTTCGAAGGCTGGCTCGGCAAGGTCACCAGCACCCGCGTCCATGGCCACCTCTTTGCGCCGGACCGGGTGGAATTTGCCGGTGGTGAGGCCGTCTTCAACGGTGCCCTGTCCGACAGCGCCGCCCTGCGCGATTACAACGCGCGGTCGTTCCTTGCCAACCTGATCTGGGCCACCCGTGGCGAACGTCAGTGCTTCCAGTTTGGCCCGGGCGACAATCAGGAACTGAACTGGTTCATGGCGCTGGATTCCAACGCCCAGATTTCGGTCATTTCCGGCGCTTGGGCGGTGCCGCTGTTCAAATCCAATCTCAACTTTACCGACATCCGCCGCGAAGCCGCGCGCCTGCAAAAGATCGAACTCGAACACCTCTCGATCCTGCGCAACGGAGCCGCCAAGGCGCGCATCCGCATCTGGAATCTTGCCGAATTCATCGAAAACCCGATGGAACCGCTGCAAACCATCGTCGATGAAATCAGCCCCCGCTCGCTGCGCCGCCTGACCGAAGCGCCGCGCATGACCGATCTCACCGGCTTTGGCCAATTCCTGCAAAACCTGCGAAATCAGGGGATGCAGCCCGTCCTGATGGGCGATTTCCCTGCCACGACCGATGCCCGCCCCTCCGATTCCCGCAGGGGCCGCCCCTACCTAGTGAAGTGATCCAGTGACCCGCCCGTTCGACAGTTTCGTGATGTTCGCCGAAATGCGGACAGGTTCCAACTTCCTCGAAGCCAACCTCAATGCCCTTTCCGGCGTCACCTGCCATGGAGAGGCGTTCAATCCCTTTTTCATCGGCAAGAAGGACCAGACCGAATTCCTCGGCGTCACGCTCGCACAGCGCGAGGAAGACCCCGCCTTCCTTCTGCGCCGCATGCGCGAACGCACACCCGGCCTGTCGGGCTTTCGCTATTTCCACGACCATGATCCCCGCATCTTCGATCTGGTGATGGATGATCCCCGCTGCGCCAAGATCGTGCTGACGCGCAACCCCGTGGAAAGCTATGTCAGCCTGAAAATCGCCAAGGCCACCGGTCAGTGGAAACTGACCAACCCAAAGAACCTGAAACAGGCCAAGGCCCGTTTTGACGCGCTGGAATTCACCGAACACCTCGATGAAGTGCAGCAGTTTCAGATCCGCCTGTTGCGCGCGTTGCAGGCACGCGGGCAAACGGCCTTTTACATCGACTATGACGACATCCCCGATCTGGCCGTGCTGAACGGTCTTGCCGCCTTTCTGGGGGTGGATGCGCGGCTTGAGGCTGTCGATTCCTCCCTCACCGTGCAGAACCCTGAACCGCTGGCGGACAAGGTCACCAATCCCGCCGCGATGGAACAGGCCTTGGCCCGGCTCGATCAGTTCAACCTGTCGCGCACGCCCAATTTCGAACCCCGCCGCCATGCCGGAATTCCCGGCTATGTCACCGCCCGCGACGTCCCCCTTCTGTTCATGCCCATCAAGGCGGGCCCGGTCGCCCCGGTGATCGACTGGCTGTCCACCCTCGGCGGGCTGGATCGGGATTTCACCCACAAGACCCTGCGTCAGTGGAAACGCGCCCATCCCGGCCATCGCAGCTTTACCGTCCTGCGCCATCCGCTGGACCGGGCCCACCGAGCCTTTTGCGCGCTGGAACAAGGCGGGTTGCAGGCGGAACAGCGCAACATCCTCTCCCGCGTTCACGGCGTGGCCCTGCCACGCCCCGGCGACACCTACACCGACCCGACTGAGCGTCGCGCCGCCTTCCTCGCCTTTCTGAAATTCCTCAAGCGCAATCTTGCCGGCCAGACCGGCTTTCGCACCGATGCCGCCTGGGCCAGCCAATCCGCCATTCTGCAAGGCTTCGCCCTGTTCGCGCCGCCCGATCTGATCCTGCGCGAAGACACCTTGGCCGAAGGGCTGGCCTTTCTCTGCGCCGAACTGGGCCAACCCGCGCCGCAGATCACCTTTCCCCGTGACGCCATGGATGACGCGCTAGACACCATCCGCGATGGTGAACTTGAGGAAGCAGCGCGCGATACCTATCAGCGCGATTATCTGGGTTTCGGCTTCTTTCCCAAACGTTAAGGCTCACGCCGCTTGGGTCGACCGGGCCTCTGTCAGGATCGCATAGATCTTGGCCGGGTCATTGTTGGCGCGCAGTTTCGACACCACAGCCTGATCCCGCATTGTGCGGCTGACCAAGGCCAGCGCCTTCAGGTGATCAACGCCCGAATCCTTGGGCGCAAACAGCCCGAACACCAGATCGACAGGCTGGCGATCGACACTGTCATAATCCAGCGGCTTCTCCAGCCGGATGAACACGCCCCGGATCTGCTTCAGGTCTTCCAGCCGCGCATGGGGCAGGGCGATGCCATGCCCCACGCCGGTCGGGCCCAGGCTTTCGCGTTCCTGCAACCCGTCAATCGCCGTGGCCCCGCTCATGCCATAGGCCTGCGCGGCAAGCTCTCCCAGTTCCTGGAAAAGCCGCTTCTTGCTTGTCAGCTGCCCGACAATCCGAACAGCTCCCGGAATCAATAGCTTGGATAGGTCCATTGGCGGTCGTCGTTCCTGTGGCGCGCGCGTGCGTGCGTTATTTTGCGTTGCGCGGGTCGATCCAGCCGATGTTCCCGTCATCGCGACGGTAAACGACATTCACGCCGCCATGTCCTTCATTGCGGAACACGAGCATCTTCTGACCCCCCAATTCCAGCTGCATCACCGCCTCGCCGACGGTGATCGAAGGAATCTTCGTCTCCATCTCGGCAATCACAATGGGCTGCGCCAGATCAGTGTGGTCGTCGTCCTCGGGCTCCTCAGTTGGCGCGAGGATATAGGACGACCCGCCGGCGAATTCAACAGGCGCTGTCCGGGCGCTGTGGTGGTTGCGCAGACGGCGCTTATAGCGACGCAGCTGCTTGTCCATCTTCTCGCGGCAAGATTCGAAAGCGGCATAGATTTCCGTGGCATGGCCCTTGGCTTGCGCGGTCAGCCCGGTCGACAGGTGGATCGTTGCTTCACAGACATGCTCATGCGCTGCCCGCGAAAAGATCACCACGGCATCGGTCGGGCGCTGGGCGTACTTCTCCACCACCTCGCCCAGTTCGGCCTTCACATGCGTCTGAAGCGCCTCCCCGATGTCGATCTGTCGGCCGCTGATCTGGTATCGCATAGTGCTTCCTCCGCATGAAATCGGCCCGGCCGCGCCGAAACCGGCGACGGGCGAACCCTCGTTAAACTGACGTGGTACCGAAAGTGCGTTCCTGCAAGGTGACCAGCCGTCGTGGCGGCGGTATTGGCAGATCGGGACAGGGCGATTTGCGCACTCATCACGGTTATTTGGCATCCGCCCGTGCCATCTTGTCAACAGCGTCGTTCGGATGGGTCCGCGCAGGTGCCGTTGCAGGCATCCGCAGTGGCAGGGATCAGCCGATCCTGAAATTCTGGCCCAGGTAAACCCGGCGCACCGTTTCATCGCGCACCACCTCATCGGTGGTCCCGCTCATCAGCACCTTGCCGTCATGCAGGATATAGGCGCGGTCCACGATCTCCAGCGTCTCGCGCACGTTATGATCGGTGATCAGCACCCCGATGCCCCGGCTTTTCAGATCCTGCACCAATCCGCGGATTTCCCCCACCGCAATCGGGTCCACCCCGGCAAAGGGTTCGTCCAGAAGCAGATACTTCGGGTCCGCCGCCAAGCAGCGCGCAATCTCCACCCGCCGCCGTTCCCCGCCCGACAGCGCCAGCGCAGGCGCACGCCGCAGATGGGTGATTGAAAACTCCGACAGCAATTCCTCCAGCCGCTCGCGCCGCTTGTGCCGGTCGGAATGCGTAATCTCTAGTACGGCAAGGATATTGTCCTCGACGGACAGGCCGCGAAAAATTGAAACTTCCTGCGGCAGATAGCCGATCCCCAGCCGCGCCCGGCGATACATCGGCAGCGCGGTCACATCGCGCCCGTCGATCAGCACCTCGCCGCCTTCCGGCGTCACCAGCCCGGCAATGGCATAGAAGCAGGTCGTCTTGCCCGAACCGTTCGGCCCCAGCAGCGCCACCACTTCGCCCCGGTTCAACTGCATGGAAACGTCCCGGATCACCGGTCGCCGCTTATAGCTTTTGCGCAGGTTGCGGATGGACAGCCCCGCCGATCCGGCGGTTACGGTTAGGTCAGGACCAGTCTTCACGGATTGGCCTTGCCGGGCACAAACACTGTCTGAACCCGCCCCTCCATGCTGCCCGTTCCTGCATCCAGGTTATAGACCAGCCTGTTGCCCGAAATCGTCGTCTGCCCCTGCGTCAGCAGCACATTGCCCGTCATCACAACCTCGCCCGACGCGATGGTATAGACCGCAGCATCCGCCTCGGCGGCATCGGTCGGGCTGGCAAACAGCACCCGCCCATCCAGCAGCACCTTGGCGATTCCCTGGCCATCCGGCAGATATTCGATCCGCGCGGTTCCGGCCGAAATCGTCATCTCGCCCTGCTTGACCACGACATTGCCGGCAAATGTTGCCTGCCCCGTGCCCTGATCCACGCTCAGACTGTCAGCCGTTACCTCGACAGGAAGGGTCGTGTCCTGTTGCAGACCGGTCAGGTTGATGCTGGTCTGCGCCAATGCGAAACCGCCCATCACCGGAGAAAGCGCCAGGGTCAAGATCAAGGCGCGCAGGGCGGCGGGCATGTTTCCCTCAAATCGGTCAGAATTTACTTTGCCGGTTGATATACCAGCTTAACCGCCCCGTTGAAAACCAGAAGATAACCTTCGCTACCATCCCCCGCAGGCATGAGACGCATGGACTGCGCGGTGATCCGCCCGCCGGGCCCCTCAGCTGCCACCGCAGACCGTGCCTGAACGTCGGTTTCACCCAGTCGGGCGGTCATCTCGTCGGATGTCACGCGATAGCCGGAACTGTGCGTCAACCGCACATCGCCGGAAAAGGTGATCTCGGTCCCGTTCAGCGTCATCTGTGCCGTCGCGGCTTCCAGGTCGGTCTGCTGCCCATCCGGGGTGCTCAGCCGCGCCTGAACGCCAATCGCATTCGCCCCGGTTTCACCCTCGGCGGCGGGCCGTGCCTCTGCGGCGGTCACCTCCAGCGACGCGCCATCGCTGGTGGTTCCGGCATAGGTAGGCGCGGTCATCCGCGGCTCTTTCAGCCGCGCCTCCACGTCCACCTCGGCATAGGGCAGGGCGTCATCCGGATTGATCCGGTTGGAAATCAGAAACAGCATCGACAGGATCGCCAGCGCCGTCAGCGGCAGCAGCACCTTCAAGGCCGCCACCAGCCGTGACCAGCCATCCAGCGCCACCCGCCGTGCCATCACGCAATCCCGGCGCGCAGGCAGTCGTGGATATGCAGCAGCCCGATCACGGATTGGCTTCCCTCCGGGTCCACCACGAACAGGCAGGTGATCTTCTTCTCGTTCATGATCCGCACGGCCTTTTCTGCCAATGCCCCCGGCCCGATGGTCCGCGGCGCGGCGGTCATCACATCCCCCGCTGACAGGTCCAGCAGCCCCGCCATATGGCGGCGCAGGTCACCATCGGTGATGATCCCCTGAAGATACCCGTCCCCGTCCGTCACGCCAACCACGCCAAAGCCCTTGGCCGACATCATCAGCAGGGCATCGCTCATCGGCGCATCATGCGCCACCAGTGGCGCGTCGGTGCTCATCAAATCTGCCACCCGCGCCAGCCGCGCGCCCAGCTTTCCCCCGGGATGAAAGACGCGGAACTGATCCGGCGTGAACTGGCGATGCTCCATCAGCGCAATCGCCAGAGCATCCCCCAGCGCCAGCGTCATCGTCGTCGATGTCGTCGGCACGATCCCGGTTTCACAGGCCTCCGGCACCGTCGGCAACAGCAGCGCCACATCCGACTGTTTCAGAAGAGTCGATTCCGCCTTCCCCGCCACACCGATCAGCGGAATGTCGAACCGCCGGGTATGCGCGACGATATCGGCAAGCTCCGGCGTCTCGCCGCTGTTCGAAAGCACCAGCGCCACATCGCCCTTCATCACCATGCCCAGATCGCCATGGCTGGCCTCGGCCGGATGCACAAATTGGGCGGGCGTGCCCGTGCTGGCAAAGGTCGCGGCGATCTTGCGCGCCACGTGCCCCGATTTGCCCATGCCTGACACGATCACCCGCCCCGAGGCGTTCAGGATCAACTCCACCGCCGCGGCAAAGGCCCCGTCCAGCCCTTCAGCCAGCATCGCCAGCGCCTCCGCCTCGCGGCGGATCACGCGGCGGCCTGTGGCCAGCAAATCAGTGGTGGAAGATGTCATTGGGCTCATCCCATCCCATCAGGTCCAGCTCGGCCCGCGTCGGAAGGAAATCAAAGCACCGCTGCGCCAGATCCATCCGCCCCTCCCGCACCAGCCGCATCTCCAGTTCGGCCTTCAGCTTGTGCAGATACAGCACATCCGATGCCGCATATTCCTTCTGCGCATCGGTCAGCTCCACCGACCCCCAGTCACTCGTTTGTTGCTGCTTGGAAACATCCACGCCCACCAGTTCCAGCAGCAGGTATTTCAGCCCGTGCCGATCCGTGAACGTCCGGATCAGCCGCGAAGCGATCTTCGTGCACCACACCGGCGCGGTCGTCACCCCGAAGGCGTTCTTCAACGCCGCAATGTCGAACCGCC
This sequence comes from Fuscovulum sp., assembly GCA_035192965.1. Lineage (NCBI taxonomy): Bacteria > Pseudomonadati > Pseudomonadota > Alphaproteobacteria > Rhodobacterales > Paracoccaceae > Fuscovulum > Fuscovulum sp. The sequence continues at coordinate 225,016 of CP136571.1, read as the reverse complement.
CGAAATGGAACAGCTTCACCACCGCCGGATCGGTCAGCAACCGCTCCAGATTCGGCGCGCTCCTCTGCCCCTTCGCAATCTGCACCAGATGCGCGTCGCCTTTGCCGTCCGACAGTTGCACGACGCACAGGCGGTCACGCCGCGGGTCCAGCCCCATCGTCTCGGTATCAATGGCCACCACAGGGCCAAGGTCCAGACCATCGGGCAGGTCGTTCTGATGCAGGAAAATGGCCAAGGTCGCGTCCTTTCGGCAGGTATCCGGGCAGCCATACCGACGCGCGGCTCAGGGGTCAACGCACGGGGGTCAACGGACCGGGGAAAACACAAAGGGCGCGGGTGTGAACCCGCGCCCTTTCGTCAGATCGACATGGTGCCCAGAAGAGGACTCGAACCTCCACGCCTTGCAGCGCTGGTACCTGAAACCAGTGCGTCTACCAATTCCGCCATCTGGGCCCAAGTCGATGTGGGGCTACGTAAAGAAGCCCGCAGGTGGTGTCAACGGGCGGCGCAAAGAATCTTCATCCTGCACCAAGATAGGCCGCAAGCGCCGGGGGCGGATCGGCAAACAGCGCCCCGGTCGCCACGGGCGCATGTGCCCGTCCCTCGGCCACCAGCATCGTCACATCGGCAAAACGCTGCGCGTCCTGCGGGTCATGCGTCACCATCAACACGGTCGCCCCCGTCTCATCCGCCACCTCCCGCACCAGCGCCAGCATCTCGGCCTTCAGCGCCGGGCCCAGCGCCGCAAAGGGCTCATCCAGCAACAGCAGCGGCCGCGCCCGCAACAGCGCCCGCGCCAGCGCCGCCCGCCCTTGCTGCCCGCCCGACAACTGCCCCGGCTTGCGCCCGCCCAACCCCTCCAGCCCCGTCCGCGCCAGCGCCTCCGCGATCCGCACCCGCGCCGCCGCGTCGATCCGCCCATCCGGCGACAGGCCCAGCGCAAGGTTGCGCTCCACCGTCAGATGCGGAAACAGGTTCTGATCCTGAAACAGGATCGTCACGGGCCGCTGTCCGGGTGGCAGATCGGTGATATCCGCCCCGTCCCACCGCATGCGCCCCGCCTGCGGCGCAACAAACCCCGCAATCGCATTCAGCAGCGTCGATTTCCCCGCCCCCGAGGGCCCCAGCACCGCGCAGCGCGCGCCCTGTGGCAGTGTCAGGTCCGCTTCCAGCCGGAACGCCCCCTCGGTCAGCACAAGATGATCAAGCTGCAGCATGGCGTCCGATCCTGTCAAACAGCGCAAACAGCGCAAAGGATATTCCCATCAGGATCAGCGATGCCGCCGCTGCCGCCTCCATCCGGTAACTGCCCATCAGCCCGTGAATGAACAGGGGCAGCGTGGCGTTGTTCTCGGCGGCAAACAAGGTGATCACCCCAAGATCGCCCATCGACAGCGCCGCCGTGATCCCCGCACCAAACCCCAGCGGCCGCGCAAGGCAGGGCAGGGTGACCAGCCGCAGCCGCGCGCCCCGCGTCAGGCCCAGCGCCTGCGCCAGCCGGTCATGCCCCTGATGCAGCGCCCGCGCCTCGGGCAGCAGCAGGCGATAGGCATAGGGCAGCGCCAGCGTCGCATTCACCGCAATCGTCACGGGCAGCGCCATCGCCGATGGCGTGGCCACCCCGCGCAGTGCCAGAAACAACCCCGTCCCGATCACCAGCGACGATGCCGCCAGCGGCAAGGTCGCCGCCGCATCGAACAACCGATGCCCCGCCGCCCGCCGCCCCGCCGCCATCGCCAGAACCAGCGCCGCTCCGGTCACCAGCACCGTCGTCACCAGCGCCACCAGCACAGACCGCAGTGTCGCAGCCCACATCCCCCCCGGCAGTTCATCCATCCCGCCCAGCCCCCGGATCACCAGCACCCCCAAGGGCAGCATCAGAAACCCCGCCGCCAGCACGATCGCCGCCACATCCATCCCCTTGCGCCATCCGTCCGGCGCAGGCATCTCTACCCGCCGCCCCAGCCCGGTGCCGAACCCCGTATCCCGGATCAGCGACCAACCCACCGCCAGCGCCGTCAGGCACAGTGCGAATTGCAGCACTGCCAGCGTCGCCGCCCGCTCTGGCGCGAAATCGAACCGCAGCGCCTGATAGATCGCCAGTTCCACCGTCGTCGCCCCCGGCCCACCACCCAACGTCAATGCCACCGCGAAACTCGCAAGGCAGATGGTGAACACCGTCAGAATCGCGCCGGGCAGGGTGGCCCGGAGCATCGGCCATTCCAGATGCCGGAACTGCGCGCCGGGTGTCAGGTCCAAAGATTGCGCCAACCGGAACCGCTCGGCCGGGATCGCCTGCCAGCCCAGCAGCAGCATCCTCGTCGCCAGCGGCAGGTTCAAAAACACATGCGCCAGCACCACGCCATGCAGCCCATAGATCGACAGGCGCGGCAGACCCAGCATCGCCAGCCCGTCATTCAACACCCCCGCACGGCCAAAGATTGCCAGCAAGCCCAGCACCGCCACGATCACCGGCAATAGGAACGGCGCCCCCATCAGCGTGATGAGCAGCCCCCGCCCCGCAAAGCGCCGTCGCGCCAGCGCGCGCGCCACCGGAACCGCCAGCAGGCATGAGATCACCGCCGACAACGCCGCTTGCGTCACGGTGAACCGCACCGCCGCCCAATCCGCCACACCCGGCATCGCCGCCCCGGCATAAAGCGCCACCACGGCAACTGTGCCCAGCGTCATCCCTCCCAGCAGGGCGGCGATTATCGCCGCCCCGAAAGGTGGCCTCAGCGTGCCAGCGCGGCTTGCCATTCGGCCAGCGCCCCCTCGCGTGCGGCCAATGCCTCATCCGCCGTCAGCAGGAGTGATGTTTCGGGCGTGATCAACGTCTCAAACCCCGCCGGCAACCCCGCCGCAGGTGTCACTGCCGGATACATCCAGTTCGTCGTCGGGATCACCGACTGGAACGCCTCGGTCCCCATGAAAGCCAAAAAGGCATCCGCCAGTTCCGGCTGATCCGTCGCGGCCAATTTCCCCGCCACCTCGACCTGCAAATAATGCCCTTCGCTGAAGGCCGCCGCCGCCTTGCTGGCGTCTTCCTCGGCAATCAGGTGATAGGCGGGCGATGTGGTGTAGGACAGCACCATGTCTGCCTCACCCTCCAGAAACAGCCCATAGGCCTCAGACCAGCCGGGCGTCACCGTCACGATATTGTCGGCCAGCCCTTCCCAGATCGCCCCCGCCTTATCACCATAGGCGGCCTTCACCCACATCAGCAGCCCCAGCCCGGGGGTGGATGACCGGGGGTCCTGAATGATGATCTTCACGTCTGACGCAGCCAGTTCTTCGAAATTCTTCGGTGGCGTGGGCAGCTTTGCCTTGTCATGCACAAAGGCAAACCAGCCCCAGTCATAGGGCAGGAAGGTCGGGTCATCGAACGCCACTGGCAGGCTGTTCTTCCACCCCTGCCCATGCGGCGCGAACAGGCCCGTGGTCGTGGCGGCAGCGGTCAGGTTGGTATCCAGCCCCAGCACGACATCTGCCTCCGACGCCGCCCCCTCCATCTGGACCCGCGCCAGCAACGCCGCGCCATCGCCCGCCGCCACGAATTGCAGATCGCAGGCGCAGGTCGCCTCGAACGCCGTTTCCACCGCCGGGCCGGGGCCCCATTCGGCGGTGAAACTGTCATAGGTCAGAACAGTCAGCACGGGCTTGTCTTGTGCCGCGGCCATGGTGGCAACGGTGGCAAAACCCAGCGCAAGGATGGACGTCTTCATGTCATTCTCCATGTGCGACGGGACAGGTCGGGGATGGAGGATTCCATGCACCTTCCCTCCGCCGGTATGATCCGGTTCAGGTTCAACGGGTCCGCTTTCGCATCTCAGCCTGTCACCAGGCACCCCGAGGTATCGGCCAAGATAGGCAAAGGTCCGGCAGGTGCAAGGGGGAATTGGTCAGCTCCGTTTGCGCGCAGCGCAGGGTGGCAAGGCTGCAAGGGTATTTCTGCCAAGGTGAAAGGGCTTTGCGCGTTGCGTTCGATTGGCCTATGGACGAACCCGGATCAGACGGAGCAGCCAGGCATGTCCTTCAACACCTTCGGCCATATCTTCCGGGTCACCACCTGGGGCGAAAGCCATGGCCCAGCGCTGGGCTGCACGGTTGATGGCGTGCCCCCCGGCATTGCCCTGTCGGAGGCTGACATTCAGCCCTGGATGGACAAGCGCAAGCCGGGCCAGAACAAGTTCACCACCCAACGCAAGGAACCCGATGAGGTGCGCATCCTGTCGGGCGTGTTCGAAGGCGTCACGACCGGCACTCCGATCCAGCTGATGATCGAAAACACCGACCAGCGGTCCAAGGATTACGGCGATATCGCGCAGGCTTTCCGCCCCGGCCATGCCGACATCACCTATCATCAGAAATACGGCCTGCGCGATTATCGCGGCGGTGGCCGGTCCAGCGCGCGGGAAACCGCGGCGCGGGTGGCTGCGGGCGCTGTTGCGCGCGCCGTTCTGGCGCGGCTGGCCCCCGGCCTGCGTATCGCGGGCTATATGGTGCAAATGGGCCCGCGCGGCATCGACCGCACCCGTCTCGATCTGGCCGAGGTGGATCGCAACCCCTTCTGGTGCCCCGATCCCGTCGCCGCTGCCGATTGGGCGGACTATCTGGATGACCTGCGCAAGTCGCACAATTCCGTGGGCGCTGTGATCGAAGTGGTGGCCGAAGGCGTCCCCTCCGGCCTTGGCGCGCCGCTCTATGGCAAGCTCGACAGCGACCTCGCCTCTGCCATGATGTCGATCAACGCCGTCAAGGCTGTGGAAATCGGCGATGGGATGGCTTCGGCCGCGCTGACCGGGGTAGAGAACGCCGATGAAATCCGCATGGGGCCGGATGGTCCGGAATTCCTGTCCAACCACGCAGGCGGTATCCTTGGCGGCATCTCTACCGGGCAGCCGGTCATCTGCCGTTTTGCGGTGAAACCCACCTCATCGATCCTGACCCCCCGCCGCACGATCAACGCCAAGGGCGAAGAGATCGACCTCATCACCAAGGGCCGCCACGACCCCTGCGTCGGCATCCGCGCCGTCCCGGTGGGCGAGGCGATGATGGCCTGCGTGCTGCTGGACCATCTGCTTTTGGATCGCGGTCAGACCGGCGGGTTGCGCGGGGCGATCGGCTGATCTAGCCGCCTGTCCCACCGCCCCGCAGGCGGGCGTGGAATTCGCGCAAAAGCGGCACGCGGCGGGGGCGATAGCTGTTGCCCGTCCGGGTGGCCGTGCCAATGCGCGCAAGGTCGAAGCGGCGGAAATCCTGCCGCAGCGTGCACCACGCCAAAAGCATCAGCGTCCGGTCCAGAAAGACGATGGACAGCGGCCAGACGGGCCGCTCGGTCTGCCGGCCATCCTTGTCGTGATAGGTGATGCGAAGCTCGGCTTCGTCCCATGACGCCTCGCGCAGGGTGGCAAGATGGGGAGAGGGCGGGCGTTTCTCAAAGCGGTAGGTTTCCTGCACGGCATGAAGGGCCTGCCGCTGCACCCGTTCAGGCAGGGTGGCGATGATCTTGGCCTGAGCCGATTTCGCTGCGGCGGCCAGAGTGGGGTCGCCGATATGGCGCAGTTCGGCAAGGGCGAGGGTCAGAGCCTCCACCTCTAACCGGGTAAACATCTGGGGCGGAAGGGCTGGGTCTTCGGTCAGGGTGTAGCCGAAGCCTGCGGCGCCGTCGATCAAGGCGCCGCCCGCGCGCAGCGCCGCAATATCGCGATAGAGAGACCGGAGCGAGACGCCGGTTTCGTCGGCCAGCCGTTCGGCGGTGACGGGCGCAGGCAGGGTGCGCAAAGCATGGAGAAGGCGGAAAAGGCGATCGGAGCGGGGCACGGGCTGCTGACGGAAATTGACAGGAGGGGCAGAGCATAATCGAGCCATCGGAAAAGCCAAAGGAGAACGCCGATGCTGACGCTGTTTCACGCCCCGCTAAGCCGGGGAACGCGGGTGAGGGTGCTGCTGGAAGAGATGGGGGTGGCGGATGTCGTTGATCTGCGGATCGTCGACATCCCGCGTCAGGACGGGCGTGGGGCGCGCGATCCGGGCAATCCGCATCCCGAAGGGAAGGTACCGGCGCTGGTGGACGAGACTGGGGCTGTGGTGACAGAGACGGGAGCGGTCATGCTGCTGCTGACCGACATGTTTCCCGAAGGGCAGATGGCACCGTTGCCAGGAGACGCAGATCGGGGCGCCTATCTGACTTGGCTGTTCTGGTACGGGTCGGTGATGGAGCCCGTGATGATTCACAAGGCAGCGGGGCTGACGCATCCGTGGCTGACGGCGACCTATCGCGGGATAGAGGAGATGGAGGCGCGGATTTCGGCGGCTTTGGCGCGTGGGCCATGGCTGCTGGGCGAGCGGTTCAGTGCGGCGGATATCTTGATCCAGTCCCCCTGGCACTGGTTCCGCGACATGCAGGCCGAGGACCCCGCGATCCGCGACTGGGTGGCGCGAGGGGCGGCGCGGGCGGCGTTCCGCAAGGTGATGGCGGAAGAGAATGGTTAGGGCAGGTCAGGGGACGCGGCGCGACAGCTGCACGGCGAGAATGCCTGCGGCGACAATAGCCGCGCCAAGGATGTCGGTCAGGCGAAGCGTTTCGTTCAGCAAAAGCGCCGCGATGGCCGTCCCGAAGGCCGGGTTGAGGAAGTGGTAGGTCGCCGCGCGAGTGGGGCCGATACGGCGAACAAGGGCAAACCAGATCAGCGTGGCGGCTAGGCCTGGGATAAAGATCTGGTAGGTGAAGGCGAGCGCGAGCGGCAGGGTCGGCGTCAGGCGGAAGGGTTCCGTCAGGGCGGCGATGACGGCCAGCGCGGCAGAGCCAGCCAGCATCTGCAGGCCAACAATCAGCAGGAGCGAGCCGAGCCCGCCCTGCGCGCCGGAGGCGGAGCGCAGGGTGAGGGTGGCCACAGCCAGCGCCAGCGCGCCGAGGATGCAAAGCGCGGTGCCCAGCGGGTCGGCCCCGCCGGACAGGCGGGTTCCCATGATAAGGGCGACGCCCGCAAACCCGGCGGCCAGCCCCGCAAGGCCGAGGGCGGGAAGACGTTCGCCCCGGAAGGCCCAAGACAGGGCGGCGACCATCAGCGGCATGGAGGCGGCGATGATGACGGCGAGCGACGCCTCAACCCATTGCAAGGCGATGAAGTTGAGGCCGAGATAGGCCGCGTTCTGCAAAAGGCCGAAGGCCGCGACAGAACGCCATTGCGCGCGGGTGAGGGTGAGGCGCGCGCCCAGCACCAGCGCGACGCCCACGGCGAGAAGGCCCGAAATCAGGAAGCGTGCGGCAAGCGTGGCCAGCGGCGCGGCATCGGCCACGATGATGCGGGCCGTGGCGAAAGCCGATGACCACATCAGGGCAAAGAGGAGGCCCATCAAAAGCGCGCGCAGATCCATTGTCAGCGTCCCAAAAAGAAAGGCCGCCCGTTTCGGGGCGGCCCATTGCCTTGGCCATCAGGCCGCAGGTCAGGCGTTGACGCTGTCCTTCAGCGCCTTGGCGATCGAGAACTTCACCTGCTTGTCAGCGGGCTTGGTCACGGTTTCGCCGGTCGCCGGGTTGCGCACCTGACGCTCGGGCCGTGCGCGGCAAACGACCTTGCCCAGACCCGGCAGCGTCACGGCACCACCGGCGGCCACTTCCGTTGCCACCACTGCGGCAATCGCATCCAAAGCTGCGCCGGCGGTTTTCTTGTCCGAACCCATCTGGTCGGCGAGAGCGGCTACAAGCTGGGTCTTGGTCATCGGTTTGGTCATGTGATGTTCCTTCGTTACTGGTCCCGATATCAGGCGGGGCTGTCCCTGTCCTTGAAGTGACTTGCGTCGCTAAAATCTGTTTTACCGAACAAATCAAGCGCATTCTGCCCGTTCCCGCCGCTTTACGCAGGGTGGCATGGCGGAAACATGCCGTCACGGTCAGAGAAACGCGGTTTCGTCAAAGCTGCGCAACTTTCTGCTGTGGATGCGTTCGATCGGCATGGCGCGCAACATCTCCATTGCACGAACCCCGATCTGCAAATGCCGCGCGACCTGTGTCTTGTAGAATTCCGATGCCATGCCGGGCAGCTTCAACTCACCATGCAGCGGCTTGTCGGACACACACAAAAGCGTGCCATAGGGCACCCGGAACCGGAACCCGTTCGCCGCGATGGTGGCGCTTTCCATATCCAGCGCGATGGCCCGCGATTGCGACAGGCGCTGCACCGGGCCGGACTGATCACGCAATTCCCAGTTGCGGTTGTCGATGGTGGCGACCGTTCCCGTCCGCATGATGCGCTTCAGCTCATACCCCTCAAGCTGGGTCACCTCTTCCACTGCGTCTTCCAGCGCGATCTGGATCTCGGCCAGCGCAGGAATCGGCACCCAGATGGGCAGGTCGTCGTCCAGCACATGATCTTCGCGCAGATAGGCATGGGCCAGCACGAAATCGCCAAGGCTCTGGGAATTCCGCAACCCCGCGCAATGGCCCACCATCAACCATGCATGCGGGCGCAGCACGGCGATATGGTCGGTCGCGGTCTTGGCATTGGACGGGCCGACGCCGATATTGACCAGCGTGATCCCCTGACCATCCGCCCGCTTCAGGTGATAGGTCGGCATTTGCGGCATCTTGGTGGGCTGATGCAGGGCGCCATCGGGCGTCTCGATCACCTGATTGCCGGGCGCGACAAAGGCCGTATAGCCCGATGCCGGATCGGCCAGCACCTCACGGGCATAGGCCTCAAACTCATCGACATAGAACTGATAGTTGGTGAACAACACATGGTTCTGGAAATGCGCCGCATCCGTTGCGGTGTAATGCACCAGCCGGGCCAGCGAATAATCCACACGCTGTGCGGTGAACGGGGCCAGCGGGCGCGATCCATCGGCATGCACCTGTCGCGTGCCGTTCACGATGTCATCATTCGTGGTGGCCAGGTCCGGCACATCGAACACGTCGCGCAGCGAAAACTCCAGCACGCCTTCCTGCGGGACAGAAACTTTGGGGTTCCCGGCCACCGCGAAATGCACTGGAATCGGCGTTTCCGACGGGCCGATCAGCACCGGCTGGCCATGATGGCGCACCAGAAGCTCGATCTGCTGGATCAGGTAGTTGCGAAACAGGTCCGGCCGCGTGACCGTGGTGGAATAGGTGCCCGGCTCCGCCACATGACCAAAGGACAGGCGCGAGTCGGTCTTCACATGGCTCGTCGTGGTCAGCCGGATTTCGGGGTAATAGGCGCGGATGCGCGATGCGGGCTTCTGCCCCGTCACGGCTTTCGTGAAATGCTGCGACAGAAAGGCCGTCGCGGAAAAATACAGCTCTTCCAGCCGGTCAACAGCGGCAATGGGATCAAGGAACGCTTCGGGTTCCATCGTGTCGGGGGTCAAAATCGGATGGGCTTCGTCGGTCATGTCTTTGTTCTTTTTTCTTTCGCTACTCGTAATTTGATCACGCATCTAATCCGAAAGGGGGGGGCTTCCGCAAGTGAAGGCTTTGCAACAGCTTGCGCAGGGCTGTCTGCCGCGAAATAGTCGCCCCATGAAAACGCTTCTTTCCATTGGCCACGGCTATTCCGCGCAGGCCCTCGCCCGCCTTCTCATTCCGCAAGGCTGGGTGGTCATCGGCACCACCCGCAGCGCCGACCGGGCCCGCGCATTCGCGGCCGAAGGCGTCGAACCTCTACTCCTGCCCGGCACGCTCGCCCCGGCCCTCGCCCGCGCCAGTCATATCCTCACCTCCGTCGCCCCGGATGCGTCGGGTGATCCCATCCTGCGCGACCATGCGGCCGAACTCCACGCCGCCCGCCCGGAATGGGTGGGCTATCTCTCCACCACAGCCGTCTACGGCGATCATCAGGGCGGCTGGGTGAGTGAGGATACCCCCCTCACCCCCGCCACCCCGCGCGGTCAGGCCCGTGTGGCCGCCGAAACCGCTTGGGGCGACCTCGGCCTGCCGGTGCACATCTTCCGCCTCGCGGGCATCTATGGCCCCGGTCGCGGCCCTTTCGAAAAGGTCCGCGACGGGACCGCCCGCCGCATCATCAAGCCCGGTCAGGTCTTCAGCCGCATTCATGTCGATGACATCGCACAGGTTCTGGCCGCCTCGATGCAGCACCCCCGTCCGGGTTCCGTCTACAACCTCTGCGATGACGATCCCGCCCCGCCCGAAGACGTGATCGCCCATGCGGCGGAACTGCTCGGCCTGCCGCTGCCCCCGGCCATCCCCTATGATCAGGCCGACCTCACCCCGATGGCGCGCAGCTTCTATGCCGAAAGCAAGCGCGTCCGGAATGACCGGATCAAATCCGATCTCGGCATCACCCTTCTGCATCCCACCTATCGCCAGGGCCTTGCCGCACTGCTCGCGTTGGAAACCTGATCGCGCCCCCGCGCCCGCCCAAGCCGGAAGGGGGGCACCCTCAGTCCAAATCACGCGCCCGTGATTTTTTCCCCGATGCAGGGGTTGAATCGATCATTCCCATACCCACCTTCTGCCAGCGGGCCGGGCCCCTCTGACGCTTAACAGCGCCATGTCGGACCGCATCGAGTGCGTCTCGATGTCATGCCCGGACCGGTGATTGGCTGACCTCCAGACGCGTTGAATTTGTGTCTCGAAAGGTCAATGGGCATGGAATTTCTCGTTCTTCTGTTTCTGGGCAAGCCGCTATGGATGTGGCTGCTCTTCATCACACTGGTCGTGGCGCTGCTCGCCTTCGACCTCGGCGTTCTGCACAAGGACGGCGATCACGAAATCGGCGTCGCCGAAAGCCTCAAGCTTTCCGCGATGTACATCACCCTCGGCCTCGCCTTTTCGGGCTTCGTCTATTGGCAGATGGGATGGGAGCCGACCGCCCACTATCTGACGGCCTTCGTCGTCGAAAAAACGCTCGCGATGGACAACGTCTTTGTCATCGCGCTGATCTTCGCCTTCTTCGCCGTGCCCCGTGCCTATCAGCACCGCGTGCTGTTCTGGGGTATCCTCGGCGTGATCATCCTGCGCGGTATCATGATCGGGCTGGGGGCAACCATCGTCGCGTCCTACAGCTGGGTGCTCTATGTCTTCGCGGTCTTCCTGATCTTCACCGGCATCAAGATGATGTTCGTGGGCGAATCCGACCACAACATCGCCAACAACCCGGTCCTGAAATTCATCAAGCGCCGCTTCCGCGTGACGGATGAACTGCACGGCAACAACTTCTTCGTCAACAAGCCCGATCCCGGGGGCAAGATGGTGCGTTGGGCCACGCCGCTCTTCATCGCTCTGATCCTGATCGAAATCGCCGATCTGGTCTTTGCGGTGGATTCGGTGCCGGCAGTGTTCACCATCACCACCGACCCCTACATCGTCTACACCTCGAACATCTTCGCGATCCTCGGCCTGCGCGCCCTCTACTTCGCGCTGGCGGCCATCCTGCACCGCTTCGCCTATCTGAAATACGCGCTGTCGCTGCTTCTGGTCTTTATCGGGTCCAAGATCTTCATCGCCGATCTGATGGGTTGGGAAAAGTTCCCGCCGAGCTGGTCGCTGGGCATCACCTTCGCGATCCTCACGGCAGGCGTGGTCTTCTCGCTCTGGAAGACCAAGGATCAGCCAAAGGCCGATCTGGTGAAACCGGCCGAGTGAAGATATCCTGAATCAACACCGCGCCCGGCCCGCAAAGGCCGGGCGTAGCGATTCACAAAGGTAAGAAAAGATGACTGCCCTGCGTTCCCAAGTTGCCGAATTTCTCGACCGTCCCGTCGTCACCCGCTTCATCCTTGCGGTGATCCTGTTCAACGCCGTCATCCTTGGACTGGAGACGTCAAAGCCGATCATGGCCGCGGCAGGCGGAACGATCCTGTTCCTTGATCGTCTCTGCCTCGCCATCTTCATCGCTGAACTGGTGCTAAAGCTGTTCGCGCTGGGCGGGCGCTTTTTCCGGTCAGGCTGGAACGTCTTTGATCTGGCGGTCGTCGGCGTGGCCCTGCTGCCTGCAAGCGGCGGCCTGTCCGTCCTGCGGGCGCTGCGGGTGTTGCGGGTGCTGCGCGTCATCTCCATAGCCCCCAGCCTGCGCCGCGTGGTCGAAGGCTTCCTCCGCGCCCTGCCGGGGATGGGGTCGGTCCTGTTGCTGACACTGATCCTGTTCTACGTCTCGGCCGTCATGGCGACCAAACTTTTCGGGGTCAGCTTCCCCGACCGTTTCGGTGATCTTGGTGCCACCGCGCTGACGCTGTTTCAGGTGATGACGCTGGAGGGCTGGGCTGATGCCGTTGTCCGCCCGGTGATGGAGGTTTATCCCTATTCCTGGATCTTCTTCATCGGCTTCATTCTGGTGACCACCTTCGCGGTGATCAACTTGCTGGTCGGCCTTGTGGTCAACGCCATGCAAGAAGCGGCCGAGGCTGATAAACCCGACCACGCTGCCGAACGTCATGCCGAACTGATGGCCCGGATCGAAGGGCTGGAACGGAAGCTTGCCGAACGCGGCTGAAAGGGCAGGGGATCCGGGCCGTCAGGCCCGTTTCCCCACCACCGCCACCCCCAGCGCCTGCAAAACCTTCGCCTCGATCTGCGCCGCATCCATTCCGGCGACTTGATACATCCGCTCCGGGCTGGCCTGATCGATGAATATGTCGGGCAGCACCATGCTGCGGAACTTCAGCCCCCGGTCGAACACGCCCTCATCGGCCAGCAACTGCGCCACATGGCTGCCAAAGCCGCCCACCGCGCCCTCTTCCACCGTAATCAGCGCCTCATGGTGGCGGGCCGCGTTCAGGATCAGATCCCGGTCCAGCGGCTTGGCGAACCGCGCATCAATCACCGTCGGCGCAATCCCGCGCTGGGCCAGCGCTTCTGCCGCCTTCAGCACCTCGGCCAGTCGTGTGCCGAAGGACAGGATCGCCGCCCGCGCCCCTTCGCGGATGACCCGTCCCTTGCCGATTTCCAGCGGCACGCCGCGTGTGGGCATGTCACAGCCCACACCATCCCCGCGCGGAAAACGAAACGCAATCGGCCCGTCGTCATGTGCCACAGCGGTCGCCACCATATGTACCAGCTCCGCCTCATCCGCCGCCGCCATCACCACGATGCCCGGCAGATTGGCAAGGAAGGCCACGTCGAAACTGCCCGCATGGGTGGCGCCATCCGCCCCCACCAGCCCCGCCCGATCAATGGCAAAGCGCACGGGCAACCGCTGGATCGCCACGTCATGCACCACCTGATCATAACCACGCTGCAGGAAGGTGGAATAGATCGCACAGAACGGCTTCATCCCCCCCGCCGCCAACCCCGCGCTGAACGTCACCGCATGCTGTTCTGCGATCCCCACATCAAAACAGCGCCGGGGAAAGCGATCCGCAAACAGGTTCAGCCCCGTGCCATCCGGCATCGCCGCCGTAACGGCCACGATCTTCTCATCCCGCTCGGCTTCGGCAATCAGGCTCTGGGCAAACACCTTGGTATAGCTCGGCGCGTTCGACACTGCCTTCGCCTGCACCCCGGTCAGCACATCGAACTTGCCCGTCGCATGGCCCCTGTCGCGCGCCGCCTCGGCCGGGGCATAGCCCTTGCCCTTTTTTGTCAGCACATGAATCAGCATCGGCCCCGTCGCCCGCGCCTTCACTGTGCGCAGCACCGCCAGCAACTGATCCAGATCATGCCCGTCGATGGGCCCCAGATAGGAAAACCCCAACTCCTCGAACAGCGTGCCACCCACGGCCATGCCTTTCAGCATCTCCTTGGCCCGTCGCGCGCCCTCCTGAAACGGGCCAGGCAACAGGCTGACCGCGTTCTTCGCCGCCGCCTTCAGATCCTGAAACGGTGCCTCGGCATAGAGCCGCGACAGATATGAGGAAAGCGCCCCCACCGGCGGCGCAATAGACATCTCATTGTCGTTCAGGATCACGAACAGCCGCTTCTTCAGATGGCCTGCATTGTTCATCGCCTCGAACGCCATGCCCGCGCTCATCGATCCGTCACCAATCACCGCAATCGCATCACCCGGATCGCCACCCAGATCGCGCGCCGCCGCAAACCCCAGCGCCGCACTGATCGAGGTCGACGAATGCGCCGCCCCGAACGGATCATAGGGCGACTCGCTGCGTTTGGTGAATCCCGACAGCCCGCCCTCTGTCCGCAAGGTGCGGATACGGTCCCGCCGCCCGGTCAGAATCTTGTGCGGATAGCATTGATGCCCCACATCCCAGATCAGCTTGTCGCGCGGCGTGTCAAAGACGGCATGGATCGCCACCGTCAATTCTACCACGCCCAGCCCGGCCCCCAGATGCCCGCCCGTCTGCGACACCGCGCTGATCGTCTCGGCACGCAACTCATCCGCCACCTGCCGCAATTCACGGTCATTGAGTGACTTCAGGTCTGCAGGAGTGCTCACCCGGTCCAGCAGCGGGGTCTTGGGTCTGTCGGTCATTCTGCCCTCCAGCGGGCCATGCAAGAGGTCAGCTTTCGCGGCTGATAACGAAGCGCGCACAGGCAATCAAGTTCGCCGCCCGGTCGCCATAAACGCCAAGATGGTCCGCTGCCGCGTCGATCAAAGCCCCCGCGCGCGCTTTTGCCGCGTCCAGCCCCAGCAGCGAAACAAAGGTCGCCTTTCCCGCATCGGCATCCTTGTGCAGCCGCTTGCCAGTTTTGGCCACATCGCCTTCCACATCCAGCACATCATCCCAGATCTGAAACGCCAGACCCAGCTTTTCGGCATAGGCCCGCAGCGGCGCAGGGTCCGCCCCTGCAATCACCGCCCCCGCTTCCGCCGACCACCGGATCAGCGCCCCGGTCTTGCCCGCCTGCAATTCGGTTATCTGCGCCAAAGTCAGCGGCGCGGTCGCCGTTTCGGCGGCAATGTCCAGCGCCTGTCCCAGCACCATGCCCTCGGCCCCGCTCGCCCGCGCCAGCCCGGCCACCAGTGCGATCCGCACATCCCCGGACCCAAGCGCCGGATCGGCCAGCAATTCAAAGGCCAGCGTCTGCAACGCATCCCCGGCCAGCACCGCCGTCGCCTCATCCCATTTCACATGCACCGTGGGCTGCCCGCGCCGCAGGTCATCATCATCCATGCAGGGCAGATCATCATGCACCAGAGAATAGGCATGCAGCGCCTCGACCGCTGCCGCCGCGCTGATCGCCTGCGCGTCCGTCAGCCCGTGCATCCGCGCGCCTTCCAGAACCAGAAACCCGCGCAGCCGCTTGCCCCCGCGCAGCGCATAGCGCATCGCCTCTACCACGGGCACATCAGCCCGGCCCTCCAGCGCCGCCATCAACCGCGCCTCGATGGCCGCAGCATCCCGCGTCAGTATGGCCGCAAAGCTCACATCCCCTCCGCCGGCGTCGTCCCGGTGGCCCGGCCTTCCTGTGCGCGGATCAGTTCCACCTTCTCTTCCGCCGCCTTCAGCTTGGCCGCACAATGCGCCTTCAGCGCCGCGCCCCGCTCATACAGCGCGATGGATTCCTCCAGCGCCACCTCACCCCGCTCAAGCTGGTTCACCACCTGCTCCAGCGCGGCCATCGCCTCTTCGAAACTCATCTCGGACACAGCCTTCGCCGTCATCTGCTCCGCTCCTCCAAAACGCCCACATGCGCCGCGACCGAAGCCGCAAGCGCCTCAAGATCATATCCACCTTCCAGTGTCGAGACGACCCTCCCCCCCGCATGCCGCCCCGCCACGTCGCACAGCCGCCCGGTCAGCCAGGCAAAATCCTCCGCCTGCCACTCCAGATTGGCCAAGGGATCGGCCGCATGGGCATCAAACCCGGCCGAGATCAGCACGAATTCCGGGGCAAATGCCTCCAGCGCCGGCAGGATCACGCCGTCATAGGCCGCGCGCATAGCTGCGCCCCCCGATCCTGCCCGCAAAGGATGGTTTACGATCTGCCCATGCGCGCCCCGCTCCTGCGCGCTGCCTGTGCCGGGATAAAGCGGCATCTCATGGGTTGATGCGAACAGAACCCGCGCCTCGTCCCACAGCAAATCCTGTGTGCCGTTCCCATGGTGCACGTCGAAATCCACCACCGCCACGCGCTTCAATCCGTGATGGTCCAGCAACCGCTTCGCTGCAATCGCCACCGTCCCGAACAGGCAGAACCCCATCGCCGTGCCCGTTTCCGCATGATGCCCCGGTGGCCGTCCGGCCACGAAAGCCGCCTTCGCCTCACCAGTCATCACCGCATCCACCGCCGCGCAGATGCCCCCAACCGCGCGCAGCGCGGCATCCAGCGAACCGGGCGACAAGATCGTGTCACCATCCAGGGCCACAAACCCCGCCTGCGGCACCGCGCGCCGCACCTTGGCCAAATAGGCCGCAGGATGACAGCGCAACACCTCGGCCTCTTCGCCCATCGGGCAATCGCGCCGCGTTACGGCCAGCCCCGCCAGCCCGCGCTCCACCGCCGCCAACCGTTCCACCCTTTCAGGGTGGCCCGGTGGCGTCACATGCCGCGCGCAATCCTCATGCGTGAATACAAGCACCCTCTCCGCCTTTCGCTCTGTTCCTGCCCCGGCGAAGGGGGTCCGGGGGGCGCCTGCCCCCCGTCCTCTACCTCAGCCCTGTTCGTCCTGGCACTCCAGCACCGCTTCCAGCCCGCGCATCGTTCCGGTCAGGTCAATCGACATGACCTCCGCCCCGTCGTGATACATCGTCATGGTTTGCCTTTGGGCGATGGACATGAAGAAATCCACGTTGTCAAAAACGATATCCGCCCCCGGCATCCCATCCAGATACATGCCGCGCGCCTCGCCCTCGAACCCTTCGCCATCCAGGGCAAAGCTGATCGGATAGACCGCACCTTCCTCGATATCGCCCCAGGCATCGTTGAACGCGGTCACGTATCCCGTGTCGTTCGTCCGATCCAGCCCGATCCGCACCACAGACCCATCCTCGAATGCACCTTGGATCAGGCAGCCATTGCCCAGCGTCGGGTCAATCATCACGTCCCAGTAATCCGACGCTCCCCACGGCTCAAGGTTCTGGGCCCAGACCGCGCTCCCCGTTGCGCCCATGACGGCCAAAGTCAGGGCCGCGGCTGTTCGTCTTAACATGGTAACCTCCTACTCGTACCACACACACACGCGGGCAGATTATCACCGCGCGCTGCGCGTGCGATGGGAAAATCAATCCGGTTGCAGCAGATAGCCCTCGCCCCGCACCGTCTGCAAATAGCGTGGCACCTTCGGGTCATCCTCGATCTTGCGGCGCAGGCGGGTGATCTGCACATCCACCGCCCGCTCCTGCGCGCCGCCCTCGTCGCGGCCCAGATCACCGGCCAGCTTTTCGCGCGCAATCGCCTGCCCCGGTTGGGCCGCGAACATCCGCATCAGCGCGGCCTCTGTCGCCGTCAGCCGTACAGGATCAGCCCCCCGCCACAACTCACCCCGGTCCATATCATAGCGCACCGCCCCCAGATGCAGCACCTTTGGCACTGGCGGCGCCGCCTGCACCTGCGGCACGCGCCGCAGGATGGCATTGATCCGCAGCAGCAATTCCTTCGGCTCGAACGGCTTCACCAGGTAATCATCCGCCCCGGCCTCCAGCCCCTCGATCCGGTTCTGAGTCTCGCCCTTGGCCGTCAAAAGCAGGATCGGCACGCTCATCCGCCCGCGCAATTCGCGCGTCAGCGTGATGCCGTCATCGCCCGGCATCATCACGTCCAGCACGATCATGTCGAATTCCAGCCCCGTCAAAAGCCGGCGCGCCTGTGCGGCGTCGCGCGCCACCGTGACCAAATAGCCGTTGCGCATCAGGAACTTCTGCAAAAGCCCCCGGATGCGTTCATCGTCATCGACGACCAAAAGATGTGGCTGCGGTTCGTTCATTTCTCACCCTCTCGCAGGGATTGATACTGTCGCCGCATCTCCGGGTCCATCATTGCCTCAAGCACGGTGCGAAATCCCTGCACCGCCGCAGGCCCCGCCGCGCGATAGGCCGCCCGCATCCGCGCTCGCTGCGCATCCGACAATTGCCGTTCCAGCTCTTGCCCCTTGCCCGTCAGATGCAGGTTGCGCTCGCGCTTGTCGGCTTTGCCCACCCGCGCCTCCACCAACCCATCCTCGATCAGCGTGCGCAGCACCCGGTTCAGGCTTTGCTTCGTCACACCCAAAATGCCCAACAGGTTGGAAACCGTGGTCCCGGGCGATCGATGGATGAAATGGATCGCCCGGTGATGCGCCCGCCCGTAATCCATCCCTTCCAGAATGCGGTCCGGATCATCGGTAAACCCGCGATAGGCGAAGAACATCGCCTCGATCCCTTTGCGCAACTGCTCATCGGTCAGAAACAGCAGGCTTTCCCCGCCCGTAGTGCCTTCGGCCATCCTTACCCCTCCCGCGTCACCCTGAATTTACGTCAGCCTTGTTGACTTTCCAAGAACCAACTGCTAGCTCGGCACCCGGTTTGACGCAACTTTATGTCCGATCCGGACCTAAGCGGCGCAACATTCGCAAATTCTGCCTGTGGGAGTGGGACATGGCTGGTTATGACGATCGCGACGGCTTCATCTGGATGGATGGCAAACTGGTGGATTGGCGTGGCGCGAATGTCCACATCCTGACCCATGCCCTGCACTATGCCAGCGCCGTGTTCGAAGGCGAACGCTGCTACAATGGCAAGATCTTCAAATCCACCGAACATTCCGAACGTCTGCGCATGTCGGGCGAACTGCTCGACATGCCGCTGCCTTTCACGGTCGAAGAAATCAACGCCGCCAAAGAGGCGGTGCTCAAAGCCAACAACCTGACCGATGCTTATGTTCGCGCCATCGCCTGGCGTGGTGCAGGCGAAGACATGGGTGTCGCCTCAAAGCGCAACCCGATCCGCCTTGCCGTCGCCTGCTGGACTTGGGGCAGCTATTACGGTGATGCCAAGTTCAAGGGCGCGAAACTCGACATCGCAAAATGGAAACGCCCCTCGCCTGAAACCATCCCTCACGCCGCCAAGGCTGCCGGTCTTTACATGATCTGCACCATGTCCAAACACGCGGCCGAGGCTAAGGGTTGCTCCGACGCCATGATGTTCGACTATCGCGGCTATGTGGCCGAGGCGACTGGGGCCAACATCTTCTTCGTCAAGGATGGCGAAGTGCACACCCCCATCCCCGACGCGATCCTGAACGGCATCACCCGCCAGACAGTCATCGGGATGCTGCGTGACATGCAGATCAAGGTCCACGAACGCCGGATCGAAGCCTCCGATCTCGAAGGGTTCGAACAGTGCTTCCTCACCGGCACCGCTGCCGAGGTGACGCCCGTTGGCCAGATCGGCGATTACAACTTCGAAGTCGGCGACCTGACCAAGCGCGTGTCGATGGAATACGAAAAGCTCGTCCGCGCCTGATCAGGGCGGATGATGTCAGCCACAGCCTGACAGGGAAACAGACCAGGGCGAAGGGGGCGACCGCAACCTTCGCCCTTTTCGTTTCAATGCGTCTGACAGCCCACCGATTGGCAAGATCACCGATGCCAGCCGCGCAAGCCCTGCACGCCGCTGCCAAAGGCATTTCGCAACGCAGCCTGCCCCGTTCGGCCTGTCGGCATCAGCGCTTTCCGCTGCATTCTCTGCTGCAAGGCTGATCACCAGAAGCGGCAAACCCGACCCGGGTTGCAGACCCAGCATCGCGCGCAGCGATCGGCCAAATGCCAAAAGCGCACCGGAATCCAGCCCATCGCGCCCGCGCAGTCGGACCAGAACCCGCATCGCCGCCAGATCGGATCGGCCGCCGCCCGCCACGGCCAGATGCAGAATGTCCCGCCGCGCGACAAGCCGCGCCAACGCGCGGTGGGCCATCACGGCCAATCCCTGCCCACGTCCGCGCATGCCCCGCCTCCACATCCCACACACGGGCAGGCTGGCAGGAAACCCTTACGATTCGGTTCACACCGAATCCCGGATCAGCGGCGTGGTCGAACAATGCAGCCCGCCGCCGTTCTTCTGCACCTCGGCATAAGGGATCGTCACCCATGTCACCCCCGCCGCCGCCAACCGGTCCAGCGTGCGGTTCGTGGCCCCCTCGGGCATCAGCACCTTGCCAGGCGCAATCGCCAGCGAATTGACGATCCAGCCATCATCCGCCGGGTCGGTTTCAATCCAGCGTATGCCCCGCGCCTTCAACTCCTCAAGAAACGAATAGGGCAACCCCATCGGGTTCAGGATCGCCAGATCGCGGTCGATCATCAGGAAACTCACATCCAGATGGATGTCATAGCCCACCAGATCCACGATCAGCAGGTCCACTCCCTGCCGCGCCAGCACCTCGCGCACCTGTTCTGCCCCATCGCGGTTCACCCGCACCCCCACGCCGATGGCGCAGGTCTTGGGGTTCAGCCAGGCAAAACTGCCGCCCTCCATAACCCCGGTCCCGTTGATCGTGCGCAGGATCGGAATCCCCAGCCGCCCCAGCGTGCGGGTGATCGCCAGTTCCTCGCCTCGGCGAATGCGCGCACCCATCCTGCAGATGATCGCGCCACCCTTCACCATGATCAGCGGATCGCGGGTATAAACCTGCTTCAGCCGGTTCCCCGCCTCGCCATCCACATGATGAACGACCACCCCCTCCGCCTCCAACGCAGCTACAAAGGCCGCATGCTGGCGCTGCATCAGCGGAATGTCGGGCGGGGTGTCCGATTGGTAATACCACCCCACCGCTGGATCACCGAAAGACCCGATCTCGGCCAGCCGCTTGGTCGGGTCCACAACCCCCATCTCCGGCCCGGGGCGATGCATCAAAATCTCGCGGATGCGGCCCACGTCATTGTCGATCCCCCAAACCTTGCCCCAGGTCGCCGCCAATTCACCGGGATCTTCAAACCCCGGTTCTGCGCCTGCAGCAAAAGTCTTGATCGTCTGGGTGTAAATCCAATGCGGATTGCTCATGGCCGGCCCCTGATTGCTGTCAGGGATCAGCCTAGGCGGCACCCCACAAGGCCGCAAGGCGGCTGTGGGGTGCCAATGTTTGCCGTCGTGTCAGGCGATCACCGTTTCCACGGTGATGTTGCCCTTGGTCGCGTTGGAATAGGGGCAAATGAAATGCCCGCGCTCGGCGATCTTTTCCACCACGGCCCGGTCCACGCCCGGCATCGCGACCACCAGCTTCACCTGCAACCCGAACCCGCCATCCGACCGCGGCCCGATGCCCACATGGGCATTCACCGTGGCATTGTCCGGCACGGTCCCCAGCTTCTCGCTGGTGGCGGCAAAGCGCATCGCGCCCAGGTAACAGGCCGCGTAACCCACCGCGAACAGCTCTTCCGGGTTATGCCCCGCGCCCGACCCGCCCAATTCCTTGGGGCTGGTCATGGTAACGGTCAGCTTGCCATCCACCAGCTTGGCCACGCCATTGCGCCCGCCGCCGGTTGCTTGCGCTTCGGTCCAGTATTTCGGGTCAACCGTCATGTTTGCTCTCCTTTAAATCGAATACGATTATATCGCGTGCGATACAACTACGGCCTGCCACAGCCCCTGTCAACCGCTTGCAGATAAATCGCGCGCGATATAACCTCGCGCGATGGACGAGAATGCCTGCCTTCCCCCGCCCCAGATGCTGTGCTTCGCGCTTTATTCCGCGGGGCATGCGATGCAGGCCGCCTATAAACCGCTGCTCGAACCTCTGGGTCTGACCTATCCGCAATACCTTGCCCTCGCCGCGCTTTGGGCCAAGGACGGGCAGACGGTGGGTCAGATCGGCACAACGCTTCTGCTCGACAGCAATACGCTGACGCCGCTTCTGAAACGCCTCGAACAGGGCGGATGGATCACCCGCCAGCGCGCCACGGATGATGAACGTCAGGTCCGCATCACGTTGACCGATGCCGGCCACGCCTTGCAGCTTGAGGCCGCAAAGGTGCCGCTCTGTTTCCTTGAACAAACCGGCCTCGCCGCCGATCAGGCCGCCACCCTGCGCGACGCCCTGACAGTGCTGCGTGATCGGCTCCGCCCGCGCTAGGCGCTGCGCCCCCGGTCGATCCGCAGGAACTGCACCAACCGCGACGGTCCGGCAGCGCCGCGCGGGCGATGCCAAGTCTCACGCGGGGTGCGCGCCAGCCGCAGGAACTGCTTCACACGGGCCCCGGTCGATGGGCTGCGCTTGTCGGCAAGATGCTTGGTCATGTCGTCCTCCCGTGAATTACGGAGACGAAGCCTAACACCGAATCGGCCACCCCCATAACCCTGATCGCCGCCCTCACCCCGAGGCCGCCGATCAGCGCATCACGACAGGCGGTCCACCGCCCAGCGCGCGGCATCATCCACCGCCGGATCAGGATCGCCGATCAATGCGGCCGCCACCGGGCGCAGCCGGGGAAGGGCGGAATTGCCGATGGCATAAAGCACATTGCGCACGAACCGATCCCGCCCGATCCGCTTGATGGGGCTGCCCGCAAACCGCGCCCGAAACGCGGCATCATCCAGCCCCGCCAGTTCCGCCAGTTCCGGCGCACCCACCCGCGGCTGATAGCCGATCTCCGCGGCGTCTTGCGCGAATTTGTTCCACGGGCACACGGCCAGACAATCGTCACAGCCATAGATGCGGTTCCCCATCAACCCGCGCAGCGCCGCATCCACCGGCCCGCGATGCTCGATCGTCAGATAGGAAATGCAACGCCGCGCATCCAGCTGATATGGCGCTGGAAAGGCCCGTGTCGGGCAGATGTCCAGACAGGCAGTGCAGGTCCCGCAATGGCTGACCTCCGCCGCGTCCTTCGGCAGGTCCAGCGTGGTAAAGATCGCACCCAGAAAGAACCAGTTTCCCAACCCGCGGGACAACAGGTTGGTATGCTTCCCCTGCCAGCCCAGCCCCGCCGCCTGCGCCAGCGGCTTTTCCATCACCGGCGCTGTGTCGACGAACACCTTGATCTCCGCCGTCGCCTCGGCCTGATCCAGCAGCCAACGCCCCAGCCGCTTCAACCGCCGCTTCACAAGGTCATGGTAATCCTTGCCCTGCGCGTAGACGCTCACCGCGCCCCGGTCCGGCTGCCCCAGCACCGCCAACGGGTCCGTCTCTGGCGTATAGCATTCCGCCAGCATGATCACCGACCGCGCCTCGGGCCACAGCGCCGCCGCATCCCCGCGCCATTCCACCCGCTCGGCCATCCACCCCATCTGCCCGTGCCGCCCGGCCTCCAGAAAAGCCGCCAACCGCCCCGCCGCTTCCGGCACGGCATTCGGCGCACAAATGCCCATCGCCGCAAACCCCTCGGCCCGCGCCTGCGCCTCCAGCCGTTCCTTCAGGTCATCCAGCTTCATCTTGGCTCAAATACTCTCGCGGGGTCAGACATCGGTTTCGCCACTGGCCCAAGAACCGATGGCTGACAGGGGCGAAGCACCCCCACCCGATTTTTCGCAGAAAAATCGTACCCGCCCGCCGTCAGAAATCCAGATCGGCGTAATGCTGCGGCGGCGGAAATCCCGGCACCTGATCAGCCAGCAACGTGCGGAAACAGGGGCGCGACTTCACCTTCGCATACCAGTCCTTCACCGCCGCCGACCGGTTCCAATCCACGTCCGAGATATAATCCAGACACGAAAGATGCGCCGCCGCCGTCAGATCGGCCAGCGTCATCACATCCCCCGCGAGCCAGCGCCGCTGATCCAGCAGCCAGCCCATATAGTCGATGTGATACTTGATCCGGCTTGCCCCGAATTTCACATTCTTGCTGTCGGGGTATCCGTGCCCCATCACCTTCTTGTTCACCCGCTCGTACAGCAGCTTTGACGTCACTTCCTCATGGAACTTGTCGTCGAACCACGCACACAGCCTGCGCACCTCATAGCGCGCCTCGGGGTCACGCGGCATCAGCTGCGGGGTGGGGATCGCTTCTTCCAGATATTCGCAGATCGCCTGGCTTTCCGACATCACCCGATTGTCCCAGCGCAGCACCGGTACCTTGCCCGCCGGATTTCGCCGCAGGAAATCGGGCGATGGTTCCCAATAGCGCTCTTCCACCAGCTCCACCTCCAGCCGCTTTTCGGCCAGCGTCAGGCGGACCTTGCGGCAGTAGGGCGACAGCGGAAAGTGATAAAGGCGGATCATCTGAAAAGGACATCCCGTCATGTCATGGAACGGTCACTGTCTCTTGCCCCGTCAGGGGCAGGAATTCAACGGCTCATTCCTGAAAACACCCGGCCCGGCCATCCGCCGCTATGGTTTCCGCACCCGATATGATCGCCCGCGTCCGCGACCGGACGAAATCCGAAGGCTCCGATGCCGACCGCCCCTTCGGATCAGGCAGCACCGCAGCCAGTCGCGCCGCCTGCGTCGCTGTCAGGTCGCGCGCATCCACCCCGAAATGATGCTGCGCGGCGGCCTGCACACCGAACACGCCTTCACCGAACTCGGCCACGTTCAGATAGACCTCAAGAATCCGCTGCTTGGACCAGACGGTTTCCACCACAGGCGTCAGCAGCCCCTCCAGCGCCTTGCGCAACCAGGATCGGCCATGCCACAGGAAGACGTTCTTCACCGTTTGCTGGCTGATCGTCGATGCCCCCCGGTCCGACCCCTGCGCCACCGCCTCGCGGATGGCCGCCATGTCGAACCCCCAATGCAGGCAGAAATTCGCATCCTCCGCCGCCACAGCCGACCGCGCCATCACCGGGGCCATCTCCTCGAACGACACCCAGTCCTTCTCGATCCCGCCCAGCCGCGCCGCCTCGCCCAGCTGATAGAAGTTGATCGGCGGCGGCACGAAGGAAAACATCAGGATCAGCGCCGCATAAAGCACGGCAATCCCCGCCGCGATCCGCCCCGCCCAGCGCAGCACCCGCCGCAGCGGCGGCACTGGGGCCGGAGCGGCCTTTTCGGCCGCCTTGCGCGGCTTCTTCGCGGGTTTCTCTGGGCTGTCCGTCATGGTCGCGACAATAGCCACGGGCAGGGTGCCGGGGTCAAGGCGCGCAGTCCGGCATGATCACGCGCACAGGCCGACGCCAACGATTTTCCTGCGAAAAATCAGGCGCGGCGGCCCCTGAATTTTCGCAGGAAAATTCGTTGGGGCCGCCCATGCCTCACTCCGCCGGAACCCGCGCCGCCTCGTCCGACAGGGGATGCGCCAGATGCGGCAGCATCTCTTTCGGGCAGATCTGCAGGAAATTGCCCCGCTCAGCCTCCCAGTTCGCCAGAATGCGGCCTGCGATCTGTGAACCCGTCTCTGCATGGTGCCGCTCGATCAGCCCCTTCACCTGGGCCTCCCAATGCGGGTGCCCGATGCCGCAGGTCAGGATCGATTCAAGGTTCATGAAATCCTCGGCCACGCCATCGGGATCATAGACATAGGCCATCCCCCCGGTCATGCCTGCGCCAAAGTTCGCGCCGATCCGGCCAAGGATCACGGCCACGCCGCCGGTCATGTATTCGCAGCCATTCGATCCGCAGCCCTCGACGACCACCTTGGCCCCCGAATTGCGCACCCCGAACCGCTCACCCGCACGACCGCTGGCGAACAGATAGCCATCCGTCGCACCATAGAGCACCGTGTTGCCGATGATCGTGTTCTCCTCGGCCCGCAACGGCGAAGACATCAACGGCCGCACGGTGATCATCCCGCCCGACAGGCCCTTGCCCACATAGTCGTTGGCATCGCCCTGCACCTCGATCTTCAACCCCTGCACGGCAAACGCGCCCAGAGACTGCCCGCAGGACCCTGACAGCTTTACCGTCAGATGGTCGTGCTGCAGGCTGTTGCGCATCCCGAACTTCTTCACGATATGGCTCGAGGCCCGCGTCCCGATGGTGCGATGCGTGTTCCGCACCGCATAGGACAGTTGCATCTTCTCGCCATCCTCAAAGAACCGCGCGCCGTCGCGGATGATTTCCGCATCCAGCGTGTCCGGCACCGCATTGCGCGGCTTGGACCGGTCATAGGTGATCTTGGATGCCCCATCGACCGTGATCAGCAGCGGGTTCAGGTCCAGATCATCCAGCGCGGCCGACCCACGCGAAACCTGCGTCAGCAGGTCCGCCCGCCCGATGATCTCATCCATCGACCGCGCACCGATCTGCGCCAGAATTTCCCGCACTTCCTGTGCGTAGAAGGTGATCAGGTTCACCACCTTGTCCGCATCCCCGGTGAACTTGGCGCGCAGCGCCTCGTTCTGGGTGCAGACGCCCACGGGGCAGGTGTTGCTCTGGCACTGGCGCACCATGATGCAGCCCATGGCGATCAGCGCCGCCGTGCCGATGCCGTATTCCTCGGCCCCCAGCATTGCCGCCATCACCACATCGCGCCCCGTCCGCAGCCCGCCATCCGTGCGCAGCGTCACCCGCTCGCGCAGGTTGTTCATGCTCAGCACCTGATGCGCCTCGGTCAGGCCCATTTCCCAGGGCAGGCCCGCGTATTTGATCGACGTGGCAGGCGACGCCCCCGTTCCGCCGTTATGGCCGGAAATCAGGATCACATCGGCCTTGGCCTTGGCCACGCCCGCCGCAATCGTCCCCACGCCGGATGAGGACACCAGCTTCACCGTCACCTTGGCGCGCGGGTTGATCTGCTTCAGGTCATAGATCAGCTGCGCCAGATCCTCGATGGAATAGATGTCATGGTGCGGCGGCGGCGAAATCAGCGTCACCCCCGGCGTCGAATGGCGCAGCCGCGCGATCAGTGCCGTCACCTTCATGCCCGGCAACTGCCCGCCTTCGCCGGGCTTCGCGCCCTGCGCCACCTTGATCTCCAACTCCTCGCAGGCGTTCAGGTATTCCGCCGTCACGCCAAAGCGCCCCGATGCCACCTGCTTGATCTTGGCCGAGGGGTTGTCGCCGTTCGGCTCCGGCACGAAATGCGCCGGGTCCTCGCCACCCTCGCCCGAGTCACTCTTCGCCCCGATCCGGTTCATCGCCACGTTCAGCGTCTTATGCGCCTCGGGCGACAGCGCCCCAAGGCTCATCCCCGGCGTCACGAACCGCTTACGGATGCTGGTGATCGACTCCACCTCTTCAATCGGCACGGGCTTGCCCAGCGTCTTGATGTCCAGCAGGTCGCGCAGATGGATCGGCGGGTTTGCCCGCATCGCTGCGGAATACTGCTTCCACAGGTCATAGCTCGCCCGGTCACAGGCCGATTGCAGCATGTGCATCGTCTGCGCTTCCCAGGCGTGCTTTTCGCCCGACCGCCGCGCCTTGTAGAACCCGCCGATGGGCAGCACATCCGCGCCCCCCAGCCAGCCCTTGGCATGCACCTCTTCCAGCTTCTGCTCGATCCCCGTCAGACCGATGCCCGAAATCCGGGAATGCATGCCGGGGAAATACTCCGCCACCATCGCACGGCTCAGACCCACCGCCTCAAAGTTCAGCCCGCCGCGATAGCTGGAGATCACCGAAATCCCCATCTTCGACATGATCTTCAACAGACCCGCATCAATCGCATCGCGATAGCGCCGCATCGCATCCGTCAGGCTGCCATCCAGCAACCCGCGCGAAATCCGGTCGGCAATCGAATCCTGCGCCAGATAGGCGTTCACCGTGGTGGCACCACAGCCAATCAGCACCGCAAAGTAATGCGGATCAATGCACTCCGCCGACCGCACGTTGATCGAACAGAACGTCCGCAGCCCCTTGCGCGTCAACCAGCTATGCACCGCGCTGGTGGCCAGGATCATCGGCATCGGCACCCGGTCCGGCCCCTGATGCTGGTCCGTCAGCACCAGATGTCCGGCACCCGACCGCACGGCATCCTCGGCCTCGGCTCGGATACGCTCCAGCCCCTGCCGCAGATCGTCCAGCTCCGGCGACACCGGGAAGGTGCAGTCGATGAAGGCCACCTGATCGCCGAACTGCTTCACCATCACATCGAATTCGGCATTCGCGATGAACGGGCTTTCCAGCACCAGAATTTCCGTCTGGCTGGAGTTTTCATCCAGCACGTTCCGCAGATTCCCGAACCGCGTCTTCAGGCTCATCACGCGCCCCTCGCGCAGCGAGTCGATCGGCGGGTTGGTCACCTGGCTAAAGTTCTGGCGGAAGAAATGGCTCAGCGGGCGATAGACCTTGGACAGAACCGCTGCCGGGGTGTCATCCCCCATGCTGGCGACCATCTCCTTGCCATCCTCGGCCATCGGGGCCAGCACTTGTTCCAGCTCTTCCACCGTGTAGCCGGCGGCAATCTGGCGGCGGCGCAGGTCGGCACCCGAAAACAGCGCGCCCTCCGGCACATCGCGCAGCAGGCTGTTCAGATCGACAATCTTGTCGATCCACGCGCCATAAGGCTGGCTCCCTGCCAGTTTGTCCTTCATTTCTGCGTCGTGATACAGCCGCCCCTCGGCCATATCGACCGCGATCATCTGCCCCGGCCCCAGCGCGCCC
The DNA here is from genome assembly GCA_035192965.1 of Fuscovulum sp. Classification (NCBI taxonomy): domain Bacteria; kingdom Pseudomonadati; phylum Pseudomonadota; class Alphaproteobacteria; order Rhodobacterales; family Paracoccaceae; genus Fuscovulum; species Fuscovulum sp. Next base: position 196,786 of record CP136571.1, on the reverse strand, counting down.
TTTTCGCGCACCGTGGTTTCATCCACCGGCACCATCCCGGCTTCTGACCCGGCGATCAGCATCCCGTCACCGGTGATGACATAGCGCATCGGCCGCAACCCGTTGCGATCCAACCCGCCACAGACCCAGCGCCCATCCGTCATGGCAAGCGCGGCAGGTCCGTCCCACGGCTCCATCACGCTGTTGCAATAGGCATACATGTCCGCCCATGCCTGCGGCATATCGGTCGTGGTCTTGCTCCACGCCTCGGGCACCAGCATCGTCTTGGCCATCGGGGCGCTGCGCCCCGACCGCACCAGCACCTCGAACACCGCATCCAGCGCACCACTGTCCGACGTACCCGACGGGATGATCGGCTTGATGTCCTCGGCCGCGTCGCCAAAGTTGTTGGAGGCCATGCGGATCTCGTGGCTCCGCATCCAGTTGACGTTGCCCTTCAGCGTGTTGATCTCGCCGTTATGCGCCAGCATCCGGAACGGCTGCGCCAGCCACCATTGCGGGAAGGTGTTGGTGGAATAGCGCTGGTGATAGATCGCGAAAGACGATTCAAACCGCTCATCCATCAGGTCGGGATAGAACACCGCCACCTGCTCGGCCAGCATCATGCCCTTGTAGATGATCGACCGGCAGGACAGCGAACACAGATACAGCCCCTGAATCTGCGCAGCCACCGCCGCCTTCTCGATCCGGCGGCGGATGATGTACAGCTCGCGCTCGAATTGCTCCTGATCAATGTCCTTCTCGCAGCGGATCAGGATCTGTTCGATCTCGGGCCGCGTCGCATTGGCCTTGTCGCCCAGCACTTCGGTGTTCACCGGCACATGACGCCAGCCATAGATGTAATGCCCCATCCGCAGGACTTCCGTCTCCACGATGGTCCGGCACCGTTCCTGTGCACCGAAATCCGTGCGCGGCAGGAACACCTGCCCCACGGCGATCAGCTTGGTCGCGTCCGGCTCATGCCCCGTGCGCCGCACGACGTCATAGAAGAACTTCACCGGGATCTGCACATGGATGCCCGCGCCGTCGCCGGTCTTGCCATCGGCATCCACCGCGCCACGGTGCCACACCGCCTTCAGCGCGTTGATCCCGTTCTCCACCACCTTGCGCGACGGCTTGCCGCTGATGGAAACCACCAGCCCCACGCCGCAGGACGAATGTTCGTCATCGGTCTTGTACAGCCCGTTCGCATCCAGCCAGGCGCGCTTGGCTTCTTCGGCCTTCACCCAGGCGTCATCATAAATCGTCATGGCTCGGGCCTCCTTACAACTTGGGCAAAGTCTGCAACGACGACATCACGGCGTCGCAGTCGAACAGGGGTTGGGTGCTGGCAAAGCCGGGCTCACCGGGAAAGATGAACTGAACCGGGCTGCCGTCCAGCGGTAGATAGTTTCCGTCGCCGCCATCCCATTCTGACGGGCCGGAAAAGAACAGCCGCCATTCGGGATGGATGTATTCATTCCCGCGCGACCGGCGCAGCACGGTGCCGCCCAGATCGGTTTCGGTAAAGTTGAACTCAGTCTCCTGCAGTGTGATCCCGTCGATCACCACCTGCCGCCCGGTCAAACGGTCGCCACCGCGCACCTTGGTGCGCTCGCCGTTATCGTCGGACAGACCAAAGATGTAATTGTCATTCCCCGTTGCCAGCAATTCGGAAAACGATGCCGGGTCAGCCGGGCTCGGGTCCAGAAGCTGCTTCACAGGCGGGTCGATCTCATAGCTTTCCACCCACTGCGCTTCGCTGTCGATGCGCGACATGAAGAACGGCCCTTCCTGATCGAAATCCGTCCGCCACTGATCGCCCGGCGCATCCGCCGTGCATTTGTAATGGTTCGATACCCGGCACCCCTTGGCCTGCACGGTCAGGAATGTGCTGCACCCCTCCGGCGGCGTGAATGACGACGCCAAGGCGGGCGAGGTCAGGCCGAAGGCAAGGCAGGGCAACAGGGGCAGAAGGGCGCGGATCATGCGGCAATTCCTTTGCTGCGGGCGTTCAAAGTCTGCGTCAGCAAGGCCCCAAGGGCATCGCTTCGCCGTGAAAAGGCAAGGTCCAGAACGGCGGGCAAAAGCCCCGCCCGCTTGATCCGTGGCGCGGTGTCATGCTGCGTCTTGGGCAGGAAATACAGGTTCGCATTGGCCGCCTGCGGCAGCAGCCGCTGCTGCGGCTTTTCCAGCCGCGACGATCCCATGATGATGTGATGCACGGTGCCGGCCGCCATATGGTCAGCAGCACAGTGAATGCGGATCGCGCCGATCCGGTTGCGATAGCGCTTCCACCGGCCCTCATCCGGCACCAGCTCCGGGTCAATCGACATCTGCGGCGAAAAGGCCAGCGCGGCATGAACCGGCACAAACGCCCCGATCACCAGCGCCGCAAAGCCCCCCATGGAATAGCCCAGCGTCACTGTCTCTTCGGCGCCAATCTCATCGCGCGCCGCCTCGATCACCTCGACGATTTCTTCGATCAGCTTCGGCGCATTCAGCCAGCTGCGCTGCGGGTCCGCGATGAACACGGCGCTGTCACGTCCCCCCGCCGTCGCACTCTGCGCGAATTCCAGCACGGGTGGCGTGTCCGGCCCATGCCCCACGGATGAAAACACCACCACCAGCCGCCGGCTTGTGCCCTTGTGCCACCACACCCACAGCCGCCGATCCTTGCGCAGCAGCGGGATGTTCAGCCGTGGCAGGGCAGGGGCCTCTGCCCCGCCCCCCATGCTGACCAATTCCTCACTGCCCGACATGTCCAAGTCCCTATTCCGCAGCAACCTGCGCAGGCTGCGCCAGATATTCCATGATCGCCTCTGCCGCCTCGCGCCCGTCACGGATCGCCCAGACCACCAGCGACGCCCCCCGCACGATATCGCCCGAAGCGTAAACGCCCGGCAGGCTTGTCTCATGCGTGCGGAAATCCGCCTTGATGGTGCCCCAGCGTGTAACCGCCAGTTCCGGCACCCCCCAAAGCGACGGAATTTCCTCCGGCTCGAACCCCAGCGCCTGCACCACCAGATCGGCAGGCTCCACGTAATCCGCGCCCTCGATCAGTTCCGGCGATTGCCGCCCGGTCGCATCGGGCGCGCCCAGACGCATCCGCTGCACCATCACGCCTTCCACCGAAGCGCCCCCGGTGAACCCCTTGGGTGCCGTCAGCCAGACGAACTCGACGCCCTCTTCCTCGGCATTCTGCACCTCGCGCTGCGATCCGGGCATGTTTGCCTTGTCGCGCCGATACAGGCACTTCACCGATGTTGCACCCTGCCGGATCGCCGTGCGCACGCAGTCCATCGCGGTGTCGCCGCCGCCGATCACCACCACGCGCTTGCCCTCGGCGTTCAACTCACCGCTGTCGAACTCCGGCACATCATCGCCAAAGCTCTTGCGGTTCGACGCCGTCAGGTAATCCAGCGCCTTCACGATCCCTGCCGCGCCCACGCCGGGGGCGGAAATGTCGCGCGCCTTGTAAACGCCCGTCGCGATCAGCACTGCATCATGCTGACCCCGGATGGCGTCAAAGCTGATATCAGACCCCACGTTGCAATTCAGAACGAACTGCACGCCCGCCTCTTCCAACTGGGCGATCCGCTGCATCACAACGGGCTTTTCCAGCTTGAACCCCGGAATCCCATAGGTCAGCAAACCACCCGCGCGGTCATGCCGATCATAAACCGTGACCTGCACACCCTTGCGCCGCAGCATATCCGCCGCCGCCAATCCCCCCGGCCCGGCTCCGATGATCCCCACCGATTCCGTCCGCTCCGCATGCGGCCGGATCGGCTGCACCCAGCCGTTCTCCCAGGCCGTATCCGTGATGTACTTCTCAACCGACCCGATGGTCACCGTGCCATGGCCCGATTGCTCGATCACGCAATTGCCTTCGCACAGCCGGTCCTGCGGGCAGATCCGTCCGCAAATCTCGGGGAAAGTGTTGGTCGCCTGCGAAATCTCATAGGCCTCCTGCAACCGCCCCTCGGCGGTCAGGCGCAGCCAATCGGGGATGTTGTTGTGCAACGGGCAATGCGACTGGCAATAGGGCACGCCGCACTGGCTGCACCGCCCCGCCTGTTCAGCAGCCTTTTCGGCGGCATATTCACGGTAAATCTCGTGAAAATCTTGCGCCCGCAGGTTGGCGGGCCGCTTCTCGGGCGTCTCCTTGTCCACGGTCACGAACTGGAGCATGCGGTTCTTTGCCATGAGGCGCCCTCTCTGACAGGAAATCTCGGGTGCGCCTTCTTACTTTGCCCGCTTTGGGAATAAAAGTCAGTATGTATGACCTAATAAGCTGTTTTTCTGGCAATGGGTCAAAAATACTGCCCGATCTTGCCGAAAATAGGTCAGTACGCGTTCCGAACTGGCCTAGAACCCCAGCCAAAGCAGGATCAGCGCCCCGCTTCCCACAATGATTCGCCACCAGCCGAACACCGCAAAGCCATTCCGGCTCACGAAATCCAGCGTCCAGCGCACCACCAGCACCGCCGACAGAAAGGCCAGCGCAAAGCCCACGCCGATATCCACCACCGCCGAAAAATCCAGCACATTCCGGCTCTTGTACAAGTCATAGGCAAAGGCCCCGGCCATCGTCGGCATCGACAGAAAGAACGAAAACTCGGCCGAGGCGCGCTTGCCCACACCCAGCATCCGCGCCCCCACGATCGTCGCGCCAGACCGGCTTACCCCGGGCACCATGGCCAGACACTGGATCACCCCGATGATCAGCGCCTTGCGAAACGGCAGCGCCATCGCCTCCTCATGAACCGGTTCCGGTGCCACCCGGTCGATCACCAGCAGCACGAACCCGCCCAGAATCAGCATCACCGCAATCAGAACCGGCGTCTCGAACAGCACCGTCTTGATGATGTCATGCGCCAGCACGCCCACGACCACCGCCGGAAAGAACGCCAGCAGCACCGATGCCACAAACCGCGCCGAGGCCGGGTCGCTATGGATGGTCGACGCAACTTTCCACAACTTGCCCGCATAAACCGTCAGGATCGCCAGCACCGCGCCCAACTGGATGACCACCTCAAAGGTGCGGCCGGGGCTGTCAAAGCCAAGGAAATGCCCTGCCAGCAACAGATGCCCGGTCGACGATACGGGGATGAACTCGGTCAACCCCTCGATCAGGCCCAGAAGGGCAGCGGTCAGCGTGTTTTCCATCAGTCCTTCCCGGCGGCCCGTCCAGCGCTGATCGCGCGCATCGGATCAAACCTTCCGCAGGTTCTTGGCCGATTCCTTGATCGCCGCATATTGCCCCGACGGGCGATAGCGCCACAGATATTCCGGCAGCACCGGGCCCATCGCCATCGGCGTGATCCCCAACTCGGCAAAGCCTTTCGCACCGGGCGCCACCACGTTGTCGGTCCGCAAGTTGCGCACCTGATCGCGGGTGATCATGCCGTTGTTGAACAGCCCCAGCGAAAGGGTCTGCATCATGTCCAGCACCCCGCCCATAATCGACGCGGCAAAGAAAGGAATGTTCACGATTAGCCGGCGGCGACGGATCTCGGCCAGCATCCGCTGCATCAATTCCCGGAATGTTGCCACTTCCGGCCCGCCCAGTTCATAGATGCCCGGCGCGGCGGCCCCGGTAATCCCCTTCACCGCAGCCTGCGCCACGTCATCCACATGTACGGGCTGGAACAGCGTCGCGGCCCCCACCACCGGCAGTACCGGCGAGAATCGTGTCATGGCCGCAAAGCGGTTAAAGAACCCGTCCTCATTGCCGAAAATGATCGACGGGCGCAGGATCATCGCCCCCGGAAAGGCAGCCAGAACCGCCGCCTCCCCTGCCGCCTTGGTCTGTTGATATTCCGATGCGCTGTCCGCATCCGCGCCGATGGCCGACAGATGCACCAGCTGGCTCACACCTTCCTCGGCCGCGATCCGCGCGATCCGCGCGGCGCCGCTGGCCTGAACCGAGTCAAAGGTGTTCTTTCCGGCCTTGTTCAGGATGCCCACGCAATTCACCACCGCGTCCGCCCCCTGCATCGCGGCGCGCACCGACGCATCATCGCGGATGTTGCAAGCCACAGGCTCCACCTGACCCACCACGCCATAAGGCTTCACGAACAGCGCGTCATTCGGGCGGCGCACGGCTACCCGCACCCGCCAGCCTTCCTTGGCCATGCGGCGCGCGATGTACCGCCCGACGAACCCCGACCCGCCATAAATGGTGACAAGTTTGTTCATGTCCGGTTCCCCAATCAGCTTTGGCCCGTGATTACACGCTTGCGCCGCCAAGGCCAAGCACCCGCTGTGCCGCAGGGCTGGGGTCAGGCCCGGGGTCACGATTTTTCTGCGAAAAATCCGATAGGACGTTCTGCGAACGTCCGCTCGCCCAGAATTTTCGCAGAAAATTCGTTCGGTGCTGACGGTCAAAATGAAAAACCCCGCACGATGGCGGGGTTTTCCAGGATTTCAGAATGAAGGGTTGGCTCAGGCCGTCTTGCCCTTCACGCCCGCCCAGATCCGCTTGTTGGTCAGATACAGCAGCGAGGCCAGGATCAGCAGGAAGATCACCGCCTTGAAGCCCGCCTCACGGCGGTCCATCAGCTTCGGCTCTGCCGCCCACATCAGGAAGGACGACACGTCCTCTGCCATCTGGCTTTTCGTGGCCGCCGTGCCATCGGCATAGGTCACCAGATCATCCGACAGCGGCTCGGGCATCGCGATCCAGCTGCCCGGAACCGTGGAAATCCCCTTCTCATCCTTGCAGGTGTCAGGGGTGGCCCCCTTGTCGAAGGACGTGTTGTAATAGAACCCGTCGATACCATCGGGGGCACATTCCGGGTTTTCCTCGTAATGGGTCAGGATGGAATACATGTATTCCGCCCCACCCATGCCATTGAACAACTGGCTCATCCCGGTGCCATAGGGGCCGCTGAACCCGGCGCGTGCCTTGGTCATCAGCGACAGGTCCGGCGCGCCTTCCATCCCCGAAGCCGGGAAATGGTCGGTCGGCACGCCTTCACGATCCTCACCCGTTTCGGCATCGGTGACCGTGAACTGCGCCGCATAGGCGCGCACCTGGTCTTCGGGCAGCTGCGGGCCACCTTCATCGGCCAGCGTGCGGATCGGCACATACTTCAGCCCGTGGCAGGCCGAGCAGACCTCGGTATAGACCTGCAACCCGCGCTGAAGCTGGAACTGGTCAAACTTGCCAAACGGCCCTTCATGGGCAAAGGCCACATCGGTGATTTCCTTGTGACCGCCCGCCGCCAGCGCCGCCCCGGAGGACAGCGCCAGAGCAGCAGCAGCACTGAGTGCGAAATTCCTGATCATCTTCCTCAGTTCCCTTCTCACTCGGCCGGTTGGGCCGCGGCATAGCCACCGGGCTTGCCGTAATGCGCGTTGAAGTCATCCTCGATCGTCGCCGGCTGTGCATCCGGCTTCTCGATCACGCCCAGCAGCGGCAGGATCACCAGGAAATAGGCAAACCAGTAGGCCGAGGCGATCAGCGAGATGGTGGCATAGGGCTCTTCGGCCGGCATCGCGCCCACCCACATCAGAACCATGAAGTCCACGCAAAGCAGCGCAAACCACCACTTGAACATCGGGCGATAGCGGCCCGACCGCACCGAAGACGTGTCCAGCCACGGCGCCAGCGCCATAACCGCAATCGCCCCGAACATCGCGATCACACCAAAGAACTTGGCATCCACGATCCCGAAGGTGATCCATTCCGCCGCGATCACCACCCACACGTCGGCGGTAAAGGCACGCAGGATGGCGTAGAACGGCAGGAAGTACCATTCCGGCACGATATGCGCAGGCGTCGCCAGCGCGTTCGCCTCGATATAGTTGTCAGGGTGGCCCAGGTAGTTCGGCATGAAGCCCACAACCGCGAAGAACACCGCCAGAATGATCGCCAGCGCGAACAGATCCTTGATCACGTAATAGGGCCAGAACGGCACTGTATCCTTGGCCGCCTCTTCCTTGGACGTGCGGCGCACCTCAACCCCGGTGGGGTTGTTGTTGCCGGTGGTGTGGAAGGCCCAGATATGCACGGCCACCAGACCGGCAATCACGAATGGCAGCAGGTAATGCAGGCTGAAGAAACGGTTCAGCGTGGCATTGTCCACCGCCGGTCCGCCCAGAAGCCAGGTCTGGATCGCTTCGCCGATACCCGGGATCGCGCCGAACAGCCCGGTGATCACCGTGGCCCCCCAGAACGACATCTGCCCCCAAGGCAGCACATAGCCCATGAACGCCGTGCCCATCATCAGCAGATAGATCAGCATCCCGATGATCCACGTCACCTCACGCGGGGCCTTGTAGGACCCGTAATACAGGCCGCGGAAAATATGCAGATAGACCGCCACAAAGAACAGCGACGCGCCGTTCTGGTGCAGATAGCGGATCATGTAGCCGCCGTTGACGTTGCGCATGATGTGTTCGACCGACGCAAAGGCATAGTCGACATGCGGCGTGTAGTGCATCACCAGAACGATCCCGGTGATGATCTGCAGCGCCAGACAGAAGGTCAGCACAATGCCCCAGATCCACATCCAGTTCAGGTTCTTGGGCGTCGGCAGCATCAGGGTGTCGTAAAGCAGCCCGACGATCGGCAGCCGCTTGTACAGCCACTTCTCGCCACCCGACTTGGGCTCATAATGGTCGTGCGGAATTCCAGCCATCTGTCTGTTCCTTACCCAAGCTTGATCGTGGTTTCGTCAGTAAAGGCCGCCACGGGCACCGGCAGGTTGCGCGGTGCGGGGCCTTTGCGGATGCGGCCGGCGGTGTCGTAGTGCGACCCGTGGCAGGGGCAGAACCAGCCGCCGAAATCGCCCGATCCATCGCCCAGTGGCACACAGCCCAGATGGGTGCAAACCCCCATCATCACCAGCCACTCGCCCGCTTCATCCAGCGTGCGGTTCTGGTCCGAGGCATCGGCACCAGGCTGCGCATTCGCATTCTCGGCCAGCGGATCGGGCAGTTCGGTCAGCGCCGTAGCGCGCGCGGCCTCAATCTCTTCCGGCATGCGGCGGCGGATGAACACCGGCTTGCCCAGCCATTTCACCGTCAGCTGCGTGCCCGGCTCAACCGCCGACACATCAACAAAGATCGACGACAGCGCCTGCACATCGGCCGACGGGTTCATCTGGTTGACCAGCGGCCAGACAGCGGCGCCCGTGGCAACCGCACCGGCCCCTGCCGTCGCATAGTACAGGAAATCCCGACGGGTACCTGTGTTGTCTTCAGCGTGGGACACGAGAACTTCTCCCTCTTCCAGATCCGCGGGGAAGTCCCGCGACTCGAAAATCCATGTGGGCCGCAGTTTCCCGCAGCCATACCGGGCGGCTTTTAGACCGGTCGCACCAGATCGTCCAGCGGACAAACGGGCGCATCCCCGCCAAAAGGCCAAGGAAATCACGCCCTGTGGCAGTTGGGCGATCTTCCCATTGCCGGAGTCTGGGCCGCCTGCGGCCCGGCGCAACCCCCTGCGACAAGTCGTAGCGCACATCCCTGCACATCCGCCAAAAGCGCGGGGCGCGGCACCACCTCCCGCCGGTCAGCCCAATAAGGAACGGGAATCCCGTAAATTTCGTTAATCCGCGCGCGGCGCCATTCCGGCAGCCCCGCCTCAGGTCGGAACGGTGGCCCGCATGGACGCGCGCACGTCAAACCCCGCGAACCAGCCCGCCAGCCGGGGCCGCCCGTTGCGCCAGTCCCGCGCGTCATGGCGAAAATCCAGATAGCCCAGCGCACAGCCCACCGCGATCTGCCCGGCGTCCAGTGGCCCCTCCAGATGCGCGATCCAGCGCGTCTCCAGCGCATCCAGCGCCCGGTCCACCTTGGCCCATTGCCCCTCGACCCAAGGCGCAAAACGCAATTCCTCGGGCCGGATGCGCCCCTCATAAACCATCAGCAAAGCGGCATCGAGGATGCCATCCCCCGTCGCCTCCACCGTCAGCGTGTCCCAAAGCCGCGCGCCCTCGGGATAAAGCCCCGCTCCGGCGCGGGCATCCAGATAGCGACAGATCACCCGGCTGTCATACAGCGCCGGCCCGTCGGGCCGCTCCAGCGCGGGCACCTTGCCCAAGGGGTTGGCGTCCAGCGGTGCACCCGCCGGATCGACAGGGTTGCCCGACCCCATGACCAGTTCCACCTCGCCGATCTGCCCCGTCTCGTGCAGCAGGACCATCACCTTGCGCACATAGGGTGAGGTGGGCGAAAAATAGAGGTGCATGGCAGAACCCTCCGCAGGTTGTCTGGCCCGACCCTATGCCTGTCCCCGCAGCGCCGCAACCACCCGCCGAAGCGGTTTCTGACGCAGAAACCGCGCCGGAATTTGACGCAAATTCCGACGCACTCCGTGCCGCATCCCGCATCCCGGTGGTGGCCGGGCGTACCCCGGTTTTTGTGTCAAAAACCGTCGCGGAATTTGCGTCAAATTCCGCACTCACCCCAGCCGCCGCATCAGTCCCGCAATCTCGGCCGCCATCCCGCCCTGCGCCTCCAGCGCCGCGATGACCCCCGCCCGCGCCTCGGGCGTCTTGTTCTGGTTCAGCTTCCAGGTCCCGTCGACCTCGGTCACTTCCAGCCGGAACGGCAGGATGCCCCGCATCATCCGCGCCATCACCCCTTCACCCATCTTGTGCTTGGTCCATGGTCGCTTGTCCGGCAGCCGGGCCTCGAACTCGGCGGTCAGCGCATCCACCTGCGGCTCCAGCCCCGCATCGGCCATCGGATGCAGCACGCCACGCAGATGCACCGCCACATAATTCCACGTCGGCACCTGATCCGGCACCCCATACCAATCGGGCGAGATATAGGCATCCGGCCCCTGCACCGCCAGCAGCGCAGGCAGCGGCAGCGCCGCCCGCGCAATCGCGTTGGACCGCGCCAGATGCACCTCTACCGCGCCCCCCTGCATGATCACAAAGGGCACATGGGCGGCCACCGGCCCCGCATCGCCACTGATGCACAGCATCCCGAAGCCCCGCGCGGCGGCAAAGGCAAGGTTGTCGTCACGGCTCGCGCCGCGAAAGGCAGGATTCGGGTGCATCAGGCCACTCCAAAACGATTCGACTGGTTCTGGTTAACCGACCTATCACCGTGCGCTGCGTGCATACAGTGTGCTGCACAGCCTGCTGCACCGGGCGCTGCACCGCAAATCCCGTGATTTACACAGCGTTCTCAGGGCTTTGTCTAAAGATAGCCCGCCTCAGCCCAGCCCCCGCAGCCACGCCATCCGCGCCCCAAGATCCGCCGCGCCAAAGGCCAGTGATCCCAGCACCACCGTCTCGGCCCCCGCCGCCCGCAGCAGGGCGACGGTGGTGTCGCGAATACCGCCATCAGCGGCCAGCACGATCCGCCGCCCGCTTTCGGCGATCAACCCCGTCGCCGTTTGCAGCCTTGTGGTGGCCGACGGGTCCAAACCTTGCCCTTTCACCCCGATGGCGGTGCCAAGAAGTGTCAGCATATCAATATGTTGTAACCACGGCTTGGCCCGTTCCACCGGCGTCTCCACCCGCAGCACCATACCCGCCTTCACGCCATGGGCGGCAATCCGGTCAAGAGCAGGCCCGGCCACAGCGTCGTTTTCCGCATGCAGGCTGATCAGATCCGCCCCCGCTTCGGCAAACTGGTCGATCTGCGACAGCAGCACGGCATCATCCACCATCAGATGCACATGGATCGGCAGATCAGACACATCGCGAATCCGCGCCACCAGATCAGGAAAGAACAGGAAAGACGGCGCAAACACCCCATCCGCCACATCAATATGCAGAATATCGGCATGGGGCCGGATGCGCGCCATATCATCGGCAAGCCGGATCAGATCGGCAGACCAAACCGAAAACTCGGCGATCAGATGGTCGGCCGGCAGGGTGTTCATCCAGTTGGCTGCAGGGCGGGGCATGGGTCAAGTCCTTGTAAGGAAGTCAATTATTTCATGGTGAAGGGCCGCGATATGGGCCGCCTTGTCGCGCCCCTTGGCGGGAAGGTCGCACAGCACGGCCCCCGGTATCTGCGCCGCAAGATCCTGCGCAAGCGCCGCCGGATGGATCGCATCCTCTGCCGTGGCACAGATCAGAACCGGCAAACGCAGCGCCGCCAGATCGGCGCGCGTCACGCCCAAAGGCTCGGCGGACAGGGCAGACAGCAGGATCGCCGTCCGCGACACCGGCTCCCGCCCAAAGAACCCGATGAGCGAGGCCAGATTGTCCGGCGACGTCGCACGCAACTCTGCCGCCATGTCGCTCTCCAGAAACGCGGCCCGCGCCTCGGCTGCCGGAAACCGATACAGCAACTGCCCCACCGCACCATTCGGGGCCAGGTTCGCAGGCGCCTCCGCCCCGGCGCCCCAAGCAGGCCGCACCAGGATCAGATGCGATACCAACTCCGGCCGCGCCACCGCCAGACGCAAGGCCAGCGCCGCCCCCATCGATATGCCACCTACCGGCACCGCACGGCCCAAGGATGCAACCAACCCTGCCAGATCATCGGTGAATTGGGAAAGCGACGGATCGGGATCGAAGTCCGAACTGCCATGCCCCCGGCATTCCAGCGTGATCCGGCGAAAGCGCGGATCGGGGGGAAAGGCCTCTACCGTCTGGCGCGCATCGCCGCAAAGCCCGTGCTGAAAGATCACCGGCAAACCATCGCCCCCTGCATCATGCAGGGCCAGCGAAAGCCCGTCCGCGGTGATCCACCTCGCCGGGTTCGTCATGCGCCACAGTCCCTCAGATGGGCGGCAACCCCCGCAGCCTCATCCGCCGTCAGGCCATGGGTGACCAGATCGCCGTCAAATCCCGCTCTGCGAAGACGGGCTATGAAATGGGTGAAATCGACCACGCCTCTTCCCGCAGTGGCAAAGCTGCCATCCGGGTTGCGGTCCTTTGCATGCGCCATGGCGATGCGGTCGGCCAGCAGGTCGATGGCACCTTCAATGATACGGGTGCGGTCCGCGTCGGAGGCAATCTCAAACAGGTTTGCCGGATCCAGCACAATGGCCAGCGCTTGGCTTTGCATCGTGTCGATCAACAGGCGCGCGGCTGCCGCGCTATTGACCACATTGGCCAATTCCGGCTCCACCCCCAGCTTCACGCCCTTCGCCTCGGCCAGAGCGCAGGCCTTCTCCATCTCAACCAGCAAATCGCGCCAAGCCTCGGTCGTCTGGTTGTCGGGGTGGTGGCGCCATTGGTCCGCCGCATCCCGGCTGCCGGTGCACAGCGTGACCATGCCGGTTCCCATGGCGGCGGCATGGTCGATCAGCACCGACAGGCGCCGCAATCCGATGGCGCGCTGGGCCGGGTCGGGATGGATCATGTTATAGGTGCCCGAAACCGCCGCCAGCGCGACACCGGCCCCGCGCGCCGCGGCCACCAACGCTGGAACGGTGTTTTCCTGCAGGCTGTCCGGCATGGAGGGCAGGCCGGAGCAGGCCATGTTGTACTGCACCGCATCATATCCCGCCTGCTGCGCGGCCGTCAGAACCGTAAACGGATCGCTGCCCGGAAAGGTCTTGGCAAAGATGCCCAGCCGCATCAGACCGGCCCCTGCGCCTGATCAAGCCGCACGGGCTGCCCGCTGCGGGCAGATTGCGCGATGGCAACCATGGCCCTGACGGATGCAATGCCATCTTCCAGATCGGCCCCTTCCATCCGGGTGCCGCTCAGGATCACATCGGCAAAGCCTTCAAGCTGGCGGCGATAGAAATGCCCGTCGGCCCCCAGAACCCGGCGCGTCGCGCCGTCGCGTTCATCAAAGATATCGACTTCAGACGATTTGTAATACCACGGGTTGTAGGTTTTGCCCAGAATTGACCCGTTCTCACCATAGATCTGGAACCCCTCATGCCAATCCATCCGCACCGCGACGGTCAGGTCCAGATGGCCCAAAACGCCATTCTCAAACTCCACATCGACAAACCAGCAGCGGATCCCTGCCCGGTTTGACAGCCGCGCATCCACCGCACGGATCGGCCCTGCGAACAGCCGCGCGGTATCCACAAGGTGGCTGCCATGGGCCAGCATGTAGTAGCGGTCCAGATCGGCCTTGGGGTTTTCGATGGGCTTGCGGGCGGCCTTGCTGGTAACCATCAACGGCTGCACGGCATCGGTCATCGGATAGCGGTGGGTGCTGTCACAATACCATGCCTTCAGCGCGACCATCTGGCCCATGCCAGTATCGATGAAAGCCTTCGCCGCCTGCAACCCGGCATCAAACCGCTTCATATGCCCCACTTGCAGCACCTTGCCGCTGCTTGCCGCGATGTCGCGCAGGCTTTCTGCCTCTTCCACCGATGTTGCCAACGGCTTTTCGCACAGCACGTGCTTGCCCGCCTCCAGCGCCCGCCGGGCGGCCGGAACGTGAAAAGCGTCGGATGTTGCGATGATCACTGCCTCTAAGTCGGGATCGGCCAACATTGCGTCATAGTCGTTGAACTGCCGCTCCGGGGCATGGGTTGCGGCCATGCGTTCGCGCAGGTCATCGGCCACGTCGCAGATCGCATACAGCGTGGCATTGCGCGCCTTGGTGCAGCTCTCAAAATGGGCTGCCTGCGCAATCGGGCCACAGCCCAGCACGCCGACACGCAGCAGGCGGTCCTGTTTAGGGGGCATCGAAATCTCCTGTCGCGGTGCGGTATCGGGCAACAACGGCGCCCACATTGGCTTGGATAACGGTTTCCGGCAGCGTCGCGGGATCGACAGGCACGGCAAGCCCGCCCGTCACCTGTGCCACAAGGCCGGGCGGCGGGTGTGCGGCACGCAAGGCAGTGAACAAGGCAAGCTGTGCCGCCTGCACCTGCGGCTTGGGCCAGTAATAGCGCACGCGGTCCGACAGACCCCATATCATCATCTGCGGTGCGTCCGGCCCGGGGTCGACATAGGCCTGCCAATCGCGCGGATCATCGGCCATCGCCGTGCGCAGCGCAGCCTCCACCCCCGAAGGCAGGCCCATCAGTTGCGCCAGACGCTCCAGCGCCAGCACGGCCTGCCGGTAGGCAAAGGTCAGTTCCGGCCCAACCTTCAGGATCGCGAAATGCCCTTGCACCAGCGCTCGCAGCGCGGGGCCAGACTGGTAATCTGTCGAATGTGCCTCGAACACCGGGCCACCGAAACCGGCAACAGCGGCGGACAAGGCCGCAGCGGCAGGTGGATCAAAGCCGATGATCTGTGCATTGCCGAAATCCACGCCGGGCTGCACCACCAGCGCTGCGACACGCGCCATGACCGAACTCAGGCCACGCGCCGCAAAGGCATCGCGGTGCTCCTCGATGGTCTGCCGCGCTGCCTCGGCTGTGGTGATCGACAGGCGGTCCACCGGGGCCGTCTCACCGCCGGGGATCGGAACCTCGGTCCCGATCACATAGGCCAGCGCCCGCCCTCCGGCCTCTGCCTCGGCCACAGCGGCAAGGTCTGCGGCGCGGCGGGCCATTTCCGGCTGCGAAAGCACTTCACCCCCGCAGGGCATCGAGGCATCGAGGTGAATCTTGGTGAAACCGGCCTGCACATAGGCCGCAACCATGGCCCTCGCATGATCCATCGCCTGATCCGCCGGCAGGTGCCGCCACGGGTTCGGGCCCAGATGATCGCCCCCCAGAACAAGGCGCGCAGGATCGACACCCTGCGCAACGGCCAACCCTTCGACGAACCCGCGAAATGCATCAGGGGTCATTCCGGTATAGCCGCCCAGCTGGTTCACCTGATTGCAGGTCGCCTCGATCAGGACCGGCGCATCGTCATCGCGATAGGTGGCAAGGATCGCGGCCAGCGTTTCCGGATGCGCCGTGCACCATGCGGGCAACCCGCGCCCCTTGCCCGCAAGGTTCTGTGCCAGAATCTCGGCCAGCGCCGTCATGCCAGTTCCGCCTCGATCCGCGCCCTTGGGCTGTTGCCCTCCATCGGGCCCAGCGCCGTCACGGCCAGCGCGCCCGCGACCACCGCCCGCGCCAGCGCGTCCGGCATGGCCATGCCGGTGGCCAGCAGTGTAACGAATGTCCCGCAGAAACAGTCGCCCGCTCCGGTTGGATCAACCACGGTCACAGGATGCACAGGCAGATCGGTCAGCACGCCATCGGCCAGCGCCATCGCGCCCTTGTCGCCCCGCTTCAGTGCCACCACCCGTGCGGGCAGCGCCTCGGCCCAATCGGCAAACCCCGCACCGGGCCAAAGCAGCGCGGCATCCGCATCCGATGGCAGCACATAAGTCGCCAGCCCTATCAGATGGCGAACCGTGTCCAGATAGCCTGCATCCGACATCAATTCGGTGCGGATGTTCGGATCAATCGACAAGGCGACCCCGGCCTTATGCAGGGCGACAGCGACTTCGGCGATTGCAGTGCGCATGTCGGGATCACCCAATGCAGAGCCTGAAATGTGCAGCACCTCTGTTCCGGCGGCAAGAAACCCCTCGATCGCCTCACGCCCTTTGGGAAAGCGCGCGGCGGCAGAGGCGGCCATGTTGAACACGAAATCGCGGCTGCCATCGCTGTTATAGCTGACATGCGCGGTACCTGTGGGCAGGCCGGGGATCTGGCGGATCAGGCTGTCCGATACGCCATCGGCCACAAGCCTGCCCAGCACCACCTGCCCAAAGGCATCGGTTCCCACCGCCCCGGCAAAAACCGCCTGCGCGCCCGCAAGCGCCACCTGATCAATGAATATCCCCGGTGCGCCACTGGGGAACGGGCCGCGATAGACCGACGGGCGCAGATTTCGCCCGTCGGTTTCGGTACACACGAATTCCACCAGCAACTCGCCAAGCGATCCGATGACCGGACGCGCCGTCATCGCATCAGCCCCCGACCATCAATTTCACCACCTCGTCATGTGTGGTGTCGGCGATGCGGCGTTCGCCCGCCATCACGCCCCGCCGCAGCACGACGATCCTGTCCGACACCGCAAAGATGTCTTGCAGATTGTGTGAGATGAAGATCACGCCCCGCCCCTGCGCCTTCAGCTGGTGGATCAGGCTGATCACCTTGCGCTGTTCCGGCACGCCAAGCGCGGCGGTAGGTTCATCCATGATCAGGATACGCGCATTCCAATAGACCGCGCGCCCGATGGCCACCGCCTGCCGCTGCCCGCCGGAAAAGTTGGAAACAGGTGCCTCCATCCGGCTGACGTGGAAATCCAGCAGTGCCATGGTTTCCTTTGCCGCCTGCGCCATCTTCTTGCGGTCAAGAACAGGCAAAAAGCCAAAGCGTTTGGTCATCGGCTCGCGGCCCAGAAAGATGTTGGCCCCGATGGACAGGTTATCCGCCAGCGCCAGATCCTGATAGATCGTCTCGATCCCGCGTTCCCGCGCCTCTTGCGGTGATGCAAAGCTCACCTCCTGGCCTTCCAGAAGCACGCTGCCCGACGAAGGCCGATAGACGCCCGAGATCGCCTTGATCAACGTGGTCTTGCCCGCGCCATTGTCACCGGCCAGTGCAACAACCTCGCCTGCGCCCACATGCATCGTCAGATCGTTCAGCGCTTGCACCGGACCAAAATTCTTGGACAGGTTGCGCACCTCCAGCAGGGGGGATGTCTCACTCACTTTGCCGCCCTCCGCTGATCCGGCGCTGCGCCTGATCGATCAGCACCGATATGATGATGACCACCCCGACAGAGATGAACTGCCAGAAGGGTTCGACATTTATGAAAACCAGCCCGTACTGGATGACGGCAATCACGAAGGCCCCCGCAACGGTTCCAAGGATGGTGCCCGACCCGCCAAACAGACTTGCCCCGCCAATGACGACAGCCGCCACGGAATCAAGCAGCAAGGGTTCCCCCGCCTGCGCCGCGCCCGCGCTGAACCGCGCCGCATAAAGAACACCGGCCAGCCCCGCACAGATCCCCGACAGGATATAAAGGCGCAGCAGATGCGATTTGATGTTGATGCCCGCCCGCCGGGCCGCCTGTGCATTGGCGCCAATGGCATAGTTGTGCTGCCCGAACCGGGTCTGGCTTAGCAGATAGTGCATGATCAGCACGAAGATCGCAGTCACGATCACGATCCACGGGATGCCGAAGATGCGGCCGTTGCCCAGCGTGGCAAAGAACGAATTTTGCACCGGCACGGTCGTTCCGCCCGCCAGCAGAAAGGCCACGCCCCGTGCCACACCGAACATGCCCAATGTCCCGATGAAGGGCGGCACATTCAGGCGCGATACCAGCAGACCGTTCACACAGCCGGGGATCATCGCGATCCCCACCGCGACCAGCGACCCGAACAGCACCGCCATCGGCATACCCATGGTCGGGGTGGCCCAGTTGATCACATGCGCTGCGACCACGGCGGCAAGCCCCATGATAAAGCCCATCGACAGATCGATCCCGCCCGAGATGATCACGAAGGTCTGCCCCGTCGCCAACAGCAGGGGTGCCACCGCAAAGATCGCGATTGAGGTGATGTTATAGGGGTTGAAGACAAAGGAACCGCCAAAGGAAACTCGGCTCCAGATCTCGAAACCCAGGATCAGGGCGGCAAGAAACAGCCAGGCCCGCAGGTCGGCAATGCGCTGCACAACGGTGCGGCTCTTTTCGGCATGGTCAGCAGGGGGCGAGACATGCCCGCCAGCCGGTCCCGGCGCTTCGGTCGTCATGGGGTGGTCCTGTGGTCTGGGACAGCGTGCCGGACCCACGGGCCCGGCTTGCAGTCTTGTGATGTGACGCATCGGAATGGCCCCGCGCCTGTGCAGCGCGGGGCCGGTCGTGATCAGTCGGAATAGACGTATTTCGCCACGTTCGGATCGGTCACGTTGTCCTTGGTGATGATGGTGAAGCCCGTCCCGATGCTGACCGGGATGGAATTGCCCGTCAGGTGGGCAAAGGCCGACACAACACCGTAATAGCCAATCTCGGCCGGGTGCTGTGCAATGGCCACGTCCACCAGACCAGTGGTCAGGTTGTCAACGATCGACGTCGGCGCATCAAAGGCCACAACCTTGATCGTGCCCGACTGACCAGCCTGCTGGACGCCATTCGCCGCACCAAGCGCCGAGAACAGGTTCGCCCCGAAGACGCCCTTCAGATCGGCCTCGCGCGCCAGAACACCCTGCAACTGCGAGGCGGCCTTGTTGGCGTCGTTGTCGTTGAACTGGGTTTCCAGAACCGTGATGTTCGGGAATTCTTCGGCCATCGCCTGCTTGAAGCCTGCTTCGCGCTGGTCGGTGGTGGAAATCCCCGGCTTCACATTCGACACATAGACCTTGCCTTCGCCACCAATGGCCGAGGCCAGCGCGCGTGCCGCGATCTTGCCGCCCAGCACGTTGTCCGATGCGATATAGGCCAGCGGGAAATCGGCATCGCCTGCACCGGTCTGGTACTGGCCGGTCCCGATGAACGTATCCACCGTAATCACCGGGATACCCGCGTCATGCGCCTTGCGCAGCGGTTCGATCAGCTGGGTCGTGTCGGTGGGCGCGATCAGGATCGCGTCCGGAGCCCGCGCGATCACCGCGTCCAGCACCGGCACCTGCGTCACCGGGTTGAAATCGGGCGCGCCCTGGAACACCAGCTCTACCCCCAACGCATCAGCCGCGGCCTGCGCGCCCTTTTGCATGGTGATGTAGAAGGCATCCGTGGTCAGGCCCGGAACAAGTGCGATGGTGAATTTCTTGTCCTGCGCCTGCGCGGCACCCATGCCCATGGTCAGGGCGACAGAGGCAGCGGCTGCGGCGCTCAGAATCGAACGACGTTTCATGATATCTCCTCCCGGTGGGGGTGCCGTGACAGGCAGGCGGCCCGTCCATCACCCTCGTTTCAAGTAGCGTAACTGAAAGCGCGAAGTGTGAAATCGTCAAGAGCAATTTTTTGCAGCAATAACTTTCTGCACCTGCAAACGTTTTCAGATCGGGGCGCGCAGTAGCCCCAGCACCGCCTGCGCGGTGGTCGAATCCGTGACCAGCGCGTTGATCAGATTCGCCCGTGCCGCCCCGATGATCGACGGCGCCTTCGCTTCGCCCGCCGCCACGCCGATGCACAGCCGCGCCTTCTGCAATTGCGCCTCGGACACGGCGATCAACCGTTCCGCGCCGTCCCAATCGATCATGTTTCCATGCGCGTCAAAGTAATGCCGCACCACATCGCCGGCACAGTTCAGCAGGCGCTGCTCATCCGGTGTCGCAACACTTGCCTCTGGCGCGTTCAACGAATGGGGCAAACCGACCCCGACCACAGCCACATCGATGCGGTCCCACAGCGCTACCGTCTGCAAAATCGCCGGATCAGACAGAAAGATGTTGCGCGATTCCGCGCTCGGCAGCACCGGCGCATGCAGAAAGTTCGCGGTTCCATCCAGCTGTTCTGCAGCGATTCGCGCGAATTCGTTGATCTGGAAATGCGCCTGATGCTGCGACATGCCACCTGTCGCCGGCACAACCAGAACCCCCGGAATCTTCGGCAGCCCCGCCTCCAGCACCGCGCGGATCGTCCGCCCCCAGCCCAGCGCAAGCACCGATCCGGGGGCCATGTTCGCCGTCTTCAGCATCGTGCCAAGCGGACCAGCCAGCGCCATCGCCACACCGCTTGGCGCAGCTTCGCTGACCGCGACGCGCCGCAATCCCAAGTGTCGTTCCAGTTGCGCGGCCAAGGCATCGGGCACCACCAGATCGCGCACCTCGATCCGCACGATCCCCTCGGCCCGTGCCCGTTGCAACAGGCGCGAGATCGTTGCCGTGGAAACCCCAAGCTGCTTTGCGATCTGAACCTGCGGCAGGTCAGATTCATAGTGCAGCTTGGCCACCATATGAATCAGCGCGCGGGTTTCGCTCGCGTCGGATGAAGCGATCTGAGACAGATTGCAATTCCTTTCAGCAACGTGTTACACAACCTCGGTCACCATATCACCTTCGCAGTTCGTGGCAATCGCACAGATCAGCAGGGGAAGGGTGTTCGGAAGATTTTACAGCGCCGATGCCGGCGCGACGACAAAGAAAAGGCAGTGGCATGACTGGGATGACAACCGCTGAACGGCGCGGCTATCAGATGATCTGCGGCGACGAGGGCGCCATGATGGTTGTGGCCTGCGATCAGCGCGGCGGTATGCGGACCCTTCTCGCCGCCACGCCCGAGGAACAGGCAAAGATCGGCATTGATGTGCTTGGGGCCACGAAGATCGACATTGGCTCCCATCTTGCCCGTCACGCCACGGCGATTCTGGTCGATCCGGTCTGCGCATTGCCGGGTATGATTGACGAAGGGCATCTGCACAAATCGACTGCGCTGCTGGTCGGGCTGGATGATTCCGGATTTGGCACCACGCCCGAAGGCTATCGCATCTCAAAGCTTGTTCCCGGCATCACCGCGCGCCGTGTGCGGGAACTGGGCGGCACGGGTGGCAAGATCATGGTCTATCTGCGGTCCGACATTCCGGCTGCCAACACCCAGAACATCGCCCTTCTGAAACAGGTGATCGACGATTTCGCCGCCGAAGACCTGCTGCTGGTCGTAGAGTTTCTCACATACGCCCTGCCGGATGAGGACAAGGCCACCCATGCGAAAGCCATTCCCGCGCTGATCGAAGGTGGGTCGCGCATCTGCCTCGACCTTGGGTCCAAGGTGCTCAAGATCCCGTTCCCCGGCACGGCCGAGGCCTGCGCCAACATCACCCGGATGGCGGGCGATGTGCCCTGGGCGGTGTTGTCGGCAGGCGTCGATCATGCCACCTTCCTTGGACAGGTGGAGACGGCGATGGCGAATGGCGCATCCGGTGTGATTGCAGGGCGGTCCCTGTGGAAGGATTGCATCTCGCTCGACCGTGACGTTACACGCGAACGGCTGACCACGATGGCCGTACCCCGCTTGCGGGAACTTCAGGCCGTCATCGGGCGGCACATGCCGCGCGGTTGACCCATGCCGCGCAATGCCATCGGCATCGATATCGGCGGCACCAACATCCGCGCCGCGCGGGTGGCACCGGACGGCACCATCCTTGACCGTCGCGCCGTGGCCACAGACCGCGACCCGGCTGGCTGCCTGCGCACCTGCCTTGCCCTGATCTCCGCCCTGCGCGATGCCGATACCGTGGCCATCGGTGCCGGCGTTCCCGGTCAGGTGGATTTCGACCGTCAGGTCGCGCTGTCGGGTGGTTACGTCGATCTATCCAGCATTCCCTTTGCCCGGCGGTTGGCCGAAGAGGCGGGTCTGCCCGTCACCATCGACAATGACGCCAGCATGGCCCTTATCGCCGAGGCGCGGGTGGGCGCCGCCCGGGGCTGCGCAAATGCCGTCCTGTTCACGATAGGCACTGGCATTGGCGGGGCGATCCTCGACCATGGGCGCATCCTGCGGGGCCGCGGAACGGCAGGGCAACTGGGCCATCTCGTCGTCATGCCCGAAGGGCGGCCGTGCGTCTGCGGACGTCGCGGCTGCGTCGAAACGGAAAGTTCCGGCACTGCCTTCGCCACCCATCTGGCCGAGGCTGGGTTGCCATCGCATCTGCGAGCCCAGGATCTGTTGGCGATGGACGACGATCCCGCTGCGCAAACCGTGCTGATGCGCTGGGCTGCCCCGCTGCGTTCCGCGATCGACACGATGATCACGGCTGTTTCGCCCGATCTGGTGCTGATCGGTGGTGGGGCAGGCGCGGCTGCACTGGCGGCCCTTGCCCGCGTGCCATCCGCGCGGTCCTGGTTCGATGCGCCCGTGGTCGCTGCGGCCCTTCAGGATGATGCGGGCGTGACGGGCGCGGCATTGGCCAGCCTGCCGCGCGGCCGCCGCGCCATTCTGGTCAACGGGGTTCCGGCGTCGGGTAAATCCGGGATCGCCGACCACCTCTCACGCGCCGGGGGCTGGCCTGTCTTGTCGCTTGATACGGTCAAGAACCCCTTCCTGCTGGAATTCGCGCCTGTCGACCGCCCGATGAATCGCCGCTTCGGCATGGCCACATACTCCGCCATCTTCGACATGGTCGCCCAGCACCCGCCCGCCGCGACAGTCATCATAGACGCTTGGTTCGGCTTCCAGCCCCGCGCCGTGCTGGACGAGGGGTTGCAGCGCGCCGGGATCACCGAGGTGGTCGAAGTCTGGTGCCACGCCCGGCCTGATACTATCGCCGACCGTTACTCGCGCCGCGCAGGAAGCCGCCCCGCCGGCCACCCCGGTCTGGACTATGTGCCGGAACTGCGCGCACTGGCCGAACGTGCGCGCCCCTCGGGTGGGTTCCCCCTGATCGAGGTTGATACGGAGCAGCCTGTCGATCCTGCCATGCTGGCGCAACAGATCGGCCTCCTGCTGCGCTGATGCGGCATCCGCCAATCCCCATCGAAACGGATGGCTCTTTCCGGGGCGGTTGGGCATGCTGTGGGACAAGGGCATCTGCCCGATTGGCCGGGCGCAAGCGCCGAAGGGAAGAATCATGGTTCAAAAAGTCTGTCTGCTAACCGGCAGTGGCCGCGGGATCGGGGCTGCCGTCGCGCGCGAAATGCACATGCGTGGCTATGCGCTGGTCCTGATGTCCCCCTCAGAGAATTGCGAAACCCTCGCCGCCGAACTGGGCGGAGTCGCGCGCCGCGGCGTGGCGCAAAGCGCCGATGACCTGAAGGCCATCGTCGATCTGGCCATGGCCACCCATGGCCGCATCGACGCGGTGCTGAACCATACGGGCCATCCGCCCAAGGGTGACCTTCTGGAAATCACCGATGAAAACTGGGATCTCGCCAATGAGATGATCGTGAAATCCGTGATCCGCATGGCGCGGCTCGTCACCCCCGTGATGCAGGAACAGGGCGGCGGCGCCATCGTCAACGTCACCACCTATGCCAGTTTCGAACCCTCCCTCTGGTTCCCGGCCTCTTGCGTCTATCGCGCCGGGGTATCCTCCTTCACCAAGCTGTTTGCCGATCGCTACGGTCCGCAGAACATCCGCATGAACTGCCTTGCGCCGGGGTTCACCGACAGCCTTGATGTGGCGAAATACGGCGACCTTGCCGCGCTGAAGCGCATCGCAAAGGTGGAAGAGCAGGCCAAGGCCGCTGCCTTCCTGCTGACTGATGATTCCAGCTACGTCACCGGCCAGACCCTGATCGTTGATGGTGGCCTCACCCGCCATATCTGATCCCCCTCCGGGCGGCAGATGACGCCTGCAACAGGAAGATGAATTTCATGTAACGCCATCCTGTCGTTACAATTCGGCAACCAAACCATCATCCCGCTGTCATCTGCCCGCTCTACCCCGCTTGGAACGCCAATCGCATCCACTGGGGGTTCCATGACCAATCTTCTGAAAGCCGGCATCTTCGGCCTTGCCATGATGGCAGGGGCAGGCATCGCCGCGGCGCAAGAAACCATCCGCTTTGCCGTCACCGATATTGATGGTGCCGAAGCCGTGCAGCGCGAAATGGGTCCGTTCAAGGATGCCTTTGAAAAGATCTCCGGCCTCAAGGTCGAATTCTTCCCCGTTTCCGGCCGCACCGTGGCGGTCGAGGCGATGGCCGCCGAGCAGGTCGATTTCGTGCTGACAGGCCCGGCTGAATATGTCGTGTTCAACGCCCGCATGGATGCCGTGCCGGTGGTGACCTGGAACCGCCCGGACTACTATTCCAACGTAGTCGTCCTCGACAGTTCCGAAATCAAGGATACGGCGGGTCTGAAGGGCCAGAAAATCTCGTTCGGTGAGATCGGTTCCACCTCGCAGCACCTGTCGCCGGCCACCCTGCTGGCCGAAGCGGGCCTTGTCTATGGCACGGATTACGAACCCGTCTTCCTGAAGCGCAACATTGCGATGGAAGCCCTGATCAGCGGCGAGATTGCCGCCATCGGCCTGAACCGCACCCATATCGACCAGATGACCGAAGCCTTCCCCGATCAGAAACTGCGCGTTCTGGTCAAGGGCGCGGAACTGCCCAATGACATCCTGCTCGCCTCGTCCAAAGTGCCCGCCGAAGTGGTGGACATCGTCCGCAAGACCTTTGCCGACCATGGCGAAGAACTGATCGCCGCCGTCACCTCGACCGAGGAAAACGAAAAGTACATCGGCGGCAGCTTCAACGCATCGGTGACCGATGCCGATTACGACAACGTCCGCAAGATGTTTGAAAATGTCGGCGTGACCGAATTCACCGAATTCGTGGGCGAGTGATCGCCCGATGAATGCGCCACTACGCGCCCCGCTTGTGACAACAGATCCCGCGCAAGCGGGGTCTGTTCTTTCCGTCTCGAAGCTGGAGAAATCCTTTGACGGGCGCGTGGTTCTGGCGGGCATCGATTTCACTGTTCGCGCCGGTGTAGCGACGGCGCTGATCGGGGCGAACGGCTCGGGCAAATCCACCCTGATGAAATGCCTGATCCGGCTGATTGAACCCTCGGCCGGGCAGGTGCAGATGCTGGGGCAGGACGTGCTCTCGCTCTCGCCGCGTGGGCTGCGGGCCTTTCGGGCGCAGGTCGGCGTGGTCTGGCAGAAGCACAACCTCGTTCCCCGCCTTTCGGCGCTGTCCAACGTGGTGCATGGCGTGCAGGCCCGCATGTCCGGCCCGCGCGCCTGGTTCCAATCCATCGCCCCTGCCGCTGTTCGCGCCGAAGCGCTGGAATGCCTCGCCCGCGTTGGCCTAGCCGACCGCGCCCTGCAACGCGTCGACAGTTTGTCCGGCGGGCAGGCACAGCGCGTGGCCATCGCGCGGATGCTGATGCAACGTCCCCGCATCATCCTGGCCGATGAACCCGATGCCAGCCTCGATCCGCAATCCGGCGAAGAGATCATGCGCCTGCTGTCCGATCTCGCCCGTCAGGACGGGCTGACGCTGATCGTGATTTCGCACCGCATGGAACACACGCTGGAATTCTCCGACCACATCCTTGGCCTGCAACAAGGCAAGATCGTGATGGACCGTCCCACCCAAGGTACCGACGCCGCGCATCTGCGGCGCTTCTTCGAACATCAGGAATGACACGGATGGCAAACGGAACGGTCAACCTGCCACGGTTCGAACATCGCAGCATAGGCGAATACATCGGGATCATCGTTGTGCTGGCGCTGGTCGTCTCCAGCATCGCCGCCACTGCCCCGCAATTCGATGCGCTGGGTCGCGGGATCACCCGCCTCTTTGCACCCTCTGGCCTGCTGGCGCAGATGTTCCCGCCGGATATCAGCCGGATCGACCGTATCGCGCTAAAGCTGCTGGAAACCCTGCAAATGGCCGTTGCCGGGGCGGCGCTTGGCCTTGTCTTTGCGGTGCCCTTCGCCATCCTCGCCACCGACCGTCTGTCGCCGCACCCGCTGATCCGCGTCGCAGCCCGCGCGATCATTGCGCTGTTTCGCACCATCCCCGATCTGGTTTGGGCGATCTTCTTCATCATCATGGTGGGCCTTGGCCCCGCTGCCGGCGTGCTGGCCATCATGGTCGACAAGATCGGTTTTGCCGGCCGCTTCTTCGCCGAAGCGATGGAAGAGGCCGACACCGGCCCGCAAGACGCCCTGCGCTCCATCGGTGCCAGCCGCATGGGCATCATCTTCTCTGCCGTCTTTCCCGCCTGTCTTCCCTCGTTCACCGCAACCTCGCTGTTTGCGCTGGAAAAGGCCGTGCGCGGGTCGGCGGCTTTGGGTCTTGTGGGCGCGGGCGGCATCGGGGTCGATCTGAAAGTCGCCTTCGACCTGTTCAACTACGACGAGGCGCTGACCATCATCCTGATGCTGCTGGCTTTGGTGATGATCGTCGAACAAGGGTCCAGCTGGATCCGGTCCAAACTGATCTGAAAAGGCTCTGCCATGACAACCGACACGGCCCATCGCTACTGGAACGAAGAATGGCAGCGCGCTGACGGCACGTCCAAATGGGCACGCGCCGAGGATGAGGTTCTGGCCCATGGCGCCCATCTTCCCAAAGGCGCGCGCGTCCTTGACCTTGGTGCCGGGATCGGACGGCACGCTCTGGCACTGGCCCGGATGGGCCTGAAGGTTCAGGCGCTGGATGCCGCCGCTGAATCCGTCCGCGTGATCGACCTCGCAGCAAAGGCCGAAGGGCTGGAAATCGGCGTGAAGCAGGGCGCGATGACCGATCTGCCCTATGCCGACGGAACCTTCGATCACGTCCTGTCCTGGAACGTGATTTATCACGGCGATGAAACCGTGGTCCGCACCACATTGGCCGAAGTCGCCCGCATCCTGCGCCCCGGAGGCACCTTCATGGCCACCATGCTGTCCGCCCGCCGTGTTCCGGTGGAACAGGCCCTTGCACCGGGACGTGAGATTTCGCGCAATACCTGGGTCTTCGACGGCGAAGGCGACAAGGTCCACCCGCATTACTTCTGCAATGCGCGCGATCTACTGGCGCTTTTCGCCGGGTTCGAGCCGCTTTCGCTCATCGACCGGGAACATGAAAAGCCCGGCTCATGGCATTGGCACATCTTGGCGGAGCGTCTGTGATGGATGCCGTTGTCATCGAAGGCGCGCGCGTCATCCTAGACGACCGTATCGAACGCGCCTCGGTCCGGATCGAATCTGGACGCATCAGCGGGCTGGATGTGGCGTGCGACGGCGCGGCGGTGATCGACGCGCGCGGTCGCATCCTCGCCCCCGCCTTTGTCGACATCCACGGCGATGCCTTTGAACGCCAGATCATGCCCCGCCCCGGCGTGACCGTCCCGATCGACGCCGCGCTTCTGGAAACTGACCGTCAGCTTGCCGCAAACGGCATCGCCACCGCCTACCACGCCCTCACGCTCAGCTGGGAACCCGGCCTGCGTTCCGTGCAAACCGGATGGGACATGCTGCACGCCTTGGGCCGCCTGCGCCCGCGCCTGACGGTGGAAAACCGTCTGCAACTGCGTTGGGAAACCTTCTGCCCCGAAGGCATCCCCCTGATGGCCGAGGCATTGGCCGCCAAGGACGCGCCTTCTGTCGCCTTCAATGACCACACTTCATCGGCCCTGCTGCACCCCTCCATCGCGCTGCATGACCGTCCGTTCGACCTGGTGCCAGATTACCCGGTGACCGACCTTTCCACCCCCGCCTTCCGGGCCAAGATGGATGGCCGCGCCAAGCGATCGCATATGGATCTTGATGCCTATGTCGTGCTGATGATGACGGTCTGGAACCGCCGCCCGCGCGTCGGGGATGACATTGCGGTGGTGGCCGCCATGGCGGCCGAACGCGGCGCACCCATGCTGTCGCATGACGACAGCCAGACCGAGACACGCGACTTTTACCGTGCCCATGGCGCGCAGATCGCGGAATTCCCGATGCATGAACGCGTGTTCCTTTCGGCACGGGAAAAGGGCGATTGGATCGTCCTTGGCGCGCCCAACGCAATGCGCGGCGGATCACACCTCGGCTCGCCCGGCGCGGCCGAGATGATCACGCGCGGCCTGTGCGATATTCTGGCGTCTGATTACTTCTATCCGGCCATGCTGGGTGCCGTCGTGCGCCTGCTGGCCGATGGCGTGGCGAGCCTGCCCGCGCTGTGGCGGCTCGTTTCTGCCAATCCGGCGGCGGCCATGGGTCTGGCGGATCGTGGTCGCATCGCGCCGGGCCAACGCGCCGATCTGGTGCTTCTCGACTGGCCCGATCAGGGCATGCCGGCACCCATCCGCACCTGGGTTGCCGGGCGCGGTGGCTATTCGGCGCTGCCCGACGCCGCGCTTCATCTGGCCCAGATGGCTTGACCGAAAAAAGGGGACGCAATGACCGACACTTTCGCCACCGACGACACCGCGCCCGACCTCACATACAGCCATCCCGGCCAATCCCCCTTTCGCCGCGCCCTGATCCGCGCCGTCGAACGCGCCAGCGGCCAGCCCATGCTGCGCGGCCTGTACAGGGATTGGCAGGCAGGCCCGCGCCACGAGGAATCGGTCTTTGACGCCGCCCTGCGCCTTCTCCGCATTGCGCCGCGCTCCACATGGCACTTGCCCGCGTCCAACATCCCGCAGACTGGCGGCCTCCTGCTCGTGGCCAACCACCCTTATGGCATCATCGACGGTCTGGCGCTGGGCCAGCTTGGCATGCGCCTGCGCGGCAATGTGCAGATCCTGACCAACAGCGTCCTATGCCAGCCGCCCGAAGTTGCCCCCCACCTGCTGCCCATCGATTTCAGTGGTACACCGGAGGGGCGCAAGACCTCGGGCCAAAGCCGCAAGCTGGCCGTTGAATTGCTGTCAGCCGGCAAGGTCGTGGCGATCTTCCCCGGTGGTGGCATCGCCACGGCCAACTCGCCTATTCGCGGGCGCGCCCATGATGCCGAATGGCACGCCTTCCTTGGCCGCCTTGCCACGCTTCCCAATGTGACAACGCTGCCCGTGCATTTCGCAGGCCAGAATTCTCGCCTGTTCCAGATGGCTAGCCACCTGTCCTATCCGCTGCGCATCGCGCTGATCTTCCACGAAACCCGCCGTCTCATGGGACGTCCGCTGGACATGACGATCGGCCAACCGATTACGGCAGAAACCCTTGCCGGGATTGCCCGCAATGACATCGCCGCCGAACTCCGCCGCCGCACCATGGCGCTGGGCGGGCAGGGGGATGAGGTGTTCCGCTGGCCCGCCCATGTAAAGTGGTAAGGGATCAGCCCACCCGCCGCCCCGCCACCCACGTCCCGCGCAGCATCCCGGCATCGCCAAAGCGATGCACCCGGATCACATCCGCTCGCTTGCCCAGCGCAATCTCGCCCCGATCCATAAGCCCCGTCGCCATCGCAGGCGCTCGGGTCACCGTGGCCACCGCCCGCGCCGGATCGCCCCAAAGATCGCCCAACATCAGCGCCGCCGACAGCAGCGATGACGGCACATAATCTGATGACAGGATATCCAGCAGCCCCTCCTCGGCCAGCGCCTGCGCGGCGACGTTGCCGGAATGCGACCCGCCCCGGATCAGGTTCGGCGCCCCCATCATCACCGCAATCCCCTGCGCCCGGCAGGCGCGCGCCGCCTCGGCCGTGGTGGGAAATTCGGCAAAGGTCGCGCCATGCCGCGCCGATTGCGCGACATGCCCCTCGGTCGTGTCATCATGGCTGGCCAGAACCGCACCATAGCGGCGCGCCGCCTCTACCGCCGCCGATTCATGCGCGCTGCCCATCATCGCTGACAGCGCCTTCTGCCCTTCGACATGCTCCACGAATTCCGCATCCGAAAACCCGTGCTTGCCGCAAACGTAATTTTTCAACTGCGTGATGTCGCGAAACTGCCGCTGTCCGGGCGTGTGGTCCATCAGGCTGACGATCCCCACCCCATCCTCTGGCCCGAACTTGCCCAACTCCGCGATCAGCGTCTCGGAACAGACCTCGGCCCGCAGATGCAGCAGATGGTTGATCCGCAGCGCCCCTGCCTCACGCAGCGCGATGATCTCATCGGCCAAGGCACGGGCATACTCCCCGTAATTCGCCTTGGCTTTGGAGACCACCGATCCCACCCGCAGCGCATCGAACACCGTGGTGATCCCCACACTTGCCAATTCCGCATCATGCGCGATGATGGCCGCGGCATGGGGCCATGCCACCTTGGGCCGGGGCTCGATATGGCGTTCCAGATTGTCCGTATGCAATTCAATCAGGCCGGGCATCAGCATGTCGCCGCCCATATCCTCGGCCCCCGCAGGCTGCGCCGCGCCCTTGGCGATATCCGCAATCACCCCATCACGCAGCACAAGCGCCCCGGTGAACACCTCATCGGGCAGAACAAGGGTGGCATTGGCAAGGATCGTCTCGGTCATAGGTCTCGTCCGATGAAAAGGGGCGGCGATACTGGCCGCAGGGAAATGCAAAAGGCATCACATGGGGGCATTGCGTCACATCCATGTGACAGACGGGCGCTAGGGCTGCGGGCATGACAGATTTCAAACGCTTTGCCGTCTATTACGCGCCGCCGCCCGGCGATTTCGCCACCCGCGCCAATCTCTGGCTGTCGGATGCGGCCCCTGATCTGCCCGGCCTTCCCGGCCCGGCAGCCACGCTGACTGCTGCCCCCCGGCGCTATGGCTTTCACGGCACGATCAAGGCCCCGTTCCGCCTTGCCGAAGGCGTCGATGCGCGTTTGCTGCAATCCGACCTTGCTGCGCTGGCCACGCGCTTGCCCCCGGTGCGGATGACGGGCCTGCGCCTTGAAATCCTCAAGGGCTTTCTCGCCCTCACCCCCGAAGGCGATGAGACCGACCTCCTCGCGCTCGGGGCCGAGGTTGTGAGCCGCCTTGATCCTCTCCGCGCCCCATTGACCGAGGCGGAAGTCGCCCGCCGCCGCCCCGACCGGCTCAGCCCCCGTCAACGCGAATTGCTCGCCCGCTGGGGTTATCCCTATGTGATGGAGGAGTTTCGTTTCCACCTCACCCTCACTGATGACCTGCCCCCCGCTGCCGCGCAGGCGACTGCCGCGATTCTTGGCCCCTGGTTTGCCGAGGTGCTCCCGCGCCCGTTCGACATCACAGACCTCTGCCTGTTCGGCGAAGATGGCGACGGCCGGTTTCATCTGCTGCATCGCTACCCGCTCACCGGCTGAATCGCGTCCAGAAACCGCGCCACCCCGGCCTCCAGCGGCCCGTCATTGCTGACGTCGATCACGCTCAGCCCGGCAGGAACCTCATAGCTCGCCCGCTGTATCCGCGCGGCAATCTCCTCGCGCGTCTCGCGCCCGCGCGCCAGCAGGCGTTCCATCAACACCGTCGATGGGGCGGTCACGCGGATCACCACCAGATCGGGAAAGATCACCGCCGCCGCCTCCAGTGCCGCGCGCGATCCGTTGAACAGCACATCCCGCCCCGCCAGCCGTTCCGCAATCTGCAACGCGGGCAGACCATAGCGCAGCCCATGCGCCCGCCAGTCCAGCGCGAAGTCACCCCGCACCTTGCGTTTGGCGAACTCCGCCTCGCTCACCCCTTCGAAATCCTCGCCACCCAAAGCCTCGGGCCGGGTGATCACCCGCCGCACGATCAGCAGGTCGGGTCGCGCCGCGCGGGCTGCATCGATCAGCGTGTCTTTCCCCGCGCCGGACGGGCCGACAACCGCAAACAAACGCCCCATCCTATTGGCTGTCATGCTGCCGCTCTGGGGGTAAAGGCCGCCACATCCACGAACCGATCACAGACCCGCGCCCGCGCCGCCTCGTCATGGAAAATCCCAAGGATAGCCGCCCCTCGCGCCTTGGCCGCCTCGATCAGTGACAGCACAACCTCCCGGTTCGCGGCATCAAGGCTTGCCGTCGGCTCATCCAGCAGCAGCGCCGGATAAGGGTGGATGAACCCCCGCGCGATGTTCACGCGTTGCTGTTCTCCTCCGGAGAAGGTGGTGGGCGACAGCGTCCACAGCCGTTCGGGAATGTTCAGAACACGCAGCAACCCCGCGGCCCGCGCCCGCGCCTCGGCCATCGGGTGTCCCAGCGTCAGCAGCGGCTCTGCCACCACATCCAGTGTTGGCACGCGCGGCACCACCCGCAGGAACTGGCTCACATATCCCAGCGTGCTGCGCCGCAATGCGATGATCTCGCGCGGGGTGGCGCGGGTGATGTCCGTCCCCGCTATCCGGATGCTGCCCGCTGCGGCCAGATAGTTGCCATAGACCATCCGCATCAGCGTGGATTTCCCAGCCCCCGACGCACCGATCAGCCCGACACATTCGCCGGGTGCCACGGTCAGATTGGCATCCGCCATCACCCGGATCACCGCGCTGCCCTGATTGTGCAGGGTAAAGGTCTTTGAAAGCTCGGATATCTCGATCATGTCACACCTGCAAAACGGAAGAGACGAGGAGTTGCGTATACGCATGCTGCGGGTCGTCCAGCACCTGATCGGTCAAACCCTGCTCCACCACATGGCCAGATTTCATCACCATCAGCCGATCCGCCAGCAGCCGCACCACCGCCAGATCATGCGTCACGATGATGGCCGAAAGCCCCATCTCCCGCACCAGCCCTCGGAGCAGATCCAACAGCCGCGCCTGCACGCTGACATCCAGCCCCCCCGTGGGTTCATCCATGAACACCAGTCGTGGCCCCGTCACAAGATTGCGCGCGATCTGCAACCGCTGCTGCATCCCGCCGGAAAAAGCCGAAGGCCGATCATCGATCCGCTCGGCGGCAATTTCCACCCGCCCCAGCCAATCCGTCGCCCGGTCGCGGATGTCGCCATAGTTCCGCGCGCCCACGGCCATCAACCGCTCGCCCACATTGCCGCCCGCCGTCACGCCCATCCGCAACCCGTCGCGCGGGTTCTGGTGGACAAAGGCCCAATCCGTGCGCGACAGCCGCCGCCGCTCGGGTTCTGTCATGGTCAGCACATCGCGTGGCCCCTCGCGGGTGGCAAAGACCACCTCGCCCGTATCCGGCGCCAAATGCCCCGCTAGACAGGACAGCAGTGTCGACTTCCCCGAACCGCTTTCGCCGACGATCCCCAGTACCTCGCCGGGCCACAGTTCAAACCCCACATCCGCACAGCCGATCCGCGCGCCATAGCGCTTGGTCAACCCGCGAACAGAAAGAAGCGGACCCTCCGACTTAACTTCGGGCCTCATCTTGGCGGAAATACCCAATTCCACGGCCCCCATCAGGCAACCCCCTCAACCATTGGTGTCCCCAGCCGACCCACATGCCCCGCCTCGCGGCGGCAGCGGCAATGATCGGTGTCGGAACAGACGAACATCCGCCCGCCCTGATCATCGGTGATGACCTCGTCCAGATAGCTGTCCGCCGCACCGCACAGATCGCAGTCATGCGGCGCCTTCGATGCCTCGAACGGGTGATCTTCGAAATCCAGACTCACGGCCTGCGTATAGGGCGGCAGCGCATAGATGCGCTGTTCTCGCCCCGCGCCAAACAGTTGCAGCGCCGGGCAGTCTGACAGTTTCGGATTGTCAAAACGCGGGATGGGTGAAGGGTCCATCACATAGCGCCCCTCCACCTTCACCGGATAGGCATAGGCGGTGGCGATATGCCCATGCCGGGCGATGTCTTCATACAGCTTCACATGCATCAGCCCGTATTCTTCAAGGCTGTGCATCTTCCGCGTCTCCGTCTCGCGCGGTTCCAGAAAGCGCAACGGTTCCGGGATTGGCACCTGATAGACAAGGATCTGATCCTCGGTCAGCGGCTGTTCCGGGATGCGGTGGCGCGTCTGGATCAGCGTCGCCTCGCCCGTGGCCTCTGTCGTCGCTACCCCCGCCGTGCGCTGAAAGAACTTGCGGATCGACACGGCATTGGTGGTGTCATCCGCCCCTTGGTCGATCACTTTCAGCACATCCTCGGGCGTCAGACAGGCTGCCGTCACCTGAACCCCACCCGTGCCCCATCCATAAGGCATGGGCATTTCCCGGCTGGCAAAGGGCACCTGATAGCCCGGCACCGCCACCCCCTTCAGGATCGCACGCCGGATCATCCGCTTGGTCTGTTCGTCCAGATAGGCGAAGTTGTACGCTTGGTCGGTCATTCTGCTGCCTCCTGCATGGTGCTGGCCGCAACCTCGGCCCGCAGCTTGCGCACCAGTTCCAATTCGCTCTGAAAATCCACGTAGTGGGGCAGCTTGATGTGTTCCAGAAAGCCGGTCGCCTGCACATTGTCGGCATGCATCAGCACGAATTCCTCATCCTGTGCCGGGGCCCCGGTGTAATCCTCGCCCAATTCCTTCCAACGCAGTGCCCGGTCCACTAGGCTCATGGCGATGGACTTGCGCTCATTCTGCCCAAAGGTCAGGCCATAGCCCCGCGTGAATTGCGGGGGTTCCGTGCGGGATCCCTTGAACTGGTTCACCGTCTCGCATTCCGTCAATTCCACTTCGCCAATGCAGATGGCGAACCCCAGTTCGGGCACCTCCATCTCCACCGCCACCATCCCGATCCGCAACTCGCCCACAAAGGCATGCGTGCGCCCGTAACCGCGCTGCGTGGAGTAGGCGAGTGATAGGATGAACCCCTCATCTCCCCGCGCAATCGCCTGCAACCGTGTTGCGCGCGCTGCGGGCAGTTCCATCGGCTCGCGCGTCAGGTCGGGCGGCGGGGTGTCGTCATGGGGGGCTTCCTCGATCATCCCGTCGCGGTTCAAAAAGGATGTGATATGCGGCACCGCCCCCGCCATCGCGGGCGCACGGGCTGCAACCGGCGCCTCGCCATTGGCCTCCAGCGTGAAATCCAGCAGGCGGTGCGTGTAATCAAACGTCGGCCCCAGCACCTGCCCACCGGGTGCATCCTTGAACGTCGCGCTGATCCGCCGCGTCACCGCCATCTGCGCCGTGTCCACGGGGAGCGATACGCCATGCCGGGGCAGGGTGGTGCGATAAGCGCGGATCAGGAACACCGCCTCGATCAGATCGCCCCGCGCCTGCTTGATCGCCAGCGCGGCAAGGTCCGGGTCATACAAAGACCCCTCCGCCATCACCCGGTTCACCGCCAACCGCAACTGTTCGCGGATTTGCGCGGTGGACAGTTCCGCAACCGCTGGATCGCCCCTCCGCTCTTCCCCCAGAAAGGCATGGGCATTTTCGATGGCGCGTTCGCCACCCTTTACGGCCACATACATCAGATGTCCTCCACGATGGTGGATCGGGGCAATCCGGCAATCCGGGTACCCGCCGTGAAAAAGGCGTCAAAGCCCAGCGGAAACAGCGCCCGATTGGCGCGAAAAGCCGCCACTTCAGGCAGTGACAAAAGCGCGTGATCCTTGATCCCCGGCCCCGACAACCGCGCCCCGCGAGGCTCCAGCATCGCACTTTCCACAACCAGCGTGCAGGCCCGGTCGGGATATTCAGGTGTCCCGATGCCAAAGCGCGTTACAGGGTGCAGCGCGTCCCATGTCCCAAAGGCAAAGGCCGCCCCTTCCGCATCGGCAAAGGGCGCACCGGTGTGAAAGGTGATCCAGTCCCGCACCGCCGCGCAATCATGCCCGCCCGCCAGATGCACCGGCGTTGTCCCATCCAGCAGCGTCAGCGCCAGTACCCCCGCCGCCACCGACAGCGGCCCAGGCGGAACGGCCCCGTCAAGTTCTGCAATCCGGCCAGGCCGCGACATCACGTCCAAACAGGCGCGAAAGGCCCGCGCCGCATCAATCGGCGGATCGGAAAAACCACCCGACAGCACATCGGCACCCGTCATTTGTCCTCTCCCCGCACCATGGTGAAGAACTCCACCTTCGTCGCCGCCGCCTTCTCGGCCCGGGTCTGCCGTGCCGCTGTCTCGGCCTCGGCCAAGGGCACCAGAACCCCCGCCCGGATCGCCGCCGCTTCACCGGTCTGCATCAGCGCATCAACTGCTGCCGCGCGGCGCGCATGGGCGCGATCGCGGCCCTGCACCACGGCATGTCCCACCACGCCCGAGGCCAGCCTTAAACTGCACCGCGTCACCGTCATTTCACCCAGATTGAACGGCGCGCCCGTCGCACCCGCCCGCCCGCGCACCATCACCGCGCCTATTTCAGGCGCCCGCAGCAGGCTGTGATCGGGCAGCGGATCGGGCAGCAAGGCCGCCAGATGCGCGGCCTTCGCACGGGCCAAAAGACCCATCCAGTTTTGGCGCTCGGCAGTATCGGGTGCAGTATCGGGTGCTTGGCTAGACATCTTTTGTCGCTTGTCCAGATTTCTATACAACTATACAAATTCAATACAGCCACTGTCGAGTCGATGGTGCGAAGCTTTGGTGAAACTTCCATGACAGGGGGGCACATGGCCCGGTCATCCATCTGGCGGGAAATCGCCGCCACGCTTCAGGCCGAAATCGCGCGGGGCCACGTCCCACCCGGTGGGCGCCTCCCGACCGAGGCGGAACTGGCCGCCCGCTTCGGCGTGAACCGCCACACCGTCCGCCACGCGCTGTCGACGCTGGCAGAGGCGGGGCTGGTGCAATCCCGGCGCGGTGCGGGCGTCTTCGTCACCGGCCGCGCGACGGATTATCCCCTTGGCCGCCGCGTGCGGTTCCATCAGGCCGTCACCGCCGCCGGCATGACACCCTCCCGCCGCCTGACGCGGCTGGAAACCCGCCCCGCCGATGCGGCCGAGGCTGCCCAGCTTCACCTCCCCGACGGCGCAAGGGTGCATGTGGTGGAAGGCGTCTCGCTCGCCGATGGCCAGCCGCTGGCGATGTTCCGGTCCATCTTTCCGGCCGACCGCCTGCCTGACCTGCTCCGATTGCTAGAGGGGTCTGGTTCCATCACCGCCGCCCTCGCCGCTTGCGGCGTGGCCGATTACACCCGCTCTTCCACCCGGCTGACGGCCAAGGCGGCAAAGCCGATGCTGGCCCTTGCCCTTCAGATCAAGGAAGGCGCACCCGTCCTGCGCACTGTCGCCGTCAATGTCGACGCGGCTGGGGTGCCGATTGAATACGGCACAACATGGTTTGCCGGGGATCGCATTACACTTACAGTTGATCGGGCCTGACCTGTCACACCCCCGTTGCAGGGCAAGGTTATCCACAGGGCATTTAAACCGTGAGAGGTGTCATGCCCCCCTTCCTGCCCCCGTTGCGTCTTGTCGGCGCGGATGTCCTGACCGGCGATGCCTTTGCCGCCCACGCGGTCGGCATAAGCCATGGCCAGATCGTCGATCTTCCGGGCGGGGCAGAGGTGGACCTGTCCGGCTATTGGCTGCTTCCCGGCATCATCGACCTCCACGGCGACGGGTTCGAACGGCAGATGTTTCCCCGCCCCTCGGCCCCCTTTCCCCTGAAGGACGGTCTTGCCTCCACCGCGCGTGAGGCGGCGGCACATGGCGTCACCACCGCCTTCCTCGCCCAAAGCTGGAGCTGGGAAGGCGGCTTTCGCGGCCCCGACCATGCCGAAGCGGTGATGTCCGCCGTGCAGGAATTCCGTCAATCGGCGCTGGTCGACCTGCGGGTGCAGGTCCGGGCTGAAACCCATCTGGTCGATGCAGTTCCCCGCCTGATCGCGGCGGTGGAACAGTTCCGCGTCGGCTATGTGGTGTTCAACGATCATCTGGAAGAGGGCTTTCAGATGCACCGCCGCAACCCCGATGGTTTTGGCCACTGGGCGCGCAAGGCGGGCCTGACCGAGGTTCAGTTGCTCACCCGGATGGAGGCCGCCCGCGCCAAGGCGCGCGATGTGCCGCGTGCCCTGTGCATGATGGCTGGCGCCTTTGATCGGCTCGGAATCACCTATGGCAGCCATGACGACCCCGATGCCGAAACGCGCGAGGTCTATCGCATGATCGGCGCCAAGGTGGCCGAATTTCCGACCACCCGCCGCGCCGCCGCCGCCGCCCGTGCAGCAGGCGATCCCGTCATCATGGGCGCACCGAATGTTGTGCGTGGCGGGTCACAGGCCGGCAACATCGCCGCAGTGGAACTGATCCGCGACGGGCTGTGTGATGCGCTGGTATCGGATTACCACATCCCCGCTTTGCCGCTGGCGGTCTGGGCGCTGGTCGATCAGGGCATCCTGCCGCTCGCTTCCGCTTGGCGGCTGGTGTCCGAAGGTCCGGCGCAGGTGCTGGGGCTGGTGGATCGGGGCGTTCTGACCACCGGCCTGCGTGCCGATCTGGTCGCCGTCCACCGCGACAGCCGCGCCATCGAAATGGTCATCGCCGGTGGCCGCATGGCGCATCTGTCGGGCGAGGCGGCGGCACGGTTCTGTGCTATGGCCGGCGCAGCCCGGATGGCGGCGGAATAGCCTACCTGTCGTAGCGTTCCAGAAACGCCTCTGCCTTCATCGTGCGGAAATCCTCTAGCGCGCCGCGCAGGCGGGCATGGTCCCATTCCCACCAGGCCAGCGCCAGCAGCCGGTCGATCACCGCGTCCGGAAACCGCGACCGGATCGGCTGCGCCGGAACCCCTGCCACGATGGCAAAGGGCGACACGTCCCGTGTCACCACAGCGCCTGCCGCGACAATCGCGCCGATGCCCACTGTCACCTCAGGCTTGATGATCGCGCCATGCCCGATCCAGCAATCCGCCCCCAGCACCAACCGCCGCGCCGCGCGGGCGGCAAAGAAAACCGGGTCATCCGTCGCGTCGTCCCAGTAATAGCTGGACCGATACAGGAAATGGTGCTGCGCCGCATGGGTGAACGGGTGATCCGTCGGCCCGATCCGGGTGAAGGCCGCGATATTGGCGAACCGCCCCACGCTGCAATTGGCGATGTCGGCAAAGCGGTCGCAATAGGCGTAATCCCCGAAATCGGTGTTCTGCACCCGGCTGCCCTGCCCGATCTCGACATAGGCCCCGAAGGTGGAATTCACGATCTGCGTATCAGGGTGCAGCAACGGCGCATCGGGCGACAGTTTCGGCATGTCACTCGCCCTTGATCAGCTTGCGCCGCAGCCAGCCTGAAAAGCTGTCCATGGCCATGACCATAAGAACGATCAGCACCATGTAATAGGCCACCTCTTCCCAATCCTTTTGGGTAATGATGGCCTGCGTCAGCAAAAGCCCGATACCGCCGCCAACAATGGCCCCGATGATCGTAGCGCTGCGGGTGTTTGACTCGAGATAGTAGAGCACCTGCGCAAGGATGACCGGCATCAGCTGCGGCAATACGCCAAAGCGGGCGCGCTGCATGGCATTTGCACCGGTGGAGCGGATGCCCTCGACCTGCTTTTCGTCGATGTTTTCCAGCGCTTCGGAAAAGGTTTTGCCGAAACTGCCCGCATCGGTGATGGCGATGGCGATGGCCCCGGTCATCGGCCCCGGCCCAAAGGCACGCGACAGGATGATCGTCCAGATCAAACCGTCCACCCCGCGGACAAAGTCAAAGATGCGGCGGATCGTTCCACGAAAGATGCCCAGCGGCATGAAGTTGCGCGCGGCGACAAAGGACAGGGGCAGCGCCACGATGGCGGCGGCAAACGTGCCGAGAAAGGCCATCAGGATGGTCTCAAAGATCGCCCAGGCCACGTCGCCATGCCGCCACATGCGGTTGGTCCAGAATTCACTGACCATGTAGCCGATGTTGGACCGGGCAGCATCTACCCTGTCACCAACGGTGGCGAGGCTGACGAGTTCGACAAAGGATTTGCCGTAGAAAGGGCTGTCGAGGGTAAAGAACCACAGTTCCCACCCCGCCTGATACTTGAAGGTTTCCACCTTGGAACGCGAATAGCTGAACCGCCCGGCATCGGTGGTCACGCCGATGCGGTTCTGCGACACGCTGATCCAGTCGGGAATGGGTTCCGGCGCAGTCATTACCGGGCGGCCGCCCTCGGACCGGATATCGATCAGGCCATAGCCCGGAACAGCATAACGCGCACCCGCATCATCATAAGTGACAAGGTGCCCGTCGCCGAGATCGATCGTGGTCACGCCATCCGCCATGGTAACCCAGTCGGGCAGCATCCCTTCGGGATAGGTGCCCTTTCCTTCGCCTTCTATGGCAACGGTCACATCGCCCGAACGGTTGTCGCGCGTCACATGCGTCTTGTGCGACCAGAAATCGGACAAAAGAATCGCCGCATTGTCCATCCGCGCGCGCTGCACCAGACCAGCGATGTCAAAACTGATCGCCGCATAGACCAGATAGGCGATGATCGCGACCGGAACAGCCAGCGCGATGCGGCGCTTGCGGCGGAGTTTCTGAAGAACGGTTTCGGCCAGTGCGGGATCCGTCATGGTCATCGTCATGGGTCAATGGCCCTTTACCAGCTTGTGGCGGAAGTGGTCGGAGATCTGGTCGATCACCACGATGGTGATGAACAAAAGCAGGAAGATCGCCACGACCTGATCATACCGGCCCTGTCCCCATTGCATCGCCACCTTCAGGTCGCTGCCGATGCCGCCTTCGCCGACAAAGCCAAGGATGGCGCTGGCGCGGATGTTGATTTCGAAACGAAGCAGAGCATAGGAAAGCCAGTTCGGCGCGACCTGCGGGATGACGCCAAACCACATCCGCTGCGACCATGTCGCGCCCACAGAGGCGAGGCCTTCGACAGGCTTTGTGTCCGCATTCTCGGCCACTTCGGAGAAAAGCTTGCCAAGCGCGCCGCCAGTGTGCAGCGCGATGGCAATCACGGCGGGAACGGGCCCGCCGCCAAGGATATAGATCAGGACCAGCGCGATCACGATTTCCGGAATCGCGCGCAGACCGTCCATCGTGCGGCGAAAGACAGGGATGAGGCGGGGCCAGCACGCAAGGCCGCGCGTGGCAAGCAGGGAAAGGAACATGGCGGCTAGCGCGCCCACAAGTGTGGCGACAGCGGCGATGTTGATCGTCTCGATCAGCGATGGGAAATGTTCCCAGGCATATCCGGCGATATTGCCGCGGTTCATCCAGGCCTCAGTTAGAACCTCGGCCGGGAAGTCGATCACCTGCGGCAGGCCAGACCAGAAATCACCGGCATTGCGTTCCTCGGCCAGCATCCAGCCCGAGGCTGTCAGGGCGATGAAAAAGACCAGCAGAATGCCGCCATACATGCGCTTGCGGCGGACCATCTCAAGATAACGGGTGTTTGAATCGGAAAGTTCGGGACGTTTTCCCGGTTCCGGCCCGAATGCGATATCTACCATATGGCCCCCAAAAAAAGGGCCGGGCCGCCCAAAGGGCAGCCCGGCTTTGCAGTGCTAAAGATTACATGCCTTCCTGAAGCTTGCGCGCGGCCAGCACGCCTTCATAGGCCGACAGGTCCACCGGGACGAAGTCCTTGGCATCGCCGGCGGCGACGTTGTAGGCGCATTCCGGATCGGTTTCCCACAGGTCGGCGGTCAGCTGGGTGACCTTGTCCTTCACGTCCTGCGGCAGGGCCGAACGGATGACCATCGGGCCTTCCGGGATCATCTTCGAGCGCCAGATTTCGACAAGGTTGTTCATGTCGACGAGGCCAGCGTCAGCTGCGCGGCGGAAGGCGCCCGAGTTGTAGCCGTCTTCCCAGTTGCCCAGACCATCGGCCCAGGACACGGCGGCGTCGAAGTCGCCGTTGTGCACGCCGACGATGGACTGCTCATGGCCGCCCGACATCTTCACTTCGGCGAAGTAGTCTTCCAGCTTGCCATAGTTGGCGATCAGTTCTGCGCCGGGCACCAGATAGCCCGAGGTGGAGTTCGGGTCGGCAAAAGCAAAGACCTTGCCCTTGGCGTCTTCGATCGACGTGATGCCCGAGTCGGCGCGGGCAAAGCCGATGGAGTAATAGCCGGTGGAGCCGTCAACGTTCTGCTTGGTCAGCTTCAGTTCAACGGCATTCGGGTCGGTCAGGTGAATCTTGGCGAAGGCCGAAGCGCCGAGCCATGCATAGTCCAGCGTACCGCCGAGCAGGCCCTGGATCACGCCGTCATAGTCAGCCGGGGCAAAAAGCTTGACCGGAACACCGACCGCTTCTTCGATCTTGGCGCGGAAGCATTCCTGGTTGGTCAGGCGGTCCTGGGCATTTTCGCCGCCAAGGATGCCGATGTTGAATTCGGTGATTTCCTGCGCATGAACC
Source organism: Fuscovulum sp. (assembly GCA_035192965.1). Lineage (NCBI taxonomy): Bacteria > Pseudomonadati > Pseudomonadota > Alphaproteobacteria > Rhodobacterales > Paracoccaceae > Fuscovulum > Fuscovulum sp. The sequence continues at coordinate 154,600 of CP136571.1, read as the reverse complement.
GCGCCGGAGAGGGTGGTGGTGGCAGCAAGGATGGCAAGCAGGTGCTTCATCGGAACGCTCCGTGTTGAAAGACCCCGAAACCGGGGCCGGTTAGGGAAATCAGGCAAGCATTTCATCGGCATAGGCATCATCGCCCGCCGAACCCAGCCGCTCGATCGAGGTCGAGGTCGCGCCTTCGTTGAAGGACGCATCCGCGCCATAGATGTCGCGTGCAACGCCGGTGGTCAGTTGGTCGGGGGTGCCGTCGAACACCACCCGCCCGTCCCGCATCCCGATCACCCGGTCGCAATAGCGGCGCGCGGTATCCAGGGTGTGCAGATTGGCGATGACCAGGCGGCGATCCTCGTCATGGATGCGGCGCAGGGTGTCCATCACGACCTGCGCATTCATCGGGTCAAGGCTTGCAATTGGTTCATCTGCAAGGATAATTTTCGGATCTTGCATCAGGGCGCGGGCGATGGCCACGCGCTGTTGCTGGCCGCCGGACAGGGCTTCGGCGCGTTTGGGGGCTTGTTCGGCGATTCCCAGACGGTCGAGGATGGCCAGCGCCTTCAGCGTGTCATCATCGGGCCAGAAGCCGAACATTGACGGCAGCATTCCGCGACGGGCCAGCGTGCCATGCAGCACGTTCGACACCACATCTGCACGCGGCACCAGATTGAACTGTTGAAAGATCATCGCGCACTGGCCCTGCCAGGCGCGCTTTTCCTTGCCTGCCAGCGTCAGGATGTTGCGGCCTTCGAACAGCAATTCACCTGATGTTGCGTCGGTCAAGCGGTTCATCATGCGCAGGAAGGTGGATTTGCCCGCGCCGGACCGACCGATGATTCCGATGAAACCCGCCTTGGGAACCGTGAACCTCACATTGTCCACGGCGGATTTTGTGCCGAAAATGCGCGTCACATTGCGGGCTTCTAGCAGCATATCGGCGGTCCCCCTGACCAATCTCCGCAGTGGGGATAGCGGCGATGAATGACGGATTGGCTGCAGATTTATGAAAGTTTTCCGACGAAACCCTGTGCAGCACGCGGTGCAGACGCCGGTGCAGCAAACTGTATGCACGCAGCGGACTGTCTGCTGAGGTGCCGTTAACGCCCCAGCAATGTTTCCAACGGCCGCCTGTTCGTTACGAAACTGTCACAATAACTTTGCATAGTCGTCACGCGGCGGGGCTAGGAACCAAGGCCGAGCGGCACCCAAGGTTGGGGCGCCGTGGTCCCTGATGGAGATGCAGATGACCTTCCTGAAAATCACCCTTTCCTCCGTGGCGCTGCTGGCCGGCACCACCGGCCTCGCCCTGGCGCGCGACAACGTGCAGATCTCGGGTTCCTCGACCGTGCTGCCCTATGCCACCATCGTCGCCGAAGCCTTCGGCGAAAACTTTGAATTCCCGACCCCCGTGGTCGAAGGCGGCGGCTCGGGCGCCGGCCGCAAGAAGCTGTGCGAAGGCGTGGGCGAAACCACCATCGACATCGCCAACTCGTCCAGCCGCATCAGCCAGTCGGACCTCGACCTCTGCGCCGCCAACGGCGTGACCGAGCTGATGGAAGTTCGCATCGGCTATGACGGGATCGTCTTCGCCTCCAAGGTTGATGGCGCTGAATTCGCCTTCACCCCGGCGCATTGGTACAACGCGCTGGCCGCGCAGGTGATGAAGGATGGCGCACTGGTCGCCAACCCGAACAAAGCCTGGAACGAAGTTGATGCCGCGCTGCCCGCGCAGGACATCATGGCCTTCATCCCCGGCACCAAGCACGGCACGCGCGAAGTGTTCGACACCAAGGTGATCATCGCTGGCTGTGAAGAAACCGGTGCGTTTGAGGCCTTCAAGGCCGCTGCTGGCGGCGACGAAGATGCAGCCGAAGAGCAGTGCATGGCGCTGCGCACCGATGGCCTGTCCATCGACATCGACGGCGACTACACCGAAACGCTGGCCCGTCTGGATGCCAACCCGACCGCCGTTGGCGTGTTTGGTCTGAGCTTCTATCAGAACAACACCGACAAACTGCGCGTGGCAACGATGGGCGGCATCGTCCCGTCGACCGAATCCATCGCAACCGGCGAATACCCGGTGTCGCGTCCGCTGTTCTTCTACGTCAAGAAGCAGCACATCGGCGTGATCCCCGGTCTGAAGGAATTCGTCGAATTCTTCGTGTCCGACGATATGGCTGGCCCGGATGGCCCGCTGGCCGCCTATGGCCTGGTGTCCGATCCGGAACTGGCCGCGACTCAGGCTGCCGTGGCAGCCGAAACGCCGATGGGCCCGCTGAACTGATCCAAACCAACCGGGGCGGCGCATCATGCGCCGCCCCAACCCCTTTACTTGCGATGGGCTGACATGTCGGTTTTCCTGACCCTGTGCCTTCTGGCCGTGCTGGCATTTGCCGGTTTCGTGCTGTGCCGTGGCCGCGCGATGGCGCTTGTGGGGGGCGATGCCAAGCGGCTCCATTCGCTTCCGGGGTATTACGGGTGGTTCGGGGCGATCATGGCCGCGCTGCCCGCTGTTCTGTTTCTGGCAATCTGGCAGATTGCCCAGCCGCTGGTGATCGAGACGCGCTTGAGCGGTTTCTTTCCGGCGGAGATGATCGAAGACGATCCCGCCCGCACCCTGCTGTTCGCCGATGTACGCCGCATTGCGGCCGGTCTGGATTCGGCCATCGCATCGGGTGCGCTGTCGGCGGATGAAGTGGCGGCGCTGGACACGACCACGGGTTCCGTGCGCGACACGCTGGCCGCAACCGGTGTGGCACTGGGGGCCGAAGTGCAGCCCGAAACGCTGGTCGCGGCGCAAAGCTATCGTGAACTGGCGGGCTATGGCGCCCTGCTGCGAACCCTTCTGGTGGTGGCGGTGGCAGTTGGCGGCCTGTTCTATGCGATCCGCCTGACCAACCCCGATTTCCGCGCCCGCAATCAGGTGGAACGCGTGATGCTGGCCGTGCTGATGCTGGCCTCCACCATCGCCATCCTGACGACTGTTGGCATCGTCATGTCGATGCTGTCGGAAAGCATCCGCTTCTTCAAATTCTATCCCATCGGCGATTTCTTCTTCGGGCTGACCTGGTCCCCCGCGTTCCGTGGCGGGTCCGAGCTTGGGCTGCTGCCGCTGCTGTGGGGAACGCTTTACATCAGCTTCATCTCGATGCTGGTGGCGGTGCCCATCGGGCTGTTTGCCGCGATCTATCTGGCCGAGTTTGCCAATCCCCGCGTGCGATCCATCGTCAAGCCGCTGATCGAGGTGATCGCCGGTATCCCCACCGTGGTGTTCGGCCTGTTCGCCCTGGTGACCGTGGGGCCCTTGCTGCGTGATTACATCGCGATGCCGCTGGGCCTTGGCAATTCCGGATCATCGGTGATGACGGCGGGGCTGGTGATCGGCATCCTGAACGTTCCCTTCATCTCGTCACTGGCCGATGACATCATCACCGCCGTGCCGCAAAGCCTGCGCGACGGGTCGCTGGGTCTGGGCGCGACGCGGGCCGAGACGATCACCAATGTGGTGCTGCCCGCCGCCCTGCCGGGGATCGTGGGCGCCGTGCTGATGGCCGCCAGCCGCGCCATCGGCGAAACCATGATCGTGACCATGGGCGCGGGGGCGGCGGCCAAGCTGGACCTGAACCCGTTCGAGGCGATGACCACGATCACCGTGAAAATCGTAAGCCAGTTGACCGGGGATACCGAATTCAACTCGCCCGAAACGCTGGTGGCCTTTGCGCTGGGGATTTCGCTGTTCGTCATCACCCTGTGCCTGAACATCTTTGCGCTGTGGATCGTGCGCAAATACCGGGAGCAATACGAATGACCGAAATGTCGGCAGGCGGGCCGGACATCCGGCCGGTGGCAAAGGAAAGCTCTCTTCTGGCGGGCAGCGCACGGACACGCGCGCGCAATGCACGCGAATGGCGGATGAAGGCCTATGGCATCGGCGCCATCGTGATCAGCCTTGCGACGCTGGCCTTCATGTTGCTGACGATCTTCATCGATGGCGTGTCGGCCTTTCGGCAGGCCAAGCTGGAATTCCCAGTCTTTGTCGACGCCGCAGTGGTGGACAAGGCCGGAACCCGTGACGCGGCGGCGATGGCGAAGGTCACGACGATTGGCTACAAGCGGCTGCTGACCGCCAGCTTCATCGCGCATCTGCAAGAGCGCGGGATCGCTGTGACCGATGTGTCGGACAAGGATCTTGAGGCGATGATTTCTGGCGATGCCCCCGCGCGGTTGCGTGACCGGGTGCTGGCCGATCCGTCGCTGGTGGGCCAGACGGTTGATGTGGATGTCTTTGCGACGGGCCGGATCGACGGCTATCTCAAGGGCCGCGTCACCCGCGAAAGCGCCGCGCTCGATAGCAACGTGACGCCCGCACAGCTGGACCTGTCGGATCGGCTGGTCGAGGCGGGGATATTGTCGCTGTCCTTCAACTGGGGCTTCCTGACCGGCCCCGATGCATCCGACCTGCGGCCCGAAGCTTCGGGGCTGGGCGTGGCGATCATCGGGTCGCTTTACATGATGGTGATGGTGGCGCTGTTCACCGTGCCCGTGGGCGTGGCCGCGTCGATCTATCTTGAAGAATTTGCCCCCAAGAACCGGCTGACGGATCTGATCGAGGTGAACATCTCGAACCTCGCGGCCGTGCCGTCGATCGTGTTCGGTATCCTTGGTCTGGCGATTTTCATCAACTTCATGGGCTTGCCGCAATCCTCCAGCCTTGTGGGGGCGCTGGTGATCTCGCTGATGACGCTGCCCACGATCATCATCGCCACGCGGGCGGCAATCCGCGCGGTGCCGCCGTCGATCCGCGATGCGGCGATGGGGATTGGCGCGTCGAAGATGCAGGTGGTGTTCCACCATGTGCTGCCCTTGGCCATGCCGGGCATCATGACGGGCACGATCCTTGGGCTGGCTTCGGCGCTGGGCGAAACCGCGCCGCTCTTGCTGATCGGGATGGTGGCTTTCGTGACGAACTATCCCGCCGGGCCGCTGGAGGGTGGGGTCATGGACCCGGCCACCGCGCTGCCGGTGCAGGTCTATTCCTGGGCGTCGCGGTCTGACCCGGCCTTTATCGAACGGTCTTCGGGCGCGATCATCGTGCTGCTGGTGTTTCTTGTGATCATGAACGTCGCGGCGATCCTGCTGCGCCGCCGTTTTGAACGCCGCTGGTAAGGGGATGCTATGATGGACGACATGCGACTGGTGAAGAGGGACGTGACTCAGCTTCATAGCAAGATCGAAGCAAAGGGCGTGCAGGTTCATTACGGCGAAAAGCACGCGCTGAAAGATGTGGATGTGACCATCCTTGACCGCACGGTCACGGCCTTTATCGGCCCGTCGGGCTGTGGCAAGTCGACCTTTCTGCGCTGCCTGAACCGGATGAATGACACGGTTTCCAGCGCCCGCGTGTCGGGCAAGATCACGCTGGACGGGCAGGATATCTATGATCCGCGCGTCGATCCGGTGCAGCTGCGCGCCAAGGTGGGCATGGTGTTCCAAAAGCCCAACCCGTTTCCGAAGTCGATCTATGACAACGTGGCCTATGGCCCCAAGATCCACGGTCTGGCGCGCGGCAAGGCCGAACTTGACGCCATCGTCGAGGCCAGCCTGAAGAAGGCCGCCCTGTGGAATGAGGTGAAGGATCGCCTTGATGCAACGGGCACCGGGCTTTCGGGCGGGCAACAGCAGCGCCTCTGCATCGCGCGCGCCATCGCCACCAGCCCCGAAGTCCTGTTGATGGACGAACCCTGTTCCGCGCTGGACCCCATCGCCACCGCGCAGGTCGAGGAATTGATCGATGAGCTGCGGTCGCAGTTTTCCGTGGTGATCGTCACCCATTCGATGCAGCAGGCCGCCCGCGTCAGCCAGAAGACCGCCTTCTTCCACCTGGGCAACCTCGTCGAATACGGCGAGACGGGGCAGATCTTCACCACCCCCAAAGACCCCAGAACCGAAGCCTATATCACCGGCCGGATCGGTTGAGGAAAGGACACGAGTGATGAAGGAACCCCATATCCTTTCGGCCTTTGACCGCGATCTTGAGGCGGTTCAGGCCTATGTCCTGCGCATGGGCGGGCTGGTGGAACAGGCGCTGCTGGACGCCGCCGAGGCGCTGGAAACCCGTGACGAGGCGCTGGCCCATAAGGTGCAGCAGGGCGACAAGGCCATCGACGCGCTGGAAGAACAGATCAACGAGGAATGCGCCCGTCTTCTGGCGCTGCGTTCGCCCACCGCGGGCGACCTGCGGACCGTGCTTTCGGTGATGCGGATTGCCGCCGCACTGGAACGCTGCGGCGACTATGCAAAGAACCTGGCAAAGCGGTCGCTCCTTTTGTCGAACATGTCCCCGCTGGGCGGCACCTCTGCCTCGATCCTGCGGATGGCGCGGACGGTGGTCCTGCGGCTGAAAGAATCGCTGGATGCCTATATCGCCCATGACGTGGCGGTGGCGCAGGACGTGCGCACCCGCGACAAGGAAGTGGATCAGATGTACAATTCCATGTTCCGCGAATTGCTGACCCATATGATGGAAGACCCGCGCAATATCAGCGCGGCGATGCACCTGCATTTCATCGCCAAGAACATCGAACGTGTGGGCGATCATGCAACATCCATCGCTGAACAGGTGATCTATCTGGCCACCGGCGCCATGCCCGGCGACGAACGCCCCAAGGCCGAAATGCTCAGCGGTGCCGAGCCGGCAGCAGGCCAATGAAAGTGGAACGCGCAATGGTGCATCAGCCCAAGGTCCTGCTGGTCGAGGATGAATTCGCACAGCGCGAGGTGCTGGCCTATAACCTCGAGGCCGAAGGGTTCGATGTGATCCAGGCCGACAACGGCGAAGACGCGCTGCTTTTGGTGGATGAAGATCACCCCGACATGATCATCCTTGATTGGATGATGCCCAAGGTTTCGGGGATTGAGGTGTGCCGCCGCCTGAAGATGCGCCCGGAAACCCGGTCCATCCCCGTGATCATGCTGTCGGCCCGCGCCGATGAGGTGGATCGCGTGCGCGGGTTGGAAACCGGGGCGGATGACTATGTCATCAAGCCCTATTCGATGGTGGAATTGATGGCGCGCGCACGCGCGCAGATCCGCCGCGTGCGCCCATCCACCATGGGCGTGGTGCTGGAGTTTGAAGATATCCGTCTGGACACGGAAACCCACCGCGTCTTTCGCGGGGAAAAGGTGCTGAAGCTCGGCCCGACCGAATTTCGCCTGCTGACCGCGTTCATGGAAAAGCCCGGTCGTGTCTGGTCGCGCGAACAGTTGCTGGATCGGGTCTGGGGCCGCGACATCTATGTCGATACCCGCACGGTCGACGTGCATGTGGGCCGTTTGCGCAAGGCGCTGTGCGTGCATGGCGATGCCGATCCCGTCCGCACCGTGCGCGGATCGGGTTACGCGCTGGGCTGAAACAGGCGGCGCAGGCGGTCCGTGTCGATGGCGCGGACGGTCTGGCCGGGTGGTTTCACCGTTGCCACATCCTCGCCCGCCACAAGGGCGTTGACCACCGCTTCCTCTACCGCTTCGACCGCGGCAAGGTAAAGCGGATCAAGGAATTCCCCGTTCGCCTCGGCGCGAGTCATTATGGCGGGGGCGTGCTGCGGCATTGGCCCCGGATCGGCCACTGACAACGCAAGGAAGATATCGCCCGAGGAATTGCCCCCTGGCGTGCCGCCCCGCCCGATGCCGATGGCCGCGCGCTTTGCGATCTGGCGCAGCGACAGGCCCGACAGCGGCGCATCCGTGGCCAGCACCACGATGATTGACCCGCTTTCGCGATCTTTCAGCCGGTTTTCGGGGAACGCCTCGCCCACCGGGCGGCCAAGGATACGCAGCCATGGCCGCAAACCGTGATTGGCCTGTACAAGAGCCCCAATTGTGAACGTATGTTCACTAATGGCGACGCGGCGCGATGACGTGCCGGTTCCGCCCTTGAATTCATAGCAGATCATCCCGTTTCCGCCACCGGTCGAGCCTTCCTCAACCGGGCCGCCCTTGGCCGCGCGCAGGGCGGCAAGGGCGTGATCGGGTGTCACATGCAGCGCGTTGATGTCGTTCAACACGCCATCATAGGTTTCCGCCACCACTGGCATCGCCCAGGCGTGATCTTCGCGGAAATAGTGATCATAGGTGTCGATCATCCAGCGTGTCGCGCCATGGTGCACCGCACCCACGCCATGGGTGTTGGTGATGCAGACCGGCCCGATGAAATACCCCGCATCGTCAATCCAATGCGTTCCCGTCATCTCGCCATTGCCGTTCAGCGCGTAATGCCCGGCCCAGACGGGAACAGGGATGCCGCGATCGTCGCGCGGCAGGATGGCGGTGACACCCGTGCGCATCCGTTTCGCCGGATCGGTCAGCGTGCAGAACCCCACACGCAGGCCGGGCACATCGGTGATGGCGTTCAACGGGCCGGGCGTTCCGGGAAAGGGCAGGCCAAGATCGCGCGCGCGGGGTTTGGGCATTGGGGCGGGCCTTTGGTTGACTGTCCCTCCCAGTGATAGGCCCAACCGGCCCTCGGCGAAAACCCCCAACCCGCCACCAAGGTCGTGTTGAGCCGGGGCCGTGATGCGCGCAGGATCATCGGGTGAACAGGTCCGGGAGGGGACTTGCGCGCGATCCTGATCATGTCGGGCTGTGCAGTGCATTGTGGATGCAACGGCACGGGCGGGGCTCTGCCAGCGCCCGTGAGGGACAACAACAGGGAGGACAACATGCTTGATACATCCGCCACCGCCGAGGTGCAGGGTCTGCTGGATACGTTCGGCGCGGCGCTGGAACGCGGCGACATTGCCGCCGCCACCGCCTGTTTTCAGGACGATTGCTATTGGCGTGATCTGGTGACCTTCACCTGGAACCTGCACACCAGCGAAGGCAAGGATCAGATTGCCGCCATGCTGGGCGCGCAACTGGCCAAGACCCAGCCGTCAAACTGGCGCATCGCCGAGGGCGAAACCGCCAGCGAAGATGGCGGCATTGCCACCGCCTGGATCAGTTTTGAAACCGCCGTGGCGCGGGGTTATGGTCTGATCCGGCTGAAGAACGGCCTGATCTGGACGCTGCTCACCACGATGGTGGAGCTGAAGGGGCATGAAGAACACAAGGGCTTTACCCGCCCGCTGGGGGCAAAGCACGGGTCCGACAAGCACCGCCCGACCTGGAAAGAGGAACGTGAGGCCGAGGCGCGCGATCTGGGCTACAAGACCCAACCCTATGTGGTGATCATCGGCGGCGGGCAGGGCGGCATCGCCCTTGGCGCGCGGCTGCGGCAGCTGGGCGTGCCGGCCATCATTCTGGAAAAGAACGAAAAACCGGGCGACAGCTGGCGCAACCGGTACAAATCGCTCTGCCTGCATGACCCGGTCTGGTATGACCACCTGCCCTATATCAAGTTCCCGGAAAACTGGCCCGTCTTTGCGCCGAAAGACAAGATCGGCGACTGGCTTGAGATGTACACCCGCGTGATGGAGCTGAACTACTGGTCCCGCACCACCTGCAAATCCGCCACATATGATGAGACGACGGGGGAATGGACTGTTGTGGTGGACCGCGACGGTCAGGAAGTGGTTCTGAAACCCAAACAGCTTGTCCTTGCCACCGGCATGTCGGCCAAGCCGAACCTGCCCAGCTACAAGGGGATGGAGACGTTCAAGGGTGACCAGCACCATTCGTCAAAACATCCCGGCCCGGATGCCTATAAAGGCAAGCGCGCGGTGGTGATCGGTTCCAACAATTCGGCCCATGATATCTGCGCCGCGCTTTGGGAAAACGATGTCGATGTCACGATGGTGCAGCGATCTTCCACCCATATCGTGCGGTCGGAACCGCTGATGGAATACGGGCTGGGCGGGCTGTATTCGGAACAGGCCGTCCGGTCGGGGATGACGACGGAAAAGGCCGATCTGATCTTTGCCTCGCTGCCCTACAAGATCCTGCACGAATTCCAGATCCCCATCTATGACAAGATCAAAGAGGTGGACGCCGATTTCTACGCCGGGCTGGAAAAGGCCGGGTTCTGGCTGGATTGGGGGGCCGATGGGTCGGGCCTGTTCATGAAGTATCTGCGCCGCGGGTCGGGCTATTACATCGACGTGGGCGCCAGCCAGTTGATCATCGACGGCAAGATCAAGCTGGCGCATGGCAACGTGGCCGAGATCGTCGCCGATGGCGTGGTGCTGGAAGATGGCACCCATCTGCCCGCCGATGTGATCGTCTATGCCACGGGATACGGGTCGATGAACGGCTGGGCGGCAGACCTGATCGGCAAGGATGTGGCGGACAAGGTCGGCAAATGCTGGGGCCTTGGGTCCGACACGCCCAAGGATCCGGGGCCGTGGGTGGGCGAACAGCGCAATATGTGGAAGCCCACGAAACAGGATGCGCTGTGGTTCCACGGCGGCAACCTGCACCAGTCGCGCCACTATTCACAGTTCCTGTCGCTGCAACTCAAGGCGCGGATGGAGGGGCTGGATACCCCCGTCTACGGCATCCCGGAAACCTATCATCTGGGCTAAGGCACAGGCCGCCCCGGTATCAGCCGGGGCGGCGCATCTGCGGGCCGCGCTTTTCGATCTGGCGGAACAGGAACACGATCGCGCCTGCAAGGCACAGATAGACCAGCGCCAACAGCAGAAGCGGTTCATAGACGATGAACGTATCCTGCCGCACCCGGCTGGCCACGGCGTAAATCTCCACCACCGTGATCGTGGCGACCAAGGGCGTCGCCTTCATCTGGAGCACCGTTTCGCCCCCCAGCGTGGGCAGCACGGCGCGAAACGCCTGCGGCAGCCAGATGCGCGACAGGATCTTGTGGCGCGGCATCCCCATGGCCCGCGCCGCCTCTAACTGCCCGCGCGGCACGGATTTGAACGCCCCGCGCATCACCTCGCCCTCATATCCCGCATAGGACAGCGTCAGCGCCAGCAGCGCATAGGGCCAGGCCTGCCGCAGGATGGGCCACAGATCGCTTTGCCGTATCCACGGAAATTGCGGAAACAGCGACCCCAGCCCGTAATACAAAAGCCAGATCTGCAGCAGAAGCGGCGTGCCGCGGATCACCGTGCAGAACACCCGCGCCGGGGTGGCCAGATACCAAGGCCCCGCCGCCTGCGCCAAACCCAGCGGAATGGCCAGAAGCATCCCGAAGAACACCGACAGCACCAAAAGCCAGATCGTGCGCCAGATGCCCTCGGCCATCAGGGGCGCATATTTCGGCAGCCAGTCCCAGCGCATTGTGGTGGCGCACCAGGCCACAATCACCAGCCCGAGGATGAAAAGGAAAATCCGATGGGGTTGCAGCCAGTCGCGCATCGCGGTCAGCCCCCCGAATTGCGCGGTTCGCCGCGCCGTGCCCAGGCCTCGATCCGGGCAAAGATCCACCCCGACAGCAGGGTGATGATCAGATAGATCACCCCGGCGGCGAGGAAAAAGGTGAAGAAGGCCTTGGTCGATGACGCCGCCTGACGGGTGGCAAAGGTCAGTTCGCCAAAGCCTACCACAGCCAGCAGCGCGGTATCCTTGGTGGCGATCAGCCACAGGTTGGCAAGCCCGGGCATTGCCAGCCCCAGCATGGCCGGAAAGATCACCCGCCGCGCCATCAACAGGGGCGGCATCCCCATGGCCTTTGCCGCCTCGACCTGCCCCTGCGGCACGGCCAACAGCGCGCCGCGCAGCACCTCGGTCGCATAGGCGCCTTGCACCACGCCCAGCACGGCGATCCCGGCCAGCACACCAGAGATTTGAATCCGTTCATGGCCAAAGGCGATCAGGATCTGGTTCACCAGATCGGTGACGCCGAAATACAGGATCAGGATCAGGATCAGTTCCGGCACCGCGCGAACCACGGTCGTATACATCGCCAACAGGTCGCGCGTGATCGGGCCGCCATGGATTTTCCCCCATGCGCCAAGCCCGCCCAGAACCAGACCCATGGAAAACGCCCCGACCGCGATCAGCAGCGAATTCCACAGCCCGGCCAGCAAGGTGGCCCCCCATCCGGGGGGCGAGAGGGCCAAAAGGTCCAGCGGGCCCATGACCCCCTCTCCCTGCCGTCAGCTCTTAGTTGCCGTAGATGCTGGATGCGAAATAGCCCGCATTCACCTTGTCATAGGTGCCATCGGCCAGAACCGCTGCGATGCCCTTGTTGAAGGCGGCTTTCAGGTCATCCTCGCCCTTGCGCAGGCCGACGCCCACGCCAAGGCCCAGAATCGCCGGATCGTCGGCCACGGTGCCCTTCACTTCACAGCAGGCCTGCCCTTCCGGGGTAGCAAGGAAGGCGTCCAGCGCGATGCTGTCGGCCTGGATCGCATCCACGCGCCCGGCCACCAGATCTTGATTGGCTTCATCCTGCGTCTGATAGGTTTTCACCTCGGCCGCGACGGGGGCGAAGTACTTTTCGACATAGGCCTGATGCACGGTCGACACCTGCACCCCGATGATCTTGCCGGTCAGGCCTTCGGGTGTTGCCGCCATCTCTACGCCCTTGGTGCCGACAACGACGGTGGGCGTGTTGTAGTATTTGTCGGAAAAGTCGATCGTCTGCATCCGCTCTTCGGTGATCGACATCGACGCCATGATCGCATCGATCTGGCCCGCCGTCAGCGCCGGGATGATGCCATCCCATGCCACGGGAACAATCTCGCAGGTCAGTTCGGCCGCGGCGCAGATGGCACCGATCATCTCCACCTCCCAGCCGACCCAGGCGCCGCTGGCATCCTGGCTGGCAAAGGGGGGATAGGCCTCGGCGGCGATGCCCACTTTCACGGCGGTCTGCGCTTGGGCCACACCGGCCATCAGGCCAAAGGACAGGGCAAGCGCGGCGGTCATTGTTCTTTTCATCGGTCAGACTCCCAGTTTTGGTTTCTTGTCCCCTTCAGCCCACGGACCGAAGGAATTGTTGCAGGCGCGGCGATTGCGGCGCACCGAAAAGCTGTTCGGGCGGGCCCTGTTCCTCCACCAGCCCATCGGCCAGAAAGACGACATGGCTCGCCACTTCGCGCGCGAATTTCATCTCATGCGTGACAAGGATCATCGTCCGCCCTTCGGCGGCCAGCGCCCGGATCACGGCCAGCACTTCGCCCACCAGTTCGGGGTCCAGCGCCGAGGTCGGTTCGTCAAACAGCATGGCCTTGGGTTCCATGCACAACGCCCGCGCGATGGCTGCGCGCTGCTGCTGTCCGCCCGACAGGAACGCCGGGTAGGCCCCGGCCTTTTCCGCCAGCCCCACCCGCGCCAGCAAGGCCATGGCGCGATCCACGGCCTCGGCCTTGGGCACGCCAAGCACATGCACTGGCACCTCGATCAGGTTGTCCAGCACCGTCTTGTGCGTCCATAGGTTAAAGCTTTGGAACACCATCCCAAGGCTGCGGCGGATGCGTTCGATCTGGCGGCGGTCCGCTGCACCGCCCTCAGGCCGCTGCCGCACCTCTTCGCCCGCGATCACGATTTTGCCTTCGCTGGGCGTTTCCAGAAAGTTGATGCAGCGCAGCATGGTCGATTTGCCCGACCCGGACCCGCCGATCACCGCGATCACGTCGCCCTCATGCGCCGTCAGATCGACGCCCTTCAGCACGTGATGCGGGCCAAAGGATTTGTGCAGCCCTTCCACCCGGATCGCTTCGGGCGCGGGATCAGTCCGGTGCTGCGCGGCGGATGCGGCCAAGGAAGCGCTCCTGTACGTTTGTAAAACAAATAAGACGGCGCAGGGATACGTCTGGCAAGCAAAATCGCGCCCTGCACGCATCCTGTGCCGATCATGGGCGCATCGGGTTGAACTCTGCGTGAACTTGGCCGATCTGCGCCGGTTTTCCGGGCTTTCCGGCCTGCTGCGGCAGGGTGCCGCACTTCCGCGGGGCGGGCGCATGGCCACCTCTGACCTGCAAAACAACAAGAATGGAGGGTATCGCGATGGCAGGACTTCACCGTGGAACTTGGATCGTGGCCGCCTGTTCGGAAGGCGCGATGATCTTGGAAAACGCAGGCTGCGTGAAACAGCCCGACCTGCGCCTGATCGACCGGATGGATGCGCCCGTGGCCCCTCTGCCCGCCGAAAACCGCTCTGCGCATGAGGTGACGGATCGCGAACGCCTTGCCACCTCGGCCTTTGCCGTGCAGGTCGTGGGGCGTCTGGCGCGCGAGGCGGCGCGCGGGCGGGCGCAGCGGCTTGTCCTGGCCGCCGAAGCGCCGCTTCTGGGTGCGATTCGTGACCGTCTGGATGATGACCTGCGCGCCCGCGTGGTGCTGGCCATGCCCACGACGCTGACCCGCCATCCGCTGGGTGAGATCGTCACCGTGGTGAACAAAGCGCTGGAACGCGCGGCCTGAATCAGCAGATCAGCGCCCGGCGATTGGCGGATTTCCGCACAAAACAACATAGAGCAGTAGGTTGGCACGCCATTCGTCGTGCCAACAGACCAATGGACGGGTGGCAGACTCCTTTGGGCAGGCTAAACCTGCACCGCGTCAGGAGGTCCCCATGCTGTTGAATGCAACTGTGATCGAAGAAGTGCGGGAAACGCTTGGTGATGACACCCTGCGTGCCTTTCTGACCCGCATGCTGACCGAGGTCGAGGAAACGGCCGTAACACTGCGTGGTCTGTTGGCCGTGCAGGATTACGTGACGCTTGCCGCGACGGCGCATCGCGCCTCTGGCTCGGCGGCGGCGGTTGGGGCGTCGGGGTTGCATGCCGCGCTGAAAGAGATCGAAAATGCCGCGCGCAAGCCCGGCTCTGTGGCCGAACTGCCAGCGCTAATCGCGGCCCTGTCGGATTGCACGGATCGGACGCGGACCGCGCTTTTGTTCATTCTGGGCACGGATTGACGGCCCGACCGGTGGCTTTCCGCCCGATTTCGGGTGGCGGTCCGGGGCGGGGTTGTCATGGGCAAGGGCAGGGTTCAAAAGGCGGACATGATCAAAATGCGCCAAGTTTTCCGGAACCTGCTTCTTCCGTTGATGATCGCCGCGTCGGTCGCGGCGCCTGCGCTGCCTGCCATGGCAAACCCAAAGGGCTGCCCGCCCGGGCTGGCCAAAAAAGCGGTGCCTTGTGTGCCGCCGGGTCAGGCCAAGAAATGGCAGGTCGGCGCGCGGATCCCCGGCACACTGCCGTGGTATGAGGTGCGCGATTACGACCGTTACGATCTGCCCGCCCCGCCCGATGGCAGCCGCTATGTGCTGATCGACAACGATCTTGTCCGCGTTGCCATCGCAACCGGCATCATTCTGGAATTCCTCGGCCGCTATTAGGCCCCGCCGTCAGGTCAGCGCCCGCGCAAACAGCGCGGCCAGCCGCGCCTGCCCGACCCGGTATTCCGGCAGCGACCGGGCCGATGTTTTCAGCCCCTTGACCGCCGCAATGATTGCCTGCGCCACCTCTGGCCCACTGCCAAGGTCGGGTGGCAGCGCACGTTGCGCCAGCCAATCCCCCAGCACGGCCACCATCCGCGCCTCACCTGCCGCCGCCAGATCGCCGGTTACCGAAAATCCTGCATCCATGAGCTCTTCGCCATGCGGGGTGGACAGCACGGCCTCCATGAACTTGCCGTCCTTTGCAACGAATGCGGCCAGCAGCGCCTGTTGCAGCGTTTGCCCCGGCACGTTCAGCGCGGCGGTCATGTCGCGCAGCGCTTCGTCGAAATAGCGCAGGGCGAGTGAGCGGAAGATGTCTTCCTTGTTGCGGTAATGCAGATACAGCGCCGTCCGCGACAGCCCCGCCCCGCGCGCAATGTCATCCATCGAGGTGCGGCGATACCCATAGGTGGCAAAAGCCCCGAAAGCCGCGTCAAGGATTGCATCCTGTCGGTCAACCGGGGTGGCGCTGTGGGGCATCGAAACAGCCATATGAACAAGCTGACAAAACCTTTCCACTTTGTCAATTGACAGACTGACATTTCACGCTCAATCTGTCAGAAATCAATGGAGGCGCCGATGGCCGTGACTTTCACCGTGAATGGCAGGACCGAAACGCTCGACCTGCCGCCTGACATGCCGCTTCTCTGGGCGCTGCGCGATGGGCTGAACCTGACCGGCACGAAATTCGGCTGCGGCGTTGCCGCCTGCGGTGCCTGCACCGTGCATGTGGATGGGCAGGCCGTGCGGTCCTGCCAGACGCCGCTGGGTGATGTGGCCGGGGCCGCTGTGACCACCATCGAAGGGCTGGGCAACCCCGCCGCGCTGCACGCCGTGCAGGCGGCGTGGGAGGCCGCGCAGGTGGCGCAATGCGGCTACTGCCAGTCGGGCCAGATCATGCAGGCCGCTGCGCTGCTGGCGGAAACGCCCGAACCATCAGACGCGCAGATTGACGAAGCGATGTCCGGCAACCTTTGCCGCTGCGGCACCTATCCCCGCATCCGCGCTGCTGTGCAGGATGCCGCCAACCGTTTGAAGGAGGCATGAGATGGGCCGCGCCATGAAGATCGCCCGCCGGGGCTTTTTGTTCGGGTCCGTCGCCATTCTGGGCGGGGTCGCCTTTGGCTGGTATCGCTACGCCACACCTTATGGCAACCCGCTGGAGGCGGGGCTTGGCACGGGAGAGGCGACGCTGAACCCCTATGTCATGATCGACGCGAACGGCGTCACCGTCATCGCCCCGCGCGCCGAAATGGGGCAGGGCGTTCACACTACCCTTGCCGCGCTGGTGGCCGAAGAGATGGATCTGGACTGGTCCGCGATCCGCGTGATCCACGGCCCGGCCTCCAAGGCCTATTTCAACTCTGCCGTGCTGGCCGAAGGCATCCCCTTTGCCCCCACGGATGACAGCCGCCTTGCCAATACCATGCGCGGTGCGATGGATATACCGGCGAAATTCCTTGGCCTGCAAATCACCGGCGGGTCGTCGTCTATCCCTGATGCGTTTGAAAAGATGCGCCTTGCCGGGGCCGCCGCCCGCATGGCGTTGGTGCAGGCCGCCGCCGCGCGGCTGAACCTTTCCGCCGATCAACTGTCTACCGAGGATGGCGCTGTCCTTGCCCCCGATGGCACGCGCATCCCCTATGCCGATCTGGCAGTGGATGCCGCAGGCATTGACCTGCGCGAAGAACCCACCCTGAAACCCCGCGAAAACTGGCGTCTGCTGGGCCGCAGCCTGCCGCGCACCGATATGCTGGCCAAGGTGACCGGGACGGAAACCTATGCCATCGACCTGCGCCTGCCGGGGATGCGCTTTGCCACCGTTCGCACCAATCCGCGCCTTGGCGGCGAAATGCTGTCCTATGATGCCAGCGCGGCCGAGGCGATGCCGGGGGTAGAGCGGATCGTCCCCATTCCCAACGGCGTGGCGGTCATCGCCATAACCACATGGCACGCGATGCAGGCGGCGGATGCCATCACCTTTGACTGGGGCCCCGCCCCCTATCCCGCCACCAGTTCTGAGATCACCGAAACCCTGCGCGCCTCGTTCACCGAAGACCGCAAGGACAGCACCAACCGCAATGATGGCGACGTCGACACCATCCTGACCGCAGAGGACTGGCAGGCCGAATACACCGTCCCCTATCTGGCCCATGCCACGATGGAACCCATGTCTGGCGCGGCATTGCTGCGCGACGGCAAGCTTACCGTCTGGGCCGGAAACCAGATCCCCACGCAGGCACTGGCCGAGGCGCAGGCGATCACCGGCCTTCCGCCAGAGGCCATCGAAATCCAGATCCTGCCCATGGGCGGCGGCTTTGGTCGCAGGCTGGAAATGGACGCACTGCGCCAGTCCATCCAGATCGCCAAGGCGATGGAGGGCACCCCGATCCTGCTGGCATGGAGCCGGGAAGAGGACATGACCCACGATGCCTATCGCCCCGCCGCCATCGCCCGCGTACGGGCGAAACTGGATGGCCAGACGCTGGTCGCCTTTGACTACGCCACCGCCTCTTCGTCGGTGGTGGAAAGCCAGGCCGGGCGGCTGGGCTATTCCCTGCCCGGCCCAGATGGGGCCATCGTGCAGGGCGCATGGGAACAGCCCTACCGTTTCGCCAACCACCGCGTGACAGGCTACCGCGCCCCCGCGATGGTGCCGGTGGGATCGTGGCGGTCAGTCGGCGCATCGCAGAACGCCTTCTTCCACGAAACCGCGATAGATGAACTGGCCCATCTGGCCGGGGCGGACCCGCTGGAATTCCGCCTGTCGCAGATTGACCATGATCCTTCGCGCAAGGTGCTGGAAACCGTGGCAGAGATGTCCGGCTGGGGCAGCACCGCGCCGGGCCGGGCCAAAGGGGTGGCCTTCTGCATGTCTTTCGGCGTGCCAACTGCGCAAGTGATCGAGATCGAGAATACCCCCGAAGGTATCCGCATGACGGGGGCATGGATCGCCGCCGATGTCGGCACCGCGCTGGACCCCGGCAATATCGAGGCCCAGCTGCAAGGCGGCATGGTCTTTGGCCTGTCCGCCGCGATCCGGGGCGAAATCACCTTTGCCGATGGCATGGCCGAACAGGCGAATTTCTGGGATTACGAACCCCTGCGCCTGTCGCAATGCCCGCCAATCCGGGTGCAGATTCTGGAAAACCAGCCTCATATCCGGGGCATTGGCGAACCCGGCACGCCCCCCGCCGCGCCGGCGCTGGGCAATGCGATCTTTGCCCTGACAGGCCAGCGCCTGCGCGACTTGCCCTTTGCCCGCGCGGTGACCTTTGCCTGAACATCGGGCCTGATCCGGGCGGCCCAAAGCACCGAAACGTGATGCAGGCGGGTGGCGAATCCCCGCCTGTTCTGCGTTAGATCAAAGACCTGCCATTATTAATCATTATGATAGACGTCGGGACGCACGACGTGAAAAGGAATACCACTATGGCCAAGACTCCGCTGCAAACCGTCACAGACGCGCGCGAAAACATTCAGGATGACGTCGAAAGCCGCATTCAGGAACTGCGGGATGAAATCACCGCATTGACCCATCAACTGCGCGACCTTGGCCTCAAGGGTGCGACCGAGGCCAAAGCCAAGGCCAAGGATATCGCCGACGACGCCACCGATGAGGCGCTTTATGCCATCAAGGAACTGCGCAAGCAGTTCGGCTCGATGCAATCCGATGTGGAAGGCAAGGTGCAGACCCACCCTTTCGCGTGGCTGGCCGGGGCAGTGGGGCTGGGCGTGATCCTGGGCCTGTTCCTGTCGCACCGCGATTGATGAAACGCACAGGCCCCGTGGCCCCCGTTCTGGGGGCCGTCGCCTTGGCCGTGGTGGCGGTGCTGGTCACGCTGGCGGCCCTTGGGCTGCTGGTGGCGGCTGCCGTTACTGCGCTTATTCCGCATGTCGGGCTGGCGGGGGCCTTGGCGATCATCGGCCTTGCGCTTTTTGCGCTGGTGGCTGTGCTGGCGCTGGTCATCCGCGCCAACCTGCGCGCCGCGCAGGAACGGGCGCGCAGCACGGCGGCGATGGCATCCATCGCCAAACTGGCGCTGGTCCTGTTGCCCAAGCCCGGCGCCCTGCGCGTGGCGGGTGGCCTGCAACTCGGCCTCGGCCTTGCGCTGATCCTGCTGCCGATGCTGCGACGCAACAAGGGTTAGCGGGGGGCTGACCCTTCCCAACCCCCTCTTGCCCGGCCTATGGTTCGGGCAGGAGGAACCGCCATGACCCGTATCACCGCCATTCGCGCGCTGGATATCCGCTTTCCCACCTCCCGCTCGCTGGATGGGTCGGATGCGATGAACCTCGCCCCCGATTACTCGGCCGCCTATTGCATCATCGAAACCGATGACGGCACCGAAGGCCACGGCCTGACCTTCACCATCGGGCGCGGGAATGAGCTTTGCGTCGCCGCGATTACCGCCCTTGCCCCGCTGATCAAGGATATCCCGGTCGAAGACCTGCTTGCAGACATGGGCGCCACATGGCGGCGCATCACGGGCGACAGCCAGTTGCGCTGGACGGGCCCCGACAAGGGCGTGATCCACCTCGCCACCGCCGCGCTGGTCAACGCGCTGTGGGATCTGTGGGGCAAACGCGCCGGCAAACCTGTCTGGCGCATCCTGTGTGACATGACCCCGGCGGAAACCGTGGCCCTTGTCGACTGGCGCTATCTGTCCGATGCGCTGGACCCCGGCCGCGCCCGCGAACGGCTAGAGGAAAACCTTCCCACCCGCGCCACCCGCATCACCGAAATGCGGGCCAATGGCTATCCGGCCTATACCACCTCGGCGGGTTGGCTGGGCTATTCCGATGACAAGATGCGCAGCCTTTGCCGCGCGGCCATCGCGCAGGGCTGGAACCATTTCAAGATGAAGGTCGGCGGCAATCTGGACGATGACATCCGCCGCGCCCGGATCATCCGCGAAGAGATCGGCCCCAACCGCCACCTGATGATGGATGCCAATCAGGTCTGGGGCGTGGCGCAGGCGATCCATCACATGCGTCCGTTGGCCCAGTTCAACCCTTGGTTCATCGAAGAACCCACCAGCCCCGATGACATTCTCGGCCATGCCGCCATCGCGCGGGGCGTGGCCCCGATCAAGGTGGCCACGGGCGAGCATTGCCAGAACGCGGTGATGTTCAAACAGTTCCTTCAGGCCGATGCCTTGCAGGTTCTGCAACTCGATTCAGCCCGCCTTGGCGGCGTGAACGAAATCGTTGGCGTCTTCCTTTTGGCCGATCATTTCGGCGTCCCCGTCTGCCCCCATGCGGGCGGGGTGGGCCTGTGCGAATATGTCCAGCACCTGTCGATCTTCGATTATGTCTGCGTCTCGGCCAGCCTGACCGACCGGGTGCTGGAATATGTCGATCACCTGCACGACCATTTCCTAACACCCGTTCACATGAAGGCAGGCCATTACATGCCACCCGAAGAACCGGGCTATTCCATTACCATGAAACCCGCCTCCATCGCCGCCCATCTCTGGCCGGATGGCGCGGCGTGGCGCGGCTAATCCACCTGCCGGGCGCTGATCTGCGCCAGATCGCCGCCCGCGATATCCTGCTCGGCCAGCATCAGCGCCTTTCCCCGCAGTTCGGGCGGGGCCAGCACCGGGTTGATCTCTCCGGTTCGTGCCCGCTGCGTCACCAAAGGCAGCAGCCGCGCGCGTATTCCGGCATCCAGCCCCATCGCCGCCATCGTCTGCTCCACCGACAGATGCCTGTCACCGGGAGCCAGCCCTGCGATCATCCGGTTGCGGGCGCTGCCCAGCTCTGCCGCTGATACGCCCGGCAACAGGCCCAGCACCGGCGCAGGCGCGGCGTAAAGATCGACCAACCCTTCCACATCGCTCACCCGCACCTCCCATCGCATCCCGTCGCGTGCAATCACCACGGGTGTCCCGTCGGCCCGACGGATCGCAGCCGTGGGCTGCCCCCATGTCGCCCGCACCTGCGCGATCACCGCGCTTTCCGCCAAAGCCACGCGATGGGTGTCGGCCAGCCGCGCCAGCACGGCACTGGTCGCCCCGGCACGGGCGCGCAGGGTTCCGGCCAAGGCCGCAATCAGCACGACACCGGCCAGCACGACCAGCAGCACCACCCCTTGCCGTCGGTTCCGCCCCAGCCGATGATTGCGCGCCATGACGCCCCTTCGCCCCCGGTTCCTGCCCGCCCTCGCGGCCGCCTATGCGGCGACCTTCGCATTGGCCTGTCTGACGCAGCCGCCGGACCGTTTGCTCTTTGCTGCCGTCATCGCGCTGCCCCTGATATGGATCAGCCACATCGACCTGATGCGACAGGAAATCCCGGACCTCGGCACCGCGATCATCGCCCTGTCGGGCGCGGTTTTCCAGTGGCATCTGCACGGCCTGACCATGCCCCTTATGGTCACCCTCGCCACTGCTGCCTTCTTGACCGCTGTGCTGTGGTGGGCAGGTGGCTGGTACTTCCTCCGGCGCGGAGATGAGGCTTTGGGGATCGGCGATGCCAAGCTGATCGGGGCAGGCACGCTCTGCCTCGGCGCAGGGCAAGTCTGGGCGATGATCTTCGTGGCTGCGACCGGGGGCATCGTCGCAGCACTGCTGGCGCGGCGGCGGGGCAGGGCCCGACACAACACCGCGCAGAGGAGCCTCGCTTTTGGCCCCTTCCTCGCTTATGCAATATTCATCTTCGTGAACTTTCCTCTGCCCGGACCCGCCGCGCCATGACCCGCCCAACCCATCGTCGCCATGCAAAGTCTGGCGTCACCCTGCTTGAGGTGATGATCGTCCTTGCCGTGATCGCCCTGATCGTGGGTTTCGGCGCCCCCCGCCTGATGGAAAGCTTCGGTCGCGCCAAATCGCAGGCGGCTGAGGTGGCGATGGCCAATCTCAAGGGTGCCGTGCAACTTTTCTACATCGACACCGGCCGCTATCCGACCACGGGCGAAGGCCTGTCTGCCCTGATCACTGCGCCTGCGGATGTAGACGGATGGAAAGGCCCCTACCTTGATGGTGATGCCGATATGACCGATCCGTGGGGTCGCCCCTTCACCTATGTCGCGCCGGGCGGGGCCGGGCCTTTCGGACTGACAACCCTTGGCCGCGACGGTCAACCCGGCGGGACGGGCGAAGACAGCGACATCTCGCTCTGACGCGCCTTTCGCGCGGGGCGTATGGTCAAAGGCGGCATAACCCGCTCGCCATCCACATAATCCAGCCGGATCAGATCGGGCAGAGCGGTGGCCGTCTCTGGCCAAACTTCCCGCCATTCCGGGCGGTCCGCAGGCCCGGGCGCGCCGAAATAGCGGATACCCGTCACCTGTCCTTGCGGGGCCAGTTCAACCTCTATCGCCCCGGCATCTGCCCGCACTGCGCCACCCGCCCCGGACAGCCGCACCGCCACCAGTTCCGCCGCCGTCAGCGGGGGCGTGTCGATCAGCGTGACAAATGTCACGCTGCTTGCATCCCCAACCAACCGCGCGCCCGTTGGCATCTCTTCCAGCCAGCGCCGCACGGTAACGCGGGCGGAAATGCGCTCCACATCCGTGGCCTCCCCCCCGACCCGCGCCAGCGCCCGCCCCATCAGCCCCAGGGATGACGCCAGGATCATCGCGGCCGCCGCCATCACCCACAGCGCAATCAGCAGTTCCAGCAGCGTCACCCCGGCCCTCGGGTTGCGCCGCGTCACGGCGCGTTCTCTGGCAGCAGCGCCCGCAGCACCACCGCGCGCTCGCGGTCATCCGCGCGCCAGACCCGCACCGTTGCCTCCTGCAATCGCTCGCCGCCCGATGACACCGTCAACTCCCACCGCCAATCCGGCGCAGCGCGGCCTTCGGCCAAGGCGGCATCACGGGTAACGCTGTATTCATCCAGCACTGACCGGGCCAGTTCCGTGCCCCATGCCGCATCCGACCGTTGCCCTATCTGCCCAACGGTCCAGCCGACACGGCCCAAAGCCGTGCCAAGGACAAGCGCAAGAACGGCCATGGCCAGCATCGCTTCCAGCAGGGAAAACCCCCGCCGCCTGTTGCGCGTGTCAGAAGGCCAGATCATTGATCGACAGCACCGCCCCCATGATGGAATAGACCAGCCCCCCCACGACGCCCCCGATGACCAGCGTCAGGATCGGCGTCAGCAGGCGCAGCAGGCGCTGCGTGCTCTGGTCCAACTGCCCCTGTACGCTCTGGGACAGAGCTTCCAGAACAGGCACCAGCGCGTTTGCTTCTTCGCCCACGCGGAACAGTTCCCGCACCATCGGCGGCAAGCGCCCGCCCTTGGCCAGCGCCACATGCGCCCGCTCACCCCGCTCCAGCGCCGCCGTCGCTGCGCGCAGGTCCGGCGCGAAAGGGCCACCGGGATCGGCCTCGGCCATTCCGCGCAACGCCTCGGCCAGCGGCCGCCCGGCCTTCAACATCAGCGCCAGCGACCGCACCAAGGCCAGCAGCGCCGCATCCCGCATCAACGGCCTGAACAGCGGCAGCCGGAATGCCACCCGCCCCCAGCCCGCCCGCAGCCCCCAGATGACCACAGCCACCACCGCACACAGACCCAACAGCAAAACCGGCCACCACCCCCGGATCAGATCGCCCAAGGCGCTGAAAAACGCCAGCGACGCGGGCATCTCCCGCCCGTCGCCCTGAAACAGCGGGGCCAGCGCGGGGGCCAGCGTTAGCGCCACGATCAACAACACCGCCACCGCCGCAACAATCAGGATCGCTGGGTACAGCAGCGCCGTCGCGACTTGCCCGCGCAACTGATCCTGCAGCCGAAGCAAACGCGCCAGATCGGTCAACTGCTCTGGCATCGCATCCGATTGCCCGCCCGCCCGCAGCAGCGACAGGAACACCGGCGCCACCCTCGGCCCTGCCTGTTCAAACGCCTGTGCCAGCGGCACGCCTTCCGCCACCAGCCGCGCCGTGCGTTCCAGCCGAACGCGCGTATCCGCGCGTTCCGCGCCCTGCGCCAGAATGCGCAGCATTTCCATCGCGGGCAGCCGCACACGCAGCATCGTGGCCATCTGTTCCGCCAGCGCCGCCTGTTCCGCCAGTGCCAGCGCCCCGCCAGACAGGCTGATCTCGCGCTTCCACCATGGCAGCGAGGCCGCCACCGCGCCCTCGGTCAGTTCAACAACGGTCAACCCCAGCGCCCGCAGCGTTTCCACCGCCGCCGATTCCGACGGGCTGTCCAGCGTCCCGGTTTCCACCGTTCCGCGCGCGCCATAGGCTCTGTATGCATAGGTGGGCATGGCCCCGCCCCCCGCCGTGCGCGTTATTCGATCACGTCGCTGACGGAATGGCGCGGGCGGCCAAGCCCGCTTTCCAGAGTGGAATTCGCCCCCGACAGTTTCGTGCGCCAATAGGCCGTGGCGGAATTTGCATCGCCCTCTGACAAGATCACCCGCGGCCGGATCAGGATCAGCAGTTCGGTCCGCCCCCGACGGCTGTCCTTGCTGCGGAACAGGTTGCCGACAACCGGCACCCGGCCCAGCCCTGGCACCTCGGATCGCGTCATCCGATCGGATTCCTGCACCAACCCGCCCAGCGCCAGCGTCTGCCCGTCGATCAGCGCGACCGAGGTCTGCACCTTGCGCTGCCGGATCGTGGGTGAATCGATGCCCGACGTTTCCGTCTCGGCCACGTCGCTCACTTCCTGGCTGATCTCAAGCGTCACCCGGCCCCCGGCCCCGATGCGCGGGCGCACCCGCAGGATGATGCCCGTGTCGCGATATTCCACCTGCGTCAGGATCGGTGCATTGGCCGTCTGGTCCTGCGATTGCGACGTCACGATGGGCACCTGATCGCCGATCTGCAGGATGCCTTCCTTGTTGTCGATCACCATCAGCGTGGGCGCGGAAATGATCTTCACATCCGTCACCGCCGCCAGCGCCGAAAGCGCCACATCCGCGCTGCCCGTGCCAAACACGGCAGTAAAGCCTGTGTCGTTGCCCGCCACTGCCCCCGCCTGATCCGAAAAGCGGAAATCGAAATTACCATTCTCGAAAAACCACCGCGTCCCGATATCCAGACGGTCGTTCAGCGTGACCTCGGCAATCGTCGCCTCCAGCAGAACCTGCCTTGCGGGGCTGTCCAACTCGCGCAAAAGGCCTTCGATTTCGGCATGTTGGGCACGCGGCGCGCGCACCACAAGCGCATTGCGGCTGTCATCGGCGGCCACCCGCGTGCCGGTCGTGTCGCCCAATGCGGCCTCACCCTCGCCATCCACGACATCGCCCGCCCCCAACAGGTTGGCAAGGATGGGGGCCACCTCCACCGCGCTGCGGTTTTGCAGGTTATAGGTCGCCAGATACTGCCCCGATCCGGGGCCGGGCCGATCCAGTTCGCGTATCCACCGCACTGCGCGGTCCATATAGGCCGCGCGCGAGGATATCACCAGAACCGATCCCAGCCGCTCGTTCGGCACAAACTCCACCACGCCCCGCAACGCGCCGCCTTCTTCGGTTTCAAACAGCGCTTGCGCCTGTTCCACAACCGCCTCCGGCTCGCCGGATGTCAGCCGCACAAGGGCGACCGACTTGCCTGACAGCACATCGACATCGAAAATATTCAGCGCATCCAGTGCGCTTTCCGTCACATCCGCCGGGCCGGACAACAGCAGGATATTGCGCCGCGAATCCGGCACCACGTTCAATCCCTGATCAATCTGCGGCTTCAGCAGGTTCAACATTTCCGCAGCCGAGACATATTGCAGCGGCGCGACGATGATCGACGATCCACCCCGCCCGCTTTGACCGGCCAGCCGGAAACTGGACGATCCCGAAACCCCCGCCACGATCTGCACCGTGTCGCCCGACTTCTGCATCCTTGCGGCATTGGCACTCAGCGCCGCATCGAACAGGTCCAAAAGCACCTCGCGCGGCACCGGGCTGGTGGTCTGGATCGTGATCCGCCCCTGCACCCCATCCGCCACCACGTAATCCAGCCCCAGCGTATCGGCCAACACCGCCTTTGCCGCCGCCTCGATCGAGGCATTCACCAGGCTGATTTCCACATTGCCGCCACCGGCAGAGCGAATTTCGGCCCGCGTGGCGCTGTCAGACAGGGCATCGCTGTCAAATACCACATCCGACCCGCGCTGCATTGCAACCCGGTCCCCATCCGCGGCAAGGCCGAACCGTGCCCCGGTACTGCCTGATGTCCCGCTGCTGCGTGCGCCATCCGGACCAAAAGCACCGGCACTGCGACCACGGCTCTGCTCGACGCAAGCGCCGAGAAGGAGCGCCATTCCGGCGCAAAATGCGATGACAACTCCCCGTTTACGCATGACCTTATGACCCCGCACCCTGATCCGGCTTAGCTACTGGCCGAACATATTAATAGTTATTTCTTTGTCGGCATTTCGCAGAACAATCCTGTCCTTGCTGATGCGAAACACGGTAAATCCCTGAATTTCTTCACCTTCCCGCAAGATCACATCCGGGCTGGCAGGATCGGGCGACAGGATGGCACGGGGGCGATTGCCATCGTTCAGGTAACCAACCATGCGGAATTCGGGGGCAGGGGGGGGCGCGTCGGGTGCGGGGGATTCGGTCTCGGCGGCGGTGGCAAAAGGCTGCCGTCCCGCCACGAAGAAGGGGCGCGCGGCCAGCGCTACCAGATCCACCGCCGCCTCTGCCCCCCCCGCCTCGGGCGCGCCCGCTGCCCCTTGGGCAGGTCGGGCCGCGTTCGCTTCGGTGCCGGGGTCGGGGGGCAGGGCGGCGGTGTCCAACGCATCAAAGCGCAGCAGCGCCAGCGCCAATGCGCCCGCGATCAGCCCCAGATGCAGCACGGGCGGCCACCACCTCATCATCCTGCCCCCCCGTCCAGCACGCCCCATGCCGTAAGCCGCAACGACACCCGCCCCGTCGCATCCCGCGACGACAGCATCAGCTGTGACAGGCCCAGCCGGGGAGGCTGCCCTTCCAGCGCATCCAGAAACGCCAGCACATCGGTCAGCGCGCCTTCCCCTTCGACCGTCAGCGCCGCCGCGGGCAGGCTCAGCCCCTCGGGGGTGGCCCCTGCGGTCAGCGTCGTCAGCGCCACGCCTTGCGCGCGGGCAAGCGTGACCAGCCGCTCCTGTAAGGCGACGGTGGCTTCGGCGACTGTGGGCTCGGGCAGGGTCAGATCGGCCGGCAAGGCCGCCCCGGCATCGGCAGCCTGAAACTCCGCGATGCGGGCTGTCAGCGCCGCCGCCTCGGCGCGTGTTTCGGCCAAGGTCGCGGCAGCCTCCTCTACCCGCGCCTGCAATGTGCCGGTTATCAGCCAGAACACAGCCCCGATCAAGGCTAGGCCCGGCAGCGCGAAAAGAACGCCCATGCTCCGGGTCATTCCCCGCCCCCTTTTGCCAACTGGACGTTCAGCAGAAACCGTCTTGCGCCGCTGGCATCATCCAGCGTGACCGCGCCGTCCAACTCCACCCCCGCTACCCAGGGAAGGGGGCGTATCGCCGCGACCACCTGCGCCATGTCAATCTCGGAAAAGCCGGACAGGCGCAGGATGTCGCCCTCCAGCGCAAAGTTGGACACCCAGATTTCATCCCCAAGAACTCGGGTCAGGTCGGCCAGCAGTGGCAAGCGGCGGTTTTCGCGGGCCAACCGCTCCATGTCGGCCATCCGCGCGGTGCCGATGGCATTGTGTGACTCGGCTTCCGCCCGGGCGGCGGCGGCGGTGTCGCGCAGCGTGGCAACGCGGGCGGTTTCCTCGGCCAGCGCGGTTCTCAATTCGTAAAGCCGCCACCCCTGCGCTGCCAGCACCACCAGCAGCACCGCCAGCACAGCCAGCGGCGCGGCGCGGTTCCAGAACCGTTCCGGCGCGTCGGTCTGCGCTCGTGCGTCGATCAGCGGTGGCGCGTCGACACCGTCAATCATCACCCGGCGCAGCGTTGCTCCGGCCTCGCGCAGCAATTCGGTCAACCGTGCCTGTTTCAGCACAAAGACTTCGGCCCCGCCCGGTACCGGCACATGCCGCCAGACCAACCCCTCGGCCTGCCCCGGCATCGACTGCCGCATCTGAATCGCCACCGCCCCCGCCAGATCGCGCCGCGCTACAGTGGCCAGATCCAATGACCGCCGCAGGAACAGATCGGGTGACAGGTACACGTCCACAGCAGCCCGCCCGCGCCCCGCCTGCAACAGCGCGGCCCGTGCGCTGTCGGTCAGAGGCAGGGTGTCGATCCGCACCGCGCACACCTTGCGGGGTGGCAGCCCCGCATTCAGCAGACTGCCCGGCACGGCCGCCTCCAGCAGCCTGCTGATCCGTGCCGTTGTCCCTGTCGTGCCGAACCCCTGCCCCACCAGACGCCCCCCAAGCCGCCCGAGAATCGATATTGACGCGCATGCCAGACCTACGGTCACTTGATTCAGGATTATTAACCAGACGAAAACGGAGCAAGCCAGTGGCAACCTTTAAGGCCGATCTCGCCCGTCTCTTGGCTGAGCGAAGTGCCTTGCCTGCCGCCGACCTGACCCGCGCGCAGGATCAGGCGGAGGTTGAAGGCATCTCGCTTCACCGCCTGCTGATCGACCGGGGGCTCGCCGAAGAAGAGGTCGTCCTTCCCGCCCTTGCCGCCGCATTGGGTATTCCCTTTGCCACCGACCCCTGGTCCTGTGCCCCACCCGACCGGGATGCGATCCAGCGCCTGACCCTGCCTTTCCTTCGCAGCCGCGCGGCCGTGCCGCTGCTGTCGCCGGCCGGGGCACAGACGGTGCTGATGGCAGACCCGTCGGATGCCGCGCTGGTGGAGGAACTGGCCTTTCATCTGGACCGCCCGGTCGCGCCGCAGGGGGCAACACTGCGCACCATCCGCGCGCTGCTGGCCGATGCGCCTGCCGACCTGCCCGCCGCTGTC
This sequence comes from Fuscovulum sp., assembly GCA_035192965.1. Lineage (NCBI taxonomy): Bacteria > Pseudomonadati > Pseudomonadota > Alphaproteobacteria > Rhodobacterales > Paracoccaceae > Fuscovulum > Fuscovulum sp. The sequence continues at coordinate 125,446 of CP136571.1, read as the reverse complement.
GCGGCGCTGCCAACCGAACCGGTACAGGGCGACGATGGCCCGGTGATCCGCTTCGTGGCGGAAACCCTGGCCGAGGCGGTGGCCGCCGGCGCCTCCGACATCCATTTCGAGGCGCTGCCCTCCGGCCTTGCCATCCGGCGCCGCATCAACGGCCTGCTTGGGCCGATGAACACCGATCCCGCCATCCCCGCTGCCACTGTCTTTGCCCGGCTCAAGGTCATGGCCCGCGCCAACGTGGCCGAACGCCGCCTGCCTCAGGATGCGCGGTTTTCCAGCACCTTTTCCGGCCGCCGCATCGACTTTCGCCTGTCGTCTCTGCCAACGCAGAACGGCGAAAGCATCGTGCTGCGCGTGCTCGATCCACAGGCCCTGCGCCTTGGTTGGGACCGTCTCGGTTTCGCCCCCGATATGGTCACCCGCATCACCACCGCCATCGAACGGCCCAGCGGGCTGTTCCTTGTCACCGGTCCCACCGGATCGGGCAAGACCACCACCCTTTATACCGCACTCCAGCATCTCAATTCCAACCGGCGCAAGATCGTCACGGTCGAAGACCCCGTGGAATACAGCCTGCCCGGCGTGCAACAGGTGCAGGTGCAGGAAGACATCGGCCTGACCTTCGCCCGTGTCCTGCGGTCCATCCTGCGGCATGATCCCAATGTCATCATGGTGGGAGAAATCCGCGATCCCGAAACCGCCGAAATCGCCTGCCGCGCGGCGCAGGTCGGGCGGATGGTGCTGTCCACGCTGCACACCCGCGATGCGAGCGGCGCGCGCACCCGCCTCGTCGATCTGGGGGTGCCCGATTACATCGTGGGCGATGTCCTGCGCGGCGTGCTGGCACAGAACCTTGCCCTGTCGGACTGCCCCGACTGCAACGGCGCCGGCTGCCGCACCTGCGGTTTCACCGGCTCGGCGGCCCGCAGACTCGAGGCCGAATTGATAACCGCCGATTAGGCCTCCCATCGCGCGCCTCTGGCAAAACGCTTAAAAAACAGTCGGCCTCGATAGGTTCCACCCACGTTGTTGCAATCATTGGTTGTGCCGTCAGACTTTGGTCTGATGCGTGTACCGGACCTCTGGCAGAGGTCTGCGCCACCCCGTGGTGATACCGTTTCCTTGTCACAAACGCCCATTGCCGTTCGCAGGCGGAGCATGGGCGCATCTGGACGATACCGCACCAGCGCCCGACCGGGCGCAAAGCGGCAAGGGGTCGGGCATGGATCCCTGTAGCAGGCGGCAACGTGTTCCGGTTGCCAAAGCAAAAAGCGAAAAACCGCACCGCGAATTAAGTGCGGATCGATCGACGGGGTAACATATGTACCTTCCCAAGGACGCATCACGCGCTCGGATCAGAGAAGCGCAGATTGCACGCAACAACCGCGCCGAAATTGTCCGGGCGCTTTCGACCGGTCAGGTCACGCGGCGCGAACTCTTCAAATGGGGCATCTTCACCGCAGCGGGAACTTTGGCGCTGACGAACGGGCTCAGCCCCTACGCCCACAGTCAGATCCTTCCCAGCATCCCCACCGGAACCCCAGCCAGCCCGCTTTATGGCGTCGCACCCTTCACTCAGCCGATGCCGCGCCTGAACGAACAGCACCCCCATACGCTGACCCCGGTCACTCAAAGCGCTGAGGTGATGTTGCAATGGCAGGGCCTGCCGAACGAACCCTATGCCAAGCGCACCTCATGGCACACAGAGTATTCCGCCACGGGGGGCAACCCCCTCTATGCCAACCCGCTGACAGGCCGTGGCCCCATGGAAGGCCGCCCGCCGGGCGAGTATTTCGCGCATCAGCGCTGGACGGAATACTTGCCCAAGAAGGGCTATCTGATGTCGCTCGGCTGTCCTGATTACCATGTCGGTCTTCACCCGCTGTTTCCGTCGCAAGTGGATGACAAGATCTGGTCCTTTGGCCCCGGGCGCCTGGCCGCCGGCACATTGCCGCCGCCCCTTCTCAAGGTGTGTTACGGCGAACCGGTGATCTTCCGCCACTACAACAACGTGGCGCTCAGCCAAGAGCAGAACGGCGGCTTCGGGTCCATCAGCCAGACCACGCACAACCACAACGGCCACAATGCATCGACGTCCGACGGGGCGTCGAACGCGCATTTCTACCCGGGTCAGTTCTATGACTACCACTGGTCAACCACACTTGCCCGCGCTGACATGACGAATACGCAGGCCACCGATCCGCGCGCCTCTGGGCCGGATGGCAATGGCAGGCTGGTCCATGTGCCGGGCGATTATCGCGAATTGCAGGGCACGCTGTGGTTCCACGACCATCGCTTCTTCTACACCGCCGAGAACGTCTACAAAGGCCATGTCGGGATGATGAACTATTATTCCGGCAAGGATCGCGCGAACGAAGCGCTGCAAGATGGCGTCAACCTGCGCCTGCCTTCGGGCACCATGCTGGACTATGGCAATACCGATTTCGACGTGAACCTGATGTTCTCGGATGCGGCATCAGATCCTGATGGACAACTGTTCTTTGACATCTTCGATACCGAAGGTTTCCTCGGCGACATGCTCTTGGTGAACTTCGCCTACAAGCCGTTCTTCGAAGTGATGCCGCGCAAATACCGCTTCCGGATGCTCGGCGCGTCCATGTCGCGCTGGTACAAGCTGGCGCTGGTCAATCAGGCGGGCAAGGTCGTGCCGGTTCAGGTGATCGCCACCGATGGCAACCTCATTCCCCGCCCGGTTACGGTGAACCAAATGGACACGATGGCATCGGGCGAACGGTTCGATGTCATCATCGACTTCAAACCCTTCAAGGTGGGTGACAGGCTCTATCTCGTGAATCTCATGGAATTCGAGGATGGCCGGGGTCCAAAGGACAAGCTGTCCATTTCCGATGCGCTCAGGGGCAAAACGCTCGACCCCGGTGTCGGCCGCGTGCTGGAATTCCGTATCACCCGCCACATGGCCAGCGTCGACATGCCCGGCTTTGTATACGACTCGCAGCGTGCTGCCGATCAGGACCGCAGCCAAGTGCCCGCCGTGCTGACCGAACAGATCCCTATCGTCGCCCCGGTGCGGGAACGGATCATCGAATTCAAGCGCGGCGCCGACGATGCCCGCGATGCCACCGTGAATGGCTGCTTCCCGTCCTGCCCCGCTGAACGCGAAACGCCGTGGGGCATACGGATCAACGGCGAGGATACCCATTCGCTGAACGCTAACCGCATCTCGATGCTCGTCCCCCGCCCCGGCGAGGTTGAACACTGGACGTTGCTCAACGGCGGCGGGGGCTGGGATCACCCCGCCCACCTGCATTTCGAGGAAGGCGTCACCATCTCGCGCACCGGATTTGCCATGGGCGCCGCCGAAAGAGGCGCGCGCAAGGATGTCTGGTGGATGGGCGAAGGCGGGTCGGTCAAGATTCAGGTCCGCTTTGGCGAATATGGCGGGGCCTATGTCACCCATTGCCACAACACCGTGCACGAAGATGCCGCGATGCTTTTGCGTTACGACATCCTGACTGATCCCAACAACCCCAACACATCACAGACACATGTTCAGGTCATCCCGACGCCCAATCCCACTCCGGATGGCGTCACCTATGTGATGCCGGAAATCCTGCCCGAAGGTAATCCCTTCCACCGCAGCTTCCGCCCCTTCCCCCGAACATCCACCTGAGGGGCAGGGTTGTCATGGCGCATTGCGATTTCCCTTGGGTCAAGGTGCTGCGTCTGTTGCAGGGCGTGGTCCTTGCCGTAACGCTGGCGGCAGGGCTGACCGCCTTGCCGGCCCAAGCCGATACGCGCGGGGCGGAATACTTCACCAACCTGCCGCTGATCACCTCGGACGGCGACGAAGTCGCCTTCTTCGACGACCTGCTCAAGGACCGCATCGTCGTGGTGAACTTCTTCTACACCGAATGTACCGATCTGTGCTCGCTCACCACCGCGCGGCTGGCGCAGGTCTATGACTGGCTCGGCGAACGCATGGGGCGCGACGTGTTCTTCGTTTCCATCACGCTGGACCCGGAAAACGACACGCCGGAAAAGCTCGCCACTTTCAAGCAGGGCTTCAACGCTGATCGTGGCTGGACCTTCCTCACCGGCAGCCGCGAGAATATCGACATCATCCGCGCCAAACTTGGTGAAAAGGCCCGCGCCCTGGCGCTGCACCGCACCGATATGGTGATCGGCAATGCCAAGACCGGGGTCTGGCGGCGTTCCTCGGTCATGGGCAGCCTGACCATCGCCCTGCAATCCATTCTGGAACTCGATCCCGACTGGCACAACAGCACGCAGACCAATGCGCAGGCGCTGGAAGCCGCGCTTAAGATCAACACGGTCTACGACCTCTCGGCCCATCCCGGAGAGGCGATCTTTCTGGGTGCCTGTGCCTCGTGCCACACGATCGGGCTGGGCGAACGCTTCGGCCCCGATCTTGCCGCCGTCACCCTGCGGCGCGAAGAGGACTGGCTGAAAACCTTCATCATGGACCCCGACCTTGTTCTCGCCTCCGGCGATGAGACAGCGCAGATGCTGGATGCAGACTATCCCGGCGTGGTCATGCCCAATCTCGGCCTGAACCCGGTGGATGTGGCCGATCTGATGTCTTACCTCAAGGCTGCCGATGCCCGCCTTGCGGCCGCGGAACAAGAGGCCGCCGACAGCTTTGCCGCCTTCGAATCCGCGCATGGGCTGACCCGGGCCGACTAAACCGTCATCGCCTCCACGCTCAATACCGTCGGCAGATGCCGCGCAATCTCATGCCACTGCGCGCCCCGGTCGCGGCTGGCAAAGACCGATCCGCTGTTGGTGCCGAAATACACCCCCGTCGGGCTGCCCCGATCCACCGTCATCGCCTGCCGCAGCACGGTGAAAAAGCAATCCTTCACCGGCAGCCCATCGGTCATCGCCTGCCAGCTTTCGCCCCCATCCTCCGACCGGTAAACTGCCGCCGAGGCCCCCGGTGGATAGCGCCCCTTCGTGTCGCCATTCAGGGGAAAGGTCCACAACCGGCGCGGATCCGCCGGATCGACCGCGATGGGAAAGCCGAAATCGCTGGGCAGACCCGCCGTGATCGGATGCCAGCTTCGCCCGCCATCCGGGCTGCGAAACACGCCGTGGTGGTTCTGCTGATACATCAGATCGCCACCCTGTCCCGGCGCACGCACCATGTTGTGGACGCAAAACCCCAGCTCATGCCCTGCGCCATGGGCATGGTCGTGATGGTCGTGATGCGCGTCCCCTTCATTCGACAGGCGGTTGCGCCGGTCCCAGCTTTTCCCGCCATCTTCGGTGGCGAACACCCCCGCCGCGCTTATGCCCACCCACAGCTTCGCCGTATCCCCCGGATCGCCCACGATGGTGTGCAACACCAGCCCGGCCCCGCCCGGCTCCCATTCCGGGCGCGATGGATGCGTGCTTAGCCCCGCCACCTCGGCCCAGTTTTCCCCGCCATCCCGGCTTTCATACAGTGCGGCAGGCTTTGCCCCGGCATAGATCGCCCCGCCCGACAGGCCCAGCGACCACAGCGCATCCACCTGACCGCTGAACGGCGCAGGGGGCGCGGGGCCACGGCCCAGATATTCCGCCATGCCCGGATCGGCGGCTAGAAACGCATCCATCTTGCCATTCGACAGCAACGACAGCACCCATGTCGCGCCGCCATCCTCGGATCGCCAGACGCCCGCGCCGTGCCATTCGCTGCCGCCCGCCGCCCACAGCCGCCCGGTCTGCGGATCACCAACCACATGGTTGATGGGCCAGCCATCGCAATGCGGCCCCGACACGGCCCAGCCCTGCCTTTCCCCATCAGACCGCAGAACAAACGCGCCTTTGCTGGTACCGACCAGCACCGTCACCGCACCCGCCATCTGCCGCCCTCCCCGCCGCTGACGGAGCAAAGCCTAGCACCTGAACCTGAGTCGTGAATGCCCGATCTGCCGCGCCCGTTACAGCACGCCAATATCCGCCTGCGCGACAGAAACGGATTTCACGATGGCAAAGACCTCTGCCCCGTCGTGCAACCCCATCGCCATGGCCGACCGCCGGGTGATCCGCACCAGCAGCGGGTCGCCGCCCACGGACAGCCGGATCAACGCCCCCGGCCCATCCCCCATCCGCAGCGCTGTCACCACGGCGGGCAGCACGTTTAGCGCGGAAAGCCCCTCAGGCCGCGCGCGCGACAGGATCACGTCCTGCGCTGCAATCCGTATCCGCACCGCGCTGCCCACAGCCGCATCCACATGCGGCAACCAGACTGGCCCCGCCGCCGTCTCCAGCCGGGTCAGCCCGTCGCCTTCATGCGCGGCCACGCGGGCGGGCAGGATCGACCCCGCCTCGCGCAGGCCCAACACGGGCGCCAACCCCGGATCAGCCAGCATATCGGCCACCGGCCCCGCCGCGCGGATGCGCCCGCCCTCCATCACCACCAAGGTTGTCGCAAGACGCGCCACCTCGGCCATGGCATGGCTGACATACAGGATCGGGATATCCGTTCCGTCGCGCAGCCGTTCCAGCCAGGGCAGAATTTCGGCCTTGCGCGCCTCGTCCAGCGCGGCCAGCGGTTCATCCATCAGCAAGAGGCGCGGGTTCGATAGCAGCGCCCGCCCGATGGCCACACGCTGCTTTTCGCCGCCGGACAATGCCACCGGATGACGGTCCAGCAGCCCGCCGATCCCCAGCAAGTCCACCACCGCGTCCAGCGTCACGCCGCCCTTGGGCGCGAACCAGCGCCCATAGGTCAGGTTCTGCCGCACGGTCAGATGCGGGAACAGCCGCGCGTCTTGGAACACATAGCCCAGCCTGCGCCGATGCGGCGGAAGGGCCACCCCACCGGTGCGGTCAAACAACACCGCGCCCCCGGCGCTGATCCGGCCACGGTCGGGCATCAACAACCCCGCCACCGCATTGACCACCGTCGTCTTGCCAGACCCGGACCGCCCGAACAGCGCCGTCACCCCCGGCGGCGCGTCAAAGGCCACGTCCAGCGCGAAACCGGGGAAGGCGTGGGCAATGGCGACAGACAGGCTCATCCCAGCCCCCCGATCCGCCGCGCCACGCGCCGCGCGATCCATTCCGACGCGATCAGCGCCCCCATCGCCACGATGATCGACACGATCACCAACCGGAACGCCTGTGCATCGCCCCCCGGCACCTGAATAAAGGCGTAGATGGCCGATGGCAGGGTCTGCGTCTCACCCGGAATGTTCGACACAAAGGTGATCGTCGCGCCAAACTCCCCCATCGCCTTGGCAAAAGCCAGCACCGCGCCCGCCAGTACGCCGGGAAGGATCAGCGGCAGCGTCACCGTCACAAACACCCAAACGGGCGATGCGCCCAGCGTGCCTGCGGCCTGTTCCAGCTTTGGGTCCACCGCCTCGAACGCCAGCCTGATGGCGCGCACCATCAGGGGAAAGGCCATCACCGCTGCCGCCAGCACCGCGCCGGTCCAGCGAAAGGCCAGCACGATGCCGAACCATTGGTCAAGGAACTGCCCCACATACCCGCGCCGCCCAAAGGTCAGCAGCAGCAGATAGCCCGTCACCACGGGCGGCAGGATCAGCGGAAGATGCACCAGCCCATTCAGCACCTGCTTGCCCGGAAAGTCCCGCCTTGCCAGCAGCCAAGCCACCCAGATGCCCAAGGGCAGGCTGATCAGCGTCGCCCAGAACGCCACCCGCAGCGACAGCGCCACCGCCTGCCATTCCGTCGGCGACAGCAAGTCCGTCATCAGCGGGTGATCCGAAGGTAGGGCATGGCGGTCCTTTGCGGGCAGCGGGGTCGGGGGCCAATATGGCCCCCCGCCTCGCCCCGCGACAAGCGGCTTCTGCCCGCCTTATCCGCCCAGAACGATCAGGTCACGCGCGGACAGGCTGACCTCGGTCTGCGTGCCGATGGCGGGCGGCGGCGCGTCCATCCGGTTGAACGTGTCCAGCGCGACGACAGACCCGCCCGCCCGCGCCCGCACCCGGATGATCGACCCCAGAAACTCCACGCTTTCAATCGTCGCGGGCAGCACCACATCCGCGCCCTCGACCCGGCCCAGCTGCACCGATTCCGGCCGCAGGGCCAGCGCAAGGCTTGCGCCCTTGCCCGCCGTGATAGGTTCGGCAAGCGTCACCGGCACCCCGGCCAGCGTCACCGATTGCGGCCCCGTCACCGCGCCGTCGAAGATGTTCAGCGTGCCCACGAACGTCGCCACAAAGCGCGTCGCAGGGCGGTTATACACCTCAAACGGTGCGCCCACCTGTTCGGCGATCCCGCCGTTCATCACCACCACGCGGTCCGACATCGACAGCGCCTCTTCCTGATCATGCGTCACGAAGATGGTGGTGATCCCCAATTCCCGCTGAATCTCCCGGATTTCATTGCGCAATGACACCCGCACCTTCGCATCCAGCGCCGATAGCGGTTCGTCCAGCAACAACACCCGCGGCGAAGGCGCCAAGGCCCGCGCCAGTGCCACCCGCTGCTGCTGCCCACCCGACAGCTGGAACGGATAGCGCCCCCGCATTTCCGACAACCCGATCAGGCGCAGCATCTCATCCACCCGCGCCTCACGCGCGGCCTTTTCCACGCCCTTCACCTTCAACCCGAAGGCCACATTCTCGGCCACGGTCATGTTGGGAAACAGCGCATAGGCCTGAAACATCATCCCGATGTTGCGCTGATTGGCCTTCAGCGCCGTCACATCCTGACCGTCGATCACGATCCCGCCCGATGTCGGCACCTCAAATCCCGCCACCATGCGCAGCACGGTCGTCTTGCCACAGCCCGATGGGCCCAGCAGCGAGATGAACTCACCCTTTTCCACGTTCAGGTTGAAATCCTTGACCACGCGGTTCGTGCCAAAGGACTTTTCCAGATGGGACAGCTGCAAAAAGGACATCAGGCCTTCGCCCTTTCATGTTTGGAAAACCGGGTGACAAGCTGCATGAGCCCCATGCACCCCCAGGTGATGGCAAAGGCAATCACCGCCAGCGCGGGCGGCTCATAGGCGCGGTTCGCGCCCAGCAGCTGCATATAGGGGCCAAAGGCCGGGCGGTTCAGCAGCGCCGCCATGGTAAACTCGCCCATCACGATGGCCAGCGTCAGGAACGCCCCCGACAGCACCGCCACCATCACATTGGGCAGGATGATCTTGGCCAGAATGGTCATCCACCCCGCGCCAAGGCTTTGCGCCGCTTCGGTCAGCACGCCCACATCAATCGTGCGCAGCCCGGTATCGACCGAGCGGTACATATAAGGCAGCGCCAGCGTGGCATATCCCATGGTCAGCAGGATATCCGTCCCCAACGCCGACCCGGTCATCGGCAGAAAGCTGGATGTGTTGTACAGCCGGATATAGCCGAACACGATCACGATGGCCGGAATCACCAAGGGCAGCAGCGTGATGAATTCCACAAAGGGCCGCGCTTGCGGCAGCTTCAACCGCACCCAATAGGCCGTCGGCACCACCAGCACGACCCCCACCACGATTGTCGCCGCCGACAGGGCCAGCGAATAGCCGAAGGTCGCCCAGAAGGCCGGGTCGGCAAAGACCACGGCATAGGCGTCGAACGAATATTCCCCCCGCCGCATCTTCAGGCTGAATTCCGTCATCCCCACCAAGGGCAGCAGGAAGAACAGCACGCCAAGGAACAGCGTGATCCAGGCGATCAGACGCATCATTTCAGCCACCTTTCCGACCGCACGCGCAGCCAGATATACAGGATGTTCGCCGCCGCCGTGATGACGATCATCCCGAAGGCCAGCGCATATCCAAGGTTCGGGTTGCCCAGCACATCCCCCCGGATCTGCGCAAACAGCTTGATCGGCACGATGTTCAACTGCGGCCCGGTCAGGGCGAATGCCGTGGCCACCGCGCCAAAGGCATTGGCAAACAGCAGCGCGAAAGTGCCAAGGATCGACGGAAACAGGATGGGCAGCGCCACCATGCGCCAATACTGCACGCCCGTCGCGCCCAGCACCGCCGCCGCCTCGCGCCATTCGCGCTTCAACCCGTCCAGCGCGGGGGTGATGATCAGGATCATCAGCGGAATCTGGAAAAACAGATAGGTGATCACCAACCCCCAAAAGGACAGCAGGTTAAACCCCATCGCCCGCAGGTTGATGCCGAATTCGGTCCTCAGCCAAACCGTGATCAGGCCCACAGGCCCCAGCGTGGCGATAAAGGCGAATGCCAGCGGCACACCCGCGAAATTCGACGCCACGCCCGAAAATGTCAGCAAGGGCGACCGCACGCCCTTGGGCAGCCCGCCAAAGACCACCGCCGCCGCCAACGCAAAGCCCGCGGCGCAGCCAAGGGCCGCGGTAATGAAAGACAGCTTGATGGATGTCCAATAGGCCGAACGGATCGAATCCGTGTTCAGATCGGCCAGGTTCTGCAAGGTGAACCCGCCCTCCGGCGTCTGGAATGCGCCCAGAACGATGCGCATCGTCGGCATGATCAGGAACAAAAGCGCGAACAGCGCAAAGGGCACTATGCCCAACCATTCCAGCGGAAGCCGCCGTGTCGGGCGCCGTGTCGGGTGCGGCATCGGATGCCGGTTCGGATCGGTCGCCATCGGTCCCCCTGATCTTGGCGGCTCTGTCGGCTGCCTTGAAACGAAGTGCCTGCCCCGGCGCGAACCGGGGCAGGCGATGCTGTCACGCGGACAGATTACTCGGCCACATTGGCGCCGACAACGGCATCCCAGCCACCGGTGACGGCGGCCTTGTTGGCGTCAACTTCTTCCAGCGTCGGGAAGTAGGCGGCTTCATAGGATTCTGCCGGGGGCAGGGCATCCAGCAGGTCCTGCGGGATCTTGCCGGCAGCGGCCATCGCGTTGAAGCGCGCCGGGTGGCAATAGCCCTTCAGCCAGCCAAGCTGACCTTCATCGCTATAGAGGTACTCCATCCACAGCTTCGCAGCGTTCGGCTGCGGGGCATAGGCGGAAATGGCCTGCACATAGACACCGGCCAGAACGCCCGACTTCGGCACGACCACCTCAACCGGCGGGTTGCCCGCCAGCGTGTCGCGTGCGGCCAGCGCGTTGTAGTCCCACATGATGACGATGGGCGTGGTGCCCTGCGCCAGCGTGCCGGCCTTGCCGATGACGGGAACGAAGTTGCCCGCGTCATTCAGCGCCTTGAAGAAGTCCAGCCCGGCCTTGCCAGCGGCTTCGCCCGGTGCAGCACCGGTCGACATGCCCGCCGCCAGAACACCCAGGATCGCCTGGTTCGACGCGCGCGGATCACCGGCCAGCGAAACCATGCCAGCATATTCCGGCTTGAGCAGATCAGCCCAATCCTGCGGCACGTTCTCGACCATGTCCTTGTTCACAAGGAAGGACATCACGCCGTAATAGTCGGCATACCAATGGCCTTCGGGATCTTTGATGCTTTCCGGGATCTCGTCCCAGGTTGCAACCTTGTAGGGCTGGGTCAGGCCTTCGGATTTGGCCTGCGGACCAAAGGCAAGGCCCACATCCAGAACGTCAGGGGCCTGCGGGCCCTTGTTGTCTTTGTTGGCCTTCACGGCCTCAAGCTCGTCTGCCGAACCCGCATCGGGGTTCAGTTCGTTGACGGTGATTTCCGGATACTTCGCCTTGAACCCGGCGATCACGTCGCCATAGCCGCACCAGTCATGCGGCAGCGCGATGGTGGACAGCATACCTTCGGCCTTTGCAGCGGCCTCCAGCTCTTCCATCGACTGCGCCTGCGCCACAGGCGCCAGCAGCATCCCGGCAATGCTTGCCGAAGCAAACAGCATGTTACGAATCTTCATGTGAACGTCTCCCCGTTCGTGTTTTCGTCCTGATCCGGCCGCACGCCAAAGGCCATGCGGTTTCCCCCATCAGCAGCGTTGGACGGTCCCAGACCGTAGACACACGCTAATGGCGGAAATGCCGACTCAGCAAGCCTCGTCGCATATGATTGTAACAATTTTTCCGCCCGAAGCGCGGCTGAAAGGATTTTGTCAGTAAGGGGATGGGGCGAGTCGCCGGGGCTGCGGTGGGAAGGTTAATCGAAACCTTTCCGCCGAATTATACCCCAGTGCGTATGCACAGCCGTCTGCACCGGGCGCTGCACCGCCTGCTGCACGGCTACCCTAGACCCAAGCTGTTGGAAAGTCACAAGTTTAATGCACCGCGCGCAGCCCTGCACCGGACGCATGACGCCGTTGCAAAACCAACCCTTACACCCCCCGGCCTGCGGGCATAGGTCAGGGGTCACAAGGAGAATACCGATGTCCGACCTGATCCGCCTTCCCGCCGACGCCAAGGCCAAAGCCGCCTCTGATGCGGCACTGGCGCAGATGTATGGCTACTATGCCTATGACTGGAAGCCGTTCACCCCGGCCATCCTGCCGGGCGCGAAACAGGCTGCCTGACCTTAGCAACGGGCGCGGAAAGCCACCGCGTTCGATGCTGCGCCGAAAATCACAAGAATTCCGTGGCTTACCGCGCGCGAAACGCAGGTCCCCAAAGACTGGGACACTGTCGAAAACCTGATAGTCAACTGTCTGTCATCAGCCTCAGGGACCGCAATCCGCGGTCAGATGAGCGAACGATTTCGCCCGTCAGACGCCCCGTTCATGCGCTGTACCTCAAGCACAACCTCAAGCCGATTGCGTGCGTTGAACTTCTGCATGATCTGGGTCATGTAATGCTTCACCGTCTTGTCCGACAGGTTCAGCTTGTTCGCGATCTCTTTGTTGGAAGACCCGTTCAGCAATTCCTGCACCACCTGATCCTCGCGCGAATTGAGCGCAACCGAGGCCCGTTCCGCCTTGCGCTGATCGGCAATTCGCATCTCGCGGATGACCTTCGACGCCATGGAGGAAGAGATGAATTCCTTGCCCGCCGCAACCTCTTCGATCGCGTAGAACAGATCACCGCCCGAACTGCCCTTCAGGACAAATCCGTTCGCACCCGCCCCCAGAACCTGCATGCAGATATCCGGGCTGGCCGCTGCGGTGAAGACAAGGATCTTGACCTCGGGCCGCTCGGCCCGGATCTCGCGGATCGTTTCGATCATGTCTCCGGGAAGGTTAAGGTCGGCGATCAGAACATCACACCCACCTTCACGAACAAGGCGGAGGGCAGCTTCCGCCGTAGAACCAGTCCCGACAACGCTGTACTGCGCATGAGCGCGCAGGATGTCGACAAGACCGGCGAGCACAATCGGATGATCGTCAACAAGTACTAGGTTCAGCATTTCAATCCCACTTGCCGGTTCGGATCGGTTACCCCGATCGCTTCCCATGGCCCCCAGAATTAACCTACATTAATTGCGGCACAGGTCTAAACGGAAGTTTATATGCCGCCGCCTTTCGGACATACACTTGCCATAATTGGTATGTTTCGCCCCTTATAATTCAATCGCTTGCGCGGACGTCGTTTCGCAGATCGCAACAACGGCGAAATTCGCGCCATCGAAATCAGGCGGAACTGTGTCGGAACTTGGGCCTGTTCCCAGATGTCTTTCGCGCGAAGGTTGAATGTCGGAATTCCGGCGAAACTGATGGTTAGCGCCACGGCGTAAAATGATTCGCGCGCCCCCTGCGCCCCGTTGGCGGAAAAAGGGTCAGAGCGTTTCACCCATCGTTACAAGGCGGAAACCCGCGCAGGTCGCTGATCGATCCAGGCGTTCAACTCTGCGCTGCGAACCGGTGCCCACACGTCACGCCATTGGACCTAGGTCTGACAAACCATTGGACCGCAGACGAACGGATTGTTGGACCACGGGCATTTGTCGGATCGGCGGTTCCTTGCGACCCTTCCTCCTTAATACGCGCGCCTCGTTTCCGCTGGGCATTCATCCGATCTGACACAGGGAATATCAAAATGGTCCACGTTAACCGCCATGACCTGGAATTCATTCTTCAGCAAATCGAGATCGCTGAACGTCACGCAGCCGGCGAGGATCTTCGCGATCTGGTGCCCGACACCCATCTTCCCTACGGTCTGCGTACAGTAAACGGGACATTCAACAACCTTGTCGAAGGCCGGGAACTCTGGGGTTCGGCCGACCAGCTGATGCCGCGCCTTTTGCCCGCGAACTTTCTGACAGCGGATCCGTCCCCCTTCGGCCCGCCCGGCGGCGCGCCGACTTCCTACGCACAGACCTCCGGCAACGTGTTCGACTCGGACCCGCGCCTGATCTCAAACCTGATCGTCGATCAGTCGATGTCGAACATTGCCGCTGTGGCAGCCTGGCTGCTGCGCTTCGGGACAGAGGCGCCGTCTGCCGTTGTCGCCACTGCGCAGGAACTCGTCGATCTATATGACACCTATCAGACTGCGCTCCGCGCCGACCCTGCCTCGGCGGCCACTGCTGATGCCAAAACAGCATTGGATGCGCGGATAGCCGACACGGGGATCGAGATCGACCCTTCGCCCGATGGACAAACCTACAATGTCCGTATCCCCGACGTCTCGCCCGACGAGGGGCTGACCGCCCCCTTCAACTCGTGGATGACGATGTTCGGCCAGTTCTTCGACCACGGGCTCGACCTCGTGTCCAAGGGCGGCGCAGGCACCGTCTATATTCCCCTGGCCGAGGATGACCCGCTCTACGTCGCAGGGTCGCGCACGAATTTCATGGTCCTGACCCGCGCCACCAACACCATCACACCGGGGGCAGACGGTATCCTCGGCACCGCAGACGACCAGCGCGAACATATGAACAGGACCACGCCCTGGGTCGATCAGAACCAGACCTACACCTCACACGCGTCGCATCAGGCGTTCTTGCGGGAGTATGTCCGCGTCGATGGTCAAACCGTCTCGACCGGCGAACTGCTGCACGGTCCTGGTGACGGCATGGCAACCTGGGCCGATGTAAAGGCGCAGGCGCGCAACCTGCTTGGTATCGAACTGGATGATTTTGATGTTCACGGCGTGCCGCTGCTGGCCACCGATGAATACGGAAATCTGGAACTTGGCCCCAACGGCTATGCCCAGATCATCAAGATCGTCCGAAATGCGGATGGCACCCCGCAGATCGTGGACGGCATCGTCGTCACCGAGCTTGTCGAGGGTATCCCCCCCGCAGCGCCGGGCACTCCGGCCCTCGTGGATACGACGGATGCGGTTCCCACCGGCCATGCCTTCCTCGAAGACATCGCCCACACGGCCAACCCGACCACCTATGATGCAGACCGCAATCCGGCGACGACTGACGATGTCTTTACCATGACGGCAGACCTCGACGGTGTGATCGGTGTGACCGATGCAGCCGATTTCCTGCCCAATGGCGTTCGCACCGCCTATGACAACGAACTGCTGGACCGCCACTTCATGGCAGGCGACGGACGGGCCAACGAAAACTTCGGCCTGACCGCCGTTCACCACATCTTCCATTCGGAACATAACCGCCAGGTCGATGCCATGAAGGCGACGATCCTGGAAACCAATGATCTGGCCTTCATCAATCAATGGCTGCGTGTGGACCTTGAGCCGGGAACTGTCCCAAGCTCGGTCGATCCCGCGACGCTGATCTGGGATGGCGAACGCCTGTTCCAATCGGCCCGCTTCGCCACCGAGATGCAGTATCAGCACATGGTGTTCGAAGAATTCGCCCGCCGCGTGCATCCCGGCATCGACGCCTTCGTGTTCAACTCGATCACCGATCTGGACCCGGCGATCTTTGCCGAATTCGCCCATGTCGTCTATCGCTTCGGCCATTCCATGCTGACCGAGAATGTCGACACGGTCCGCTTCGTTGCGGGTGCCGGTGACACGGTGACAGTCGAGCGTGACAACACCGGTCTGATCGACGCCTTCCTGAACCCCATTGCCTTCGACAACGACCGCACAATCACCGCGGATCAGGCCGCAGGTGCGGTGATCCGGGGCATGACAGCGGAAACCGGCAACGCCATCGACGAATTTGTCACCAGCGCGCTGCGCAACAACCTGGTCGGTTTGCCGCTGGACCTTGCCGCGCTGAACATCGCGCGGGGTCGTGAAACCGGGGTGCCGTCGCTTCAGGTGGCCCGCCAGACGTTCTATGAGGCCAGCGGCTCCGATTGGCTGCGCCCCTACACAAGCTGGGCGGATTTCGCGGTCAACCTCAAGAACTCCGCCTCGATCATCAACTTCATCGCGGCCTATGGCACCCACGCCTCGATCCTTGCGGCTGCCACGGCTGATGACAAACGCGAAGCGGCCATGAAACTTGTGCTGGGTGATAGCACCCTTACCGGCGCGGCCTTCACCGAATTCGAGGCAGACCGCCGCGACTTCCTGAACGCGGCGGGCGACTATGCAGGCGATGCGGCGCTGGGCGGTCTGAACAATGTCGACTTCTGGATCGGCGGTCTTGCCGAACAGATCATGCCCTTCGGCGGGATGCTGGGGTCGACCTTTGCCTTCGTGTTCGAGGTGCAGCTTGAAAACCTGCAGAACAATGACCGCTTCTACTATCTGACCCGGACGCAGGGTCTGAACATGATCAATGAACTGGAGAATAACTCCTTTGCGTCGATCATCATGCGCAACAGCGACTTTGGCGAAGGCGGCAGCCACCTGCCGGGCGAGGTGTTCGGCAATGTCGACCACATCCTCGAGGTCGATATGCGCTACCAGCTTGAGGCTGATCCGACCAATGCGGAATTCGATCCCTTCCTCGGTGCGATTGGCCGCTCAAAGGTGGAACGCGACACCGACGGTCTGACTGTCGGCGCGCGCGACTATGACAACCTGCTTCAGTTCCGGGGCGGCGAACATGTCGTCCTTGGCGGCACCGCCGAGCGCGACGTCCTGATCGGGGATATCGGCGACGATACCCATTGGGGTGACGGCGGGAATGACCTGCTGATCGGCGGGGCCGGGGTCAACCACATGCACGGCGGGGCGGGCGACGACATCATCCTCGATGGCGGCGACGTATCCTTCCTGCATGGCGAGGACGGCAACGATATCCTCCATTCCGGCGCGGGTGCGGCGGAACTGGTCTTTGGCGGGCGCGGCGTCGATGTGCTGATCATGGGCGAAGACGATGCCAAGGTCGCGACCGCAGGGGAAGGCAACGACTTCCTCCTCGGCGGGGCAGGGGCCGATCTCCTGCACGGCAACGAAGGCGACGACTGGATCGAAGGCGCAGGCGGGTTCGACGTCATCTCGGGTGACAACTCGGAACTGTTCTTCAACTCCACCATCATCGGCCATGACATCATGTTCGCCGGCGACAACGAAACCGACTTCGACGCCGAAAGCGGCGACGACATCATGGTGATGGGCGAAAGCGTGATCCGCGCCGAAGGCATGTTCGGGTTCGACTGGGTCACCTACAAAGATGTTCGCATCGCCGCCGACCTCGATCTGAACCGCAAGATCTTTGCCACCGACCAGCAGGATATCCTGCGCAACCGCTTTGACCGGGTGGAAGGCGCATCAGGTTTTGATCAGGATGACCTCATTCTCGGTGATGACCGCGCCGGTGGCGATGTTGATCCAGCGGTCACGCTTGGCCAGAACGAAACCACTTTTGCCGGCCATGAACTCACCACGGCAGGCATCGCCCGTATCGCCGGCTTGGGCACATTGCTGGGCAGCTATGTCGACTCCGCCAGCCTGACAAAGGGCAATATCCTTCTGGGCGGTGGTGGCAGCGATGTCATCATGGGCCGCGGCGGTGACGATTTCATCGACGGCGACCACTGGCTGAATGTGCGGATTGAAATCCTCGATCGCATCAGCGGCGTGGTCACGCGGTCCATCGACAGCCTGTCCGAAATCATGGTGGAACTGCTCGACGGGTCCATCAACCCGACCCAGCTTCGGATGGTGCGTGAAGTTGTGGACGGCAATGCCACGGGCGATTCCGACACGGCACAATTCTGGGACGTGCGCGAAAACTATGTCATCACCCGCCTTGCCGACCGGGTGATCGTGACCCACGTCACCGAGAGCGATCCGGCTGACCTTGGCTTCACCGAAGCACAGGCCCTGAACCTGTTCAACGAAGGTACGGATACGCTGCGCAATATCGAAGTGCTGCGGTTCAATGATGGTGACGTGGCGGTCAGCAGCCTGATCGTGGATCGGCCTGCAACGGCAACGATCACCATTTCCGATACTACGCCGACTGTCGGCCAAGTGCTTTCCGTCAGCGTGACCGCGCTGGTAGATCCCGATGGTCCGGCGGCCCCGGCCTTTACCCTGCAATGGCAGCACCTGCATGACGGGACGTGGACCGATCTTGAAGGCGAAACCGGTGCCACTTTCGCCCCCACGGCGGATGAAGCGGGCGAGCCGCTGCGCGTGGTCGTGACAGTGACCGATGCCAATAACAACGTGACGCAGCTGATCTCGGGCGAAACCGCCAACATCGCTCCGGCCATCACCGGGACAGCGGCGGCCGAGATTCTGGCCGGCACGCCGCAGGATGACTTCATCGATGCGCTGGGCGGCAATGACACCGTCAACGCAGGCGGTGGCGTGGATACGGTCAGCGGTGGTGAGGGGGCCGACCTCATCAACGGCGAAGGCGGCACAGACCTGCTGTTTGGCGATGCCGGCGCAGACGTGATCTTCGGCGGCGCGGCGGCAGACATCCTGAATGGCGATGGCGGCGCAGACATCCTGAACGGTGATGGTGGCGCGGATATCCTGAACGGTGGCGCTGGGGCCGATGCCCTGTTCGGCGGCGCCGGGGCTGACAGCATCTTTGGCGGTGCGGGCAATGATCAGGTGACCTGGAATGTCGGCGAAGGGCGCGACATTGTGGATGGCGGCATCGAAGGTGCGGCAGGCGACACGATGATCGTGAACGGCGATGCGACGGTGGAAACCTTTACGGTCTTTACTGCTGCGGCCTTCCTTGCACTGGGCGGCACCCGTGCCGTGCAGGCCGGGACGGAAATCGTCATCACCCGCAACGGCACCGGCAATGGCGCTGTCATCGCGGAACTTCGCGACATCGAAGAGATCGTCATTAACACCGGCGACGGGGCGGATACTGTGACCGCTGTGGGTGACTTCACCCCCACCGGGCTGGACGTCAACACCATCACCATCAACGGGTCTGCCGCAGATGACACGGTGGATATCTCGGGACTTGCTTCGGCGCACCGCATCCTGTTCCGGTCGGGTGGTGGCAATGACACCATCGTCGGCACCCTGCGCGCGCAGGATGTGATCGAGGTGCCGGCCGGGGCCAACCCGGCGGCCTACACGGCTGCTGACAATGGCAACGGCACGGTCACCATGACGAATGGCAGCCATGCCGTCACCTTTGCCGGTTCGATCAGCGCGCTTCCGTCGCTGACGAATAGCAGTGGTGGCACGGGCAATGGTGGCACGGGCGGCGGCAATACCCCCGTCACGCAACTGACCGCCAATGACGCGGCAGGCCTGCTGAACCTCGTCCGTGGCATCAACCCGGATGGCAACGATGATGCCGCAAACGCGCTGGGCATCCGCACCCTGACCGGCGAAGGCAACAACCCGGCCGACCCGACATTGGGCGCGCATGGCGAACCCTTCATCCGCATCACGCCAAACCGCTCGGGCGAACGCGAAGAGGGCGGCGTGAACAACGCGGTCAACCCGATCTTCGATGGCCTCGATCCGCGCAACATCTCGAACATCATCGGCACGCAAGAGGCGGGCACGCCCCAAAGCGCCGATGCCAACATCTTCTTCATGGCCTTTGCCCAATACTTTGACCATGGCCTCAGCTTCATCCCCAAGGGTGGCGCTGGCAGCATCCAGATCGGCGATCCGGGCACCGGGCCGCGTACGCAGAACCCGGCAGACCTCAGCCGCGCTTCTGTTGTTGGCTTCGATGAAGACGGAGCCGCGCAGCACCTGAACATCACCTCGCCCTTCGTGGATCAGAACCAGGTCTACGGCTCCACCACCCTGATCGGCCAACTCCTGCGCGAAAGCGATGGCGATGGCGGGCTGGGGGCGAGGGTGCTCCTCGGTGCGGCAGACCCGTCTGCCCCCGGCTTCCAACTGCTGCCCACCCTGCGCGGGGTGCTGGAACACCACATCGAAGCAGGTACCGTCTTTACCGGCGGCGGGCTTCCGGCGGGTGGCCAGACATTGCTGGACTACTATCCAGGCCTTCTGAACGCCGATGGCAGCTTCAACAGCGCCGTGGTGGCCCAGCTTGCCAGCAACTTCATGGGTGAAGGCCAGCCTCTGCTGCTGGACGCGAACCCCTATATCAACTTGCTCGATCACATCGTGGCAGGCGATGGCCGGGTGAATGAAAACGTCACCCTCACCTCGATGCACACGATCTTTGCCCGCAACCACAACTATCATGTGGATCAGCTGGAGGCGCTGTATGACGCGGGCAACACAACCCTGACGCCCGAGGAACTGTTCCAGGCGGCCAAGATCGTGAACGAGGCCGAATATCAGCGCGTCGTGTTCACCGAATTCGCCGAAAAACTTCTCGGCGGCGTCGGGATCCGCGGCGAAGGCGATCACGGCTTTACCGAATGGAACCCCGAGACGGATGCCGCGATCAGCCAGGAATTCGCCTCGGCCGTCTATCGCTTTGGCCACACGATGATCGGGCAGACAATCTCGGTCACCAATCCGGATGGCAGCACGTCGCAGGTGTCGCTCTTCGATGCCTTCCTGAACCCGACGAATGCCGAAGGGGCCTTTACCCAAAGCCTCGCCACGCTGGCACAGTTCGGCTACGTGCCGCAGCCGGGTTACACCCAGCTTGGCGCCGGGGCCGTCCTCAGCGGGATTGCCGGTCAACCGGCGGAAGAGGTGGACGTCAACATCGTCGACGGTGTGCGCAACGATCTGGTCCGTGTCAGCGCCGACCTCTTCTCCTTCAACGTGGCCCGTGGCCGCGATGTGGGGATCGGCACCCTGAACCAGGTGAAGGCCGCCCTCTTGGCCTCGCAAAGCCCCTATATCCAAGAGGCGCTCAGCTTCCTGAACGCCAACACCCTGCAACCCTACACAAGCTGGGCGGATTTCGGGGCGCGCAACAACCTGTCGGCGGCAGTTCTGGCCCAGTTCCAGCAAGCCTATCCCGATCTGGTGCTGGCGGATCAGGCGGCAGCCGATGCCTTTGCTGAACTGAACCCTGACATCGCCCTTGTGGCAAATGCCAACGGCACCTTCACCGTCAAGGGGATCGACCGTGTCGATCTCTGGGTCGGCGGGCTGGCCGAAGCCAAGGTCAATGGCGGGATCGTGGGGTCCACCTTCTGGGCGATCATCCACGAACAGCTTGACCGCCTGCAGGAAGGCGATCGCTTCTACTATGTCGACCGGCTGGAAAACTTCGACCTCTACGAAAACTTCGTCGAAGGCCAGGGTTTCGCAGAGATCGTCATGCGCAACACCGGGCTGACCGGTCTGAACGAGCGCATCTTCGAAGTCTCGGACGAAGACAATGCCGGGGGCGGAGATGGTGACAACGCCGGTGGCGGCGACGGCGATAATGCCGGCGGTGGCGATGACGGCAATACCGGCGGCAATGACGATGACAATGACGGTGACGACGACTCGGCCGGTGGCGACACCGGAAGCGGCGGCTCGGGCAGCGGCGATGACGAAGGCGACGATGACTCGGCCGGCAACGGCACCGGCAGCGGGTCCGGGTCCGGGTCGGGCAGCGGATCGGGCACTGGCACAGGTTCGGGTTCCGGCACAGGCTCGGGGACTGGAACCGGGTCTGGCACGGGCACTGGAACTGGAACTGGAACTGGCACCGGTTCGGGCACTGGAACCCCGGCACCGGCACCGGCCCCGGAACTGGAAGGTGTGGTGCTGATGCCTGGCTCCACGGCAGGCGTGCAGGTCGGCGGTGCAGGCGATGACGTGATCGTCGGCGGCGAGCAGGGCGATGCCCTGCTTGGCAAGGGCGGTGCAGACATCATCCTCGGCAACGGCGGCAATGACGTGGCCGTCGGCGGATCGGGCGCTGATGTGGTCGAAGGCGGCGCTGGCCGCGATGTGCAGCTGGGCGGTGAAGGCGACGACATCTTCATCGTGCAGGATGCCGATGGGGCCGACATGATCTTTGGCGGGGCGGGCAGCGATACGCTTGATCTCTCTGCGGTCCTGGGTGGCGCGGTCATCGACCTGGGGGCCTATACGCCCATCGGAACCGCGCGGTCGGGCGGCGTCACCGACCATCTGGTCGGCATCGAGAATGTCATCGGCAGTCAGGGCGATGACGTGATCCGGGGCTCGCTTTCGATCAACGTGATGACCGGGGGGGATGGCGAGGATGTCTTCGTCTTCGTCTCAGCCGGGACTGCCAATGGCGACGTGATCACCGACTTCCTTCCGGGCGACCGGATCGACCTGTCGGGGATCGACGCGGTGGTGGGAACCAACGGCAACCAGACCTTTACCCTTGCGGGTCAGGGCACCACTGCGGCGGGCAATCTGGTGATCCGCGAGGTGGCGACGGCCGACGGTGTGGACACGCTGATCGAAGGCTTCACCGATGCCGACGACGCAGCAGACTTCACCCTGACCCTGCGCGGCGCGCATAACCTGGATGGGTCATCGTTCAACCTGTAACCACGTTTCCCCCCGGCCAGCACAATCTGGCCGGGGGGTCACAAGCGGCCGTTTAAGACCTTTGTCCAACGGATTGCGCGACTCTGTTCCATGACGGAATCAAGCCGGAAAATCCTAGCCTTGGGCAAGTGGGAGAGGTTCGTACTTTCCGTTCCCCTCCCGTTAGGGCCAGTCAGTGGCCCATTCGCAGGAATGATACGAGGCGAACATGGCGCACCCGACATCCACACCCGATCCACTGGCGCTGCGCAAGGCGCGGGAGTTGTTGAACGCGGACCTTGCAAGATACGGGTGGGCGCTGTTTGGCATATCGGGTTTGATCAGCGTTCTGGCTCTGACCGGGTCGTTCTACATGCTTCAGGTCTATGACCGCGCGCTCACCTCCGGGTCGGTGCAGACGCTGGTCTTCCTGTCCATTCTCGCGCTGGCGCTTTACCTCGTTCAAGGCGGGTTCGACGCCATCCGCAGCCAGGTCCTTGTGCGCATCGGCGCGCGGCTTGACCAGCGACTTGCCCCGCTATCGCACAAGGTGGCCATCGACATGCCGCGCTACGGCTTTTCGACGACCGAGGCGCTGGAACGCGGGCGCACCGTCGATACCTTGCGCAACTTCCTCGGCTCTTCGGCCCCGGGGGCGATCTTCGATCTGCCCTTCGTTCCGATCTTCATCATCTTCGTCTATTTTCTGCATCCCGTGCTGGGCGCAGTGACGCTGGGCGGGGCGGTGGTTCTGGCGCTGCTCACGATGGTGGCCGAATACAAATCGCGCGATCTGGCCAAATCGGCGCATAAGGCGCTGGTGATCCGCAATACCATCTCGGAATCCAACACCCGCAATTCGGAAACCCTGATCGCGATGGGGGCAACTGGCCGCGCCGTAGACCGTTTCGCCATCGCCAACCGTCAGCATCTGGATCTTCAGACCCGCGCATCCGACATCACCGGCACGATGGGCGCGATGTCACGCGTTCTGCGGATGCTGCTGCAATCAGGGCTTCTGGGTCTTGGTGCCTTCTACACCATTCAGGGAGAACTGTCGGCGGGTGCCATCATCGCCGTCTCGGTCGCCTCGGGCCGCGCGCTTGCGCCCATCGACCAGGTCATCGCGAACTGGAAGGGCATCGTCGGCGCGCGCCACGCCTGGGGCCAGCTGCGTGACACGTTGGTGGCACTGTCATCGGAAAAGACGCCCGTCATGCTGCCCACGCCAAAGCAATCGCTGCGGGTCGAAAACCTGACGGTCGCCTCACCTGCCAATGGCCGGGTGCTGCTGTCGGACGTGAGCTTCGAACTTGCGGCCGGTCAGGCCCTGGCGATCATCGGTCCTTCGGGCGGCGGCAAATCCACGTTGATGCGGGCACTAGCGGGGGTCTGGCCCGTTCTGCGCGGCTCCATCCGTTACGATGACGTTGACCTTTCGCAATGGGATCCCGCGCGTGCAGGCGAAATCATCGGCTTCCTGCCGCAGGAAGTGGGCCTGTTCAACGGCACTGTCCGCGACAACATCAGCCGCTTCGATCCCAGCCGTGAAACCGATGCCGTCTACAAGGCGGCGGTGGCGGCGAATGTGCACAAGATGATTGTTCAGCTTCCCGACGGCTATGACACCGAAGTGGGCGCTCTCGGCACCGCGCTTTCCGCCGGGCAGCGCCAGCGCATCGGTCTGGCCCGCGCGCTCTATCAGGATCCGTTCGTCGTGCTGCTGGATGAACCCAATGCCTCACTTGATGCCGTTGGCGAACGGGCACTGAATGACACGATCCGCGCCATCCGTGACCGCGGCGGCATTGCCGTCATCGTCGCGCATCGGCCCAGCGTTCTGGCGGCCGTCGATATGGTGGCGGCCGTGCATGCCGGCCGTCTGGCCGCGTTCGGCACCAAGGAAGAGGTTTTGGGCAATCGTGACGGCAAGGTGGTTGCACCGACCCATGTAGCGGGCAGTGACCAGGTCACCGTGGGTGCCGCCGAGTATGAACTTGGCGCCATCGCAAATGCAAACTGACGGGAGGCTGATGTGGAAATCCAGACCAAGCACCGCAAGTCTGCCGAACAGAACCGGCCCAAGGGGCGTGCGCTCTTTGCCCTTGCCGAACGAAAGGAAGCGCCTTTCGCCGCGATGCTTGCGGCCCTGACGCTGGCGATGGCGGGCTATGTGAAGTCAGCCTTTGGCAATACGCCGCTGACCGAGGATCTGACCACCCAGCCGTCTGATCGGACCAGCGTGCAAGACGCCGCCGTGTCCCGAAAGCCAGAGATGGAGATGGCCAATCCATTGCTCGCCTTCGACGATCCCGAAGAACAGCCGATCGTCATCGGCAAACTAGAGGATGACGTCGACCTAGGCCGCATCGGGCGCGGCCCGGGAATGCTGGATCTGTCGCGCTTCTTTCCTGAAACTGTTCCAGCTTTGGATATCCACAATTCCTCTTTCGCGGACCAACCCGACAGCGATACGCCCCCGATGAAACCCCTGCTTGACGACGGTGTCAGTCTGCTCACCGGCACGCCGAACCTCGGCGGTGGCGGTCAGGCCGGGGGTGGGGCAGGGACGAAAGGCCCGTCAGGTCCGGGTGCCGAAGAGGGCGCCGATGCGATTGCTGGCGTGAACTTTGACGCTCTCTTTGCCCAGCTTGCCGCGGTCGTGCGCCCCTTCCATCCAACCACCGTGCGCGAGATCAGCGATCTTGCGATCGGGGATTGGGTCAGCCAGCACGAACTCTATCGTCTGCGCGGCGGCGAGACGCTGCCCGATATGGATGCCGCCTATCTGGCGCGGGAAGACCGCACCTTCGACACGGTGACCAACCCGGATTCGCGCGAAGCCTTCATTGACCAATTCTTTCCGGCGTCGACCGCTGCTGATCCTGCAATGCCCGAAGCGACCCTGTCCGAAGCTATGACCGCCGCGGCCATGCAACCCGAACCGCTTCTGTCCACCGATACCAATACCGGCCTGCTCTAGGCGGACCGTCCAAAGCTGCACCGGGCCAAAGCCCACGGAGATACCCTTATGATGTCGCCGGCTTCAAAATCCTCCTTCCCACCCGATCCGGTGGCGGCATTTTCCCTGCGCGGACGGCTGATCGTAGCGGCGGCGCTGACCTTGTTCCTGATCGGCGGCATTGGGGCCTGGGCCATGACGGCACGGCTTGATTCTGCGGTCATCGGGTCTGGTTCGGTACTGATCAAGACAGATGTCCAGAACATCCAGCATGTCGATGGCGGCACTCTGAACCAGATCCTCGTCAGCCCCGGTGATCGCGTCACAGCGGACCAAGCCGTGCTGATTCTGGATGCCTTCGACCTTGAAACCCGCATCGGCATGCTCGAGGCGCAGCTGATGGAAGCCGAAGCCCGCGCCGCCCGTCTTGCCGCCGAACGTGATGCCACGGAAATGGTTCTTCCTGCCACTTTCGCATCCGATGATGCCGACTATCTTCGGATCGTCGAAGGCGAGCGTCGCCTGATGAATGAAAACCGCATCAACCGCGAGGTGGAACTTCAGGCGCTTGGTTTGCAGGCCGATCAGTTGCGCTTTGACACACAGGCGCTTCGGGCCCGGCAGACATCACTGGGCGAAGAACTCGCACTGGTGCAGGACTCTCTGGCCCGCTTTGAAAAACTCCAGAATGCCGGGTCGGTTGAAAAGTCGCGCATTGATGAAATTCAGCGCGACCTCAGCCGTATCCGGGGCGAGATGGGCGAAACGACCGCAAACCTGGCGCGCAACGAAGCCCGTCAGACCGAAATCACCCTGGAACGCGACCGGATGCTGTCGATGGCGAAATCCGAGGCCCACCGTGAATTCCGGACGCTGGAGCCGCAGATCACCGATCTGCGCCAACAACTGAACGCGGTGCGCGAGAAAAAGGACCGCACCATCCTGCGCGCCCCCGTGACCGGCGTGGTCAACGAAGTGAACGTCTCGACGGTGGGTGAGGTGGTCGCGCCCGGCAAGACGCTGATCACCGTGGTGCCCGAACAAAGCGATCTTGTGATCGAATTCCGCATCTCGACCACCGACATCGATGCGATCCAGCCCGGCCAGAAGGCCCGCCTGCGCTTTGCGGCGTTCAATCAGCGCCTGACGCCGGAAATCGACGGTGTCGTCGAAACCATCGCCGCCGCCGCCGTCATAGACCCGCAGACCGGGATGTCCTACTACACCGCCCGCGCCAAGGCGACCGGCGACACCTCTGTCCTTGGCGACCGTGGCCTGGTGCCGGGAATGCCGGTCGAGGTTTACATCCCCACCGCCGAGCGCGTGGTGATGTCCTATATTCTCCAGCCGCTGCTGGATCAGATGAACCGCGGCATGCGCGAAGAGTAGCCGAGAACACGCCAAATCCTTTGCCGTCTCCGTCGAAATATGCTGCAAGTTAACGGAGTTTAACTGTGAGACACGGCAAAGGCCCTCGGGCCGAAAGACCGGAGACAGGGAGGGGTCATGGCACCCGGCGTGATCCGTCTTGGTGGCAAGCAGAGGCTGGGCCCTATACTGCCTTCGGCGATAACTACATGACCCAGATCCTCAGATTTCTTAATTCGGTCGGGTTGACGGCGCAATTTCTTCTGCTCGCCGCCGTCCTCTACACCGTTCTGGTCGTTGGTGCGGGCCGCATTCAGAACAGCCTGATCTCGGATCGCATGATCGAAGGGTCGCTGGAAATCGAACAGGCGCTTGCAAGAGGCGTTCTGTTATCCGTTCTGGGTGACGAACCGGTGCGGGACTTCCTTCCCACCACCATGCGGCACCGCCTCGATCAGGCGACCTCAACGCAGATCGACCCCGATTACATCAACAAGATCAAGATCTGGAGCCTGGACGGCGCGCTGGTCTATGATTCCGCGGTACCGATCCATGCGCTTGAACAACTGGATCCGGCGGTGGCGCGCGCGCTGCGCGGCGAAACCGTGATCCTAAAGGCAAGCGACGACAGCCCGGAAAACGTTGACGAAATAGGCCTCGGGTCCGTGGTCTATGAAGTTTACATGCCCCTTTTGAACAGCCGCGGCGAAATCATCGCAGTGGGCGAAATCTACTGCAGTGTGGAACTGCTGCTCGGGCGAATCTCCGCCTTGCTCGAGGCGACGGATTTCATCCGCGTCGCCTCGCTCGTGATCGGCATCGCGGGTCTGGCCGTTCTCGTGGCCTTCGCCCAACGTCGCCTACGGCGGCAAGAACAGTCGATCGAGGAAAGCCTCGCCCGATCAGATGAACTGGCTGCAAAGAACCAGCACCTCTTCAACGAATCCGAACGCCTTCGGACGCAAGCCTCGCAGATCAGCGAAGCCCTGCTCACGCGGATCGGGTCAGAACTGCATGACGGGCCGATCCAGCTTCTCAGCATTGCGGCTCTCTATCGCAGCCAACTTGTCCATGCCGAGGCGGACCAGCCCACCGCGAAGAAGGCCAGCGAACTTCTCGATGCCGCATTGGCCGATCTGCGCTCAATCTCGACCGGTCTGGTGCTGCCAACTTTGGACGGGCTTACGCTTGGGGAAACCCTTCGCCTAGCGGTTCAGAACTTCCGCGCCGAATGCGGGACAAAGGTGGCGCTCAAGATCGATGGCGTCGACGCCATGCTGTCACAGGACGTCCGAACTGCAATCTACCGAATTGTGTCCGAGGCACTTCACAACGCCCGTAAACATGCCGAAGGACTCGGTATTTCGGTCGAGGCACAGATTGCCGATCACGTGTTGACCGTCAGCATCTCTGACAAGGGGCCGGGAATTCGCCCCAACGCGGTGGAAGAACGACCTCAGCAGAGTGTTCCGTTGGGACTGACCGGTATGCGCAACCGCGCCAAAAGCATCGGGGCACGGCTCGATATCAACAGCCGGCCCGGACGTGGGACACAGATCCGCCTGTCATTGGACCTTGATGACACGATTGCTGACGTTCTCGGTCCGTCGGGTGATGCGCCCGACACTGACCCGACACCTCGCCCGGCAGGGTCGCAAGTCATGGCCTTCCGTCGCGATCCCTGAACACCGGCCAAGGCCGATACGGCGGACAAATCCGCTGACCGTGCCAGTAACCGACAGGTGCCACTTTGGTCAGCCGGGCTGGGAACCAATCGACGTGTCTGCATCCATGGTAAAGAGAGGATGTCCCCCCGTCGACCCGCTGCCGCGCAGAAATAACGGAAAAGCCAAGCAGAATTAATGACTTCTGCCACCCCGCCTGGGCGCATTGTGGCACGGAGCATGTCGCGCCCGGTGACGCAGAGAACGCCATTTGGGTGGCTTGCCTGTCCGGCATCATCCGCCTGCCCATGGCCGTAAGGGCCAAGGCCGCCTCTGATGCGGCATTGGCGCAGATGTATGGCTACTACGCCTGTGACTTAAATCCCTTCACCCCGGCCATCCTGCCAGAGGCGAAACTGGCTACCCGACCTTAGCAGCGGGCGCGAAAGGCCACCACGTTTGATGTCGCAAGGTATTGTTTTTGCGCCAACATCTGTGCCTGCCGCAGCTGCTTGCCGCTGTCCATGTGATCCAGAAGCATCAGCCGGAAGGTGGCCTCCATCAGCGGCAGGGGGATCGTCGCGCCCTCGCCACCCGTGACCTGCGCCAGACGCCAGGCACCATCTTCGCGGTCCACCTGACGCTGCACTGCGCCCCGATCTGCCACGCCATAGGTGCGGCAGAAGGTTTCCAGAAAGTCTTCATCCTCTTCCGTCAGATCGGGATGCGGCAGCATCTCGTCCATCGGCAGCAGACCCTTGACCGTATAGGTCAGCGGCGCCGACCGATGCGCCCCGATCGTCTCGGAAAACAACACCCCCCGCCCCGTCGCCAGATGCCATCCCTGCGCCAGATAAAGCAGGCGCTGCAGGTCGAAAAAGCCAAAGCTGTCCCAGGCTTGCTGGAAGTGGTTTGACAGATAGATCGCTACGTCCTGCGCCTTGCTTGTCATGGTCTTGGTCTCCTGTCGTCGCCGCCAACATGGGGGGCATCATGGTAAAGGGTTGATGCCGTTCCCGTCTTTCCGCAGGAAAACCCCTGCATTCCAACGGTTTGGCACCGGTTACACACACTCTCTGCAGGGCGTGTCCGTGGGCGGCGGTTGCCGTTTTCCGGACATGCGCCATCCGCCTGCCCCGCCTGCGCGGGACACTTTGGAAGGCTGCAGTCTTAGGATCGGGGTGGGCTGGCCGGTCGGTCAGCATCCCCGCCACCCGTCCTGTGCGCGGCGGGGCGACCGCCTTTCGCGCAAGCCGGGTGTCAGGCCATCAGGCGCAATAGCGCGTCTGCGGTTCGGTCATGCCATTCATGCGCTGAACTTCCAGCACAACCTCAAGCCGGTTGCGCGCGTTGAATTTCTGCATGATCTGGGTCATGTAATGTTTCACCGTCTTGTCCGACAGGTTCAGCTTGTTGGCGATTTCCTTGTTGGACGATCCGTTCAGCAGTTCCCGCACCACCTGATCTTCGCGCGAATTCAGCCCGACAGAGGCGCGTCCCGCCCTGCGCTGTTCGGCGGCGCGCATATCGCGGATCACCTTGGATGCCATGGAGGAAGAGATGAATTCCTTGCCCGCCAGAACCTCTTCGATCGCGTAGAAGAGGTCACCGCCCGAGCTGCCCTTCAGCACAAAACCGTTGGCCCCCGCTGCCAGCGCGTCCATGCACAGATCCATGGAGGCCGAAGCGGTGAAGACGAGGATCTTGACCTCGGGCTGTTCTGCCCGGATCTGGCGCATGGTTTCCAGCATGTCGCCTGCAATGTTCAGGTCCGCCACCAGAAGGTCGCAGTCCTTGTCCCGCACGAGGCGCCGTGCATCTTCTGCCGTCGAACCGATGCCAGCGACCTGATACCGCGCATTGGCGCGCAGAATGTCGACGAGACCGGCGAGCACGATCGGATGATCATCAACAAGTACTAGATTCAGCATTTCAGTCCCACTTGCTGGTTCAGGCCGGTTTTTCGGCCCTTGCCCTTAACCCCCATGTTTAACCTACCTTAATTGCGGGGATGGTCTAAACGAAAGTTCGTATCCTGCCGGCATTCGGACATACTTCCGCCATGATTGATGCAGCGCCCAACAGGTAATCTGACCCGGCTGGTGTGTTCGTTTCCGGGGGCGCAACAAAGGGAATTTTCGCCATCTGCAACCTTGGCGGAACTGTGTCGGAACTTGGGCGCATTCCCCGATAGGTTTCCGCCATAGGTTGAAGACTTTGGTCAAAAAGTAACCGTGGATGAGTTGCGTGACCCCGATTGATTCGCGGTTTGATCCACGGGCCGTGCCGGGAAAGGCCCGCATGGGCCGTGCGGCCATCGGCTTTGCGTTGCGCTATGACGCGCGATGCCCGCGCCTTGGTCGGGGAACGCACAAGGGGCCCCCTTCAACATGCGTGGCGCTTCCCTGAACCCCAGCCGATGCGATTCGTTGGTTGATGGTAAATGGCACCTGACCGTGCGCTGCGTGCATACGCGCGTCTGCACCATTGTCTGCACCGGCAGCTGCACGGCCAATCTGCCCGAAACCCAAAGGTAAATGCAGCGTTCCCAAAGAGTTGTGGCCAAAAGGAAAGGGCCGCCCAATGGGCGGCCCTTCCATCCGGAACGTCCGGAAAAATCAGCCCTGACGGGCCTTGTACCGCTTCTGCGTCTTGTTGATCACATAGACGCGGCCCTTGCGGCGCACGACCTGGCAATCGCGATGACGCGTCTTGAGCGAGCGGAGCGAGTTCGCAACCTTCATCGTTCTTCTCCCATTCGCGGCGCGCAGCGCCTTGAAATCCTTGATGTTTCCCTTGCGAGGAAACGGTGAAAATGGTGGGCGGTACTGGGATCGAACCAGTGGCCACTACGATGTCAACGTAGTGCTCTACCGCTGAGCTAACCGCCCACGTTCCTTCACTTTTCCGCCCGGTATCAATAAAAATGACGCGGGCGGGTCCGCGTCGGTCGCTGGGTCTATAAAAGGAGTCGCCCGCAGGTTCAAGGGGTTTTGGCATCCGGCAAAACACGGCTATATCTGGGGCATGACGCATGACGCCTTCACCCTTCTGCTGCCGCGCCACCGGACCACTCCGGTTGTCTTCTCATCCCCCCATAGCGGGGCCGACTATCCGCAAAGCTTTGTTTCACAAAGCCTTCTGGATCGCCACACGATCCGGTCGTCCGAAGATGCCTTTGTCGATCAACTCTTTTCCGCGGCACCCATGCACGGCGCACCGCTGATCGCTGCCCGCGTGCCGCGCGCCTATATCGACCTCAACCGCGCGGCGGATGAGCTTGACCCCGCGGTGATCGAAGGGATTGACCGGGCACCGCACAACCCGCGCGTTTCGTCCGGGCTGGGGGTGATACCCCGCGTCGTCGCAGGTGGGCGCGCCATCTATCGCGGCAAACTGTCGAGGGCCGAGGCGGAGTTGCGCATCCTGCGCTATTGGAACCCCTATCACGCGGCGCTGAAAACCCTTCTGGATGAAAGCCTTGCGCAGTTCGGCGAGGCTGTTCTGATCGATTGCCATTCCATGCCGCATGAGGCGATCGAGGCCCACGCCCGCCCCGGCCACCCGCGCCCTGATGTGGTGCTTGGGGATCGGTTCGGAGCCGCTGCCGGGCGCGATGTGGTGGACAGGGTCGAGGCCGCATTTGCCGCCGCAGGCCTGCGCACCGCCCGAAACGCCCCCTTTGCCGGGGCCTATATCGCGCAGGCGCATGGCCGCCCGTCACGCCGCCAGCATGTCGTGCAGGTCGAGATTGACCGTGCGTTGTACATGGATGAGGCCCGCATCGAGCCGCGGCCGGATTTCGCGCAGTTTCAGGCCCTTGTTACTGGGATCATCGCCGAAATCACGGCCACTACCCGCCCAGATGCCCTGCCGTTGGCCGCGGAATAGGGCCTATCGTAAGGCGCGGCCCTTGATGATGGCGTCATGGCCGAATTTCGCGCGGATGGCATCCGCCGCCCGTTCGGCCTTGGCCCGCTTTCCGGCATCCGGGTCCAGCAGATCGCCCGACAGATCGGCCTGATCTTCGCCCACCAGATCGGAAATCCCCACGCCCATCAGCCGGAAGGGGCCTTTGGTTCCCGCCGTGTCGAACAACTCGCGCGCGGCGCGATAGATGCGGTCGGCCATCTGGGTGGCATCGCCCAGCCCGTGCCGCCGGGTCACTGTCTGGAAATCCTTGTGCTTCAACTTCACTGTCACCGTCCGGCCCGCCAGACCTTTGGCCTTGGCCCGGTCGGCGACCTGTTCGGCCAGCCGCCACAGATGCCCGTCAAGGATATCGGCATCGCCTGTATCTTCGTTGAAGGTCGTTTCCTTGCTGATCGACTTGGCCTTTTCGTCGCGGCTTACCCGCCGCCGATCCTCGCCCCGTGCCAGATGGAACAGCCGTTCCCCCATGCTGCCAAAGCGCGCGACCAGATCGACCCGGTCCCAGCGCAGCAGGTCGGCGATAGTTCGGATCCCCGCTGCTTCCAGCGCGGCTTGGGTCGCGGTGCCGACACCCCAGATGATCCGCACCGGTTTGGGCGTCAGAAAGGCCTGCGTTTCGGCCTTGCCCACCACGGAAAACCCCTTGGGCTTGTCCAGATCGGACGCGATCTTTGCCAGAAACTTGTTATGGCTTAACCCGATGGATCCGGTCAGGCCCAGTTCACGCTCCATCCGCCGCACAAGGCGCGCCAGCATTACCGCAGGCGGCGCGCCATGCAGGCGAGCGGTTCCCGACAGATCCATGAACGCCTCATCCAGCGAGAGGGGTTCGATATCGGGGGTCAACTCTTCCATCATCGCGCGGATCTTGCGGCTTTCCGCGACATAGGCGGCCATGCGCGGCTTTACCACCACCGCCTGCGGGCAGAGCTTAAGCGCCTGAAACATCGGCATGGCAGACCGCACGCCAGAAATGCGCGCGATATAGCAGCAGGTGGACACCACCCCCCGCGTGCCGCCCCCTACGATCACCGCTTTGTCGGCCAGTTCCGGATTGTCGCGCTTTTCCACGCTGGCATAGAAGGCGTCGCAATCCATATGCGCGATGGACAGATCGAACAGTTCGGGATGGGTCAGCACGCGCGGGCTGCGGCAGGCGGGGCACCGCGCGCCGGCGTCAAAAGTGGTCAGGCAATCGCGGCAAAGGGCAGGCATAGCTTATCATGCACCCACCCCGCGCGCGCGTCCATGCCCCAGCCTCTTGCGCCACGGGGGCCAAAGCGCCATGATTCCCCGACAGGTTTTTCAGGAGGTAGCGGACATGCTGTCCGAATTTCTTGGCGGTAACGCCGTCTTTCTTGCCATCGCCGGTTTCATCATCCTCTGCATCTTTCTTGGGGTGCGGATCGTGCCGCAATCAGAAAAGCATGTGGTCGAACGCTTTGGCCGCCTGCGCGCCGTTTTGGGGCCCGGTATCAACTTTGTGGTCCCGTTCCTGGACCGTGTGGCGCATAAGATCAGCGTGCTGGAGCGGCAATTGCCCACCGCCAGCCAAGACGCCATCACCGCCGACAACGTGCTGGTGAAGGTGGAAACCTCGGTCTTTTACCGCATCACGGAACCAGAAAAGACGGTCTATCGCATCCGCGATGTGGATGCCGCCATTGCCACCACGGTGGCGGGGATCGTGCGGTCGGAAATCGGCAAACTGGAACTGGATCAGGTCCAGTCCAACCGCAGCCAGCTGATCGAACGGGTGCGGGAACAGGTCACCGCTATGGTCGATGACTGGGGGGTCGAGGTGACGCGGGCCGAAATCCTGGACGTCAATCTGGACGACGCCACCCGTGCCGCGATGCTGCAACAGTTGAACGCTGAACGTGCCCGTCGCGCGCAAGTGACCGAGGCCGAGGGGAAAAAGCGGTCGGTCGAACTGGCGGCTGACGCCGATCTTTACGCCGCCGAGCAGGCCGCCAAGGCCCGCCGCATCACCGCCGATGCCGAGGCCTATGCGACAGGCGTGATCGCAGGGGCAATTTCGGCCAACGGGCTAGAGGCCGCGCAGTTCCAGATCGCGATGAAGCAGGTCGAGGCGATTGCGCAGGTTGCACAGGGTGAGGGCAAGCAGACGATCCTGCTGCCCATCAGTGCGATGGATGCCTTTACAAATGTGTTCAAGCTGCTGCGGGGGAATGCCTGATGTGGTGGTCCATCTGGTGGGTCTGGATCGTTGCCGGGTTCCTGCTGGGAATGCTGGAGATCATCGTGCCCGGATACATTTTCCTTGGCTTTGCCATCGGGGCGGTGGCCAGCGGTATTCTGGTGGGGATCGGGGTCGCACCCGCAAGCCCCGCACTGCTGGTGCTGATCTTCGCGGTCTGCTCGCTGGTGGCTTGGCTTGTCTTGCGGCGCACGATGGGCGTTCGCGAAGGGCAGGTGAAGGTATGGGATCGCGACATCAATGATAACTGAGGCAGGGTTCGTCGGGGCCAAGGCCGCGCTGTTCTGCGGTGATGCAATCCTGACCTGCCTGCGTGACACCCATCCCGGCCTGCCCTGGCCGGGAATGTGGGATCTACCCGGTGGCGGGCGTGAGGGGGACGAGTCGCCCGAAGCCTGCCTTCTGCGTGAGTTGCATGAGGAGTTTGGTCTGCGCCTGCCCGTCGCGCGCCTGACTTGGCGGGTTGTGTTGCCAGCCATGCTTCACCCCAACCGGAAGTCGGTGTTTTTCGCAGGAACGGTGACGGCGGCCGAGGTGGCGGCCATCCGCTTTGGTGACGAAGGGCAGGGTTGGGCGCTGATGCCCACGGCTGAGTTTCTAACCCATCCGAAGGCCATCCCCGATTTGCAGCACCGGGTTCGGCTGGCGCTTAGCGCGCAGGCAGTACCGCAATAACCGCCCGCGCCGCCGCTGCCGGATCGGCTGCCTGCCAGATCGGACGCCCCACCACGATGTGATCTGCTCCGTCCGTGATTGCCTGATGTGGCGTGGCGATACGTTTCTGATCGCCCGCTGCTGCGCCCGAAGGGCGCACGCCGGGCGTCACAATCAGCCGCCCCTTGGCCTGTGGCAGGGCGCGGATCATCGC
This sequence comes from Fuscovulum sp., assembly GCA_035192965.1. Classification (NCBI taxonomy): domain Bacteria; kingdom Pseudomonadati; phylum Pseudomonadota; class Alphaproteobacteria; order Rhodobacterales; family Paracoccaceae; genus Fuscovulum; species Fuscovulum sp. Next base: position 89,976 of record CP136571.1, on the reverse strand, counting down.
GGCCTCTTGCGGGCTGGCGATGACGCCATCCGCCCCCGCCTCCAGCGCCCGCGCGGCGCGTTCCAGAGTGATGTCATGTATATCGCCGGCCTTGATCAGGTTGGCGTCAAGATCGGCGCGGTCGAGCGAGGTCAGCACTGTGACCGCCATGATCTTCAACCCGGTTCCGGCCTTGCCCTCGCAGGCCGCACGCACCACCTGCGGGTCGCCATGCACGGTGAGGAAATCGAGGTCATAGCGTGCGATGCCGCGCACCGCCGCCTCGATCGTTGCGCCGATATCGAACAGCTTCAGGTCCAGAAAAACGCGCTTGCCCAATTCGCCTTTCAACTCATTGGCCAGAGCCAGGCCGCCCCCGGTCAACATCCCCAAACCGATCTTGTAGAAGCTGGCGGCGTCGCCGATGCGTTGGACAAGGTCCAACCCCTGCACGACGTTCGGCACATCCAGCGCCACGATCAGCCGGTCGTCAGACATGGGGTTTCCTTTCCTGTGGGTCGCGGCCAGATGCGCCGCAAGCGCGGGGCTGTCAAGCCGCGCGATCCCGGCTAACATCGCGGCAAAGGGCAACGGGGCGGGCATGATCCTTTGTTTCGACATCGGCGGAAGCCGGATCAAGGCGGCGCTGTCGCGCAGCGGCGGGCTTGACCCTTTGGGCGATACCCCGACACCGACGGATGATTTTGTCGCCTTCACCGCCGCGCTGGGCGGGTTCATGCGGGGCCACGCCCTGCGGGGTATTGCCATTTCGATTGCCGGGGTGGTGGACCCGGACACGCACGTCATGCGCGTGGCCAATATCCCCTGCGCCGATGGCCGCCGCCTTGCGCCCAATCTTCAGGCCGCGTTGGGTGTGCCGGTGTTGGTATTGAACGATGCCGATTGCTTTGCCATGGCCGAAGCGCGGCAGGGTGCGGGGCAGGGGCATCGCACGGTGTTTGGCGTGATCCTTGGTACGGGCGTGGGCGGCGGTCTGGTGATCGACGGACGGCTTGTCACTGGCCCCGGCGGGTATGCAGGCGAATGGGGGCATGGCCCAGTGGCAAAGACGCAGGTGGAAGGCGTCACCCTGCCGGAATTTCGCTGTGGCTGCGGGTTGATCGGATGCCTTGATGCAGTGGGTGGCGCGCGGGGGATTGAACGGCTGCATCTGGCGGTGACCGGGGAACAGGCGACGTCCCACGATATCCTGACCGCTTGGCAGGCGGGCGATCCGGGGGCTGTTCGCACGGTTGCTGTGTGGCGGGCGCTGCTGGCACCACCGCTGGCGATGATCCTGAACACGGTGGGTGCGTCGATCGTTCCGGTCGGGGGTGGGTTGTCCAATGTGCCCGCGCTGATCGCCACGCTGGATGGGGCCGTGCGCGGCATGATCCTGCGCCGTACCGATGCGCCGCTGGTCGTGCCTGCGCAATGTCGTATCGAACCCGGCCTGATCGGGGCCGCTGCCGTAGGCGAGGCCGCCTTTGGCTGACATCGTGCTGGAGGTCTGTGTCGAAGATGCCGCCGGTCTGGGCGCGGCCTTGCGGGGCGGGGCCGGACGGATTGAACTGTGTTCGGCCCTTGCGCTGGGCGGGTTGACGCCGTCGCCGGGGATGATGCAGGCGGCGCAGAATGCGGGTCGCCCGGTCATGGTGATGATCCGCCCACGCGCGGGGGATTTCATCTGGTCCAGCGAAGACCTGCGTCAGATGCGGGGTGATATCGCCGCCGCCCGCGCGTTGGGTTTGGCCGGGGTGGTTCTGGGGGCGTCGCGGCCGGATGGGCGGCTGGATGAATGGCTGCTGTCCACCCTGATTGATGAGGCGCAGGGGATGGATTTAACCCTGCACCGCTGCTTTGATCTGACGCCGGACAAATCCGTCGCGCTCGAAACGGCGGTTCAGTTGGGGTTTTCACGCATCCTGACCTCGGGTGGGGCGCGGACGGCACCGCAAGGGGCAGAGACATTGGCAAGGTTGATGCAACAGGCGGGATCGCGCATCGCCATCCTTCCCGGCTCCGGCATTTCGCTGGCCACGCTTCCGGAACTGGCCCATCTGCCCTTGCGCGAAGTCCATGCCTCCTGTTCCATGGCGGAACCGGTGGCAGGGGCCATCGCTGACCTTGGTTTTGGCCCGGCGGAGCGGCGCGTGACCTCGGAATCGGCGGTGCGGGCGCTGGTCGCGGCCTTGGCCGCTTTGTGAATTATGTAAGGGGAAAGCAGTGCAGATCACCGTAACCTATGACCGCCCCGACGACGGCCCCCGTTCAGGCCCCGTGCAGGTGGGCTGGTTTCTGGCATCCGACAAGGGCGCGGTGCTGTATGATGCGCCCGAACGGCTGGTGTCGCGGCAGGTCAGCCGGACGCATGCGAAAAGCGCCAGCCGCTGCCCAGCGGTGATCCAGATGGAAAGCCGGTATTTCGTGGTGAAATGTCCCTTTGATCTGCACATCGGGTTTGCCCGCGATGACAAGGGCAAAGCGGTTCTGGTGAACCGCGCCGGCACTGCATCGCCCATCCGCAGCAACAAGCTGAACGAGGTTCTGACGCTGGTGAACGAGGCGGAGTGGCGCTATCCCGACCGCCCCACGGTGCAGTTGCACCTGCCCTATACCTTTATCGCGGATGAGCCGGTGTGGATGACGCAAGTTGGCACCTTTGCCCATTACCGCAAGGACCCGCTGCCCGGCACCATCTTTGGCGGGCGGTTTCAGTTGAACCTTTGGCCGCGCCCGTTGATGTGGGCCTTTGAATGGCATGAGCCGGAGAAGGACATCATCCTGAAGCGTGGCGATCCGTTGTTCTATTGCCAGTTCGAACATGAAGGGCCTGATCGTCCGGTGCAGATGGTCGAGGCGGAAAAGACCCCCGATTTGGTGGCCTATCTGGAAAAGATTTCGGGCGTGGTGAATTACGTCAACCAGACGTTCAGCCTGATGAAATCGGCCGAACAGATGCGCCCGGCCCGGCTTTTGAAACCAAAGGACAAGGCGTGAAATCGCATCTTGCGATCTGGGACATGGCCGCAGGTTGCGCGCGCACGATCCTGACCGTGGATTACCGGATCGAGGCACCGAACTGGCATCCAACGGGTGGCTATCTGATGGTGAACAGCGACGGCCGTCTGTTCCGCTTGCCGCTGGATGCGCCCGGGCTCCAACCGTTCGAGACGGGGATCGACGGGCGCTGCAACAACGACCATGGCTTCAGCCCGGATGGGAAGACGCTGGCCTTTTCCTGCCATCGGGGGCAGGGGGCCGAAATGTTCGTGATGCCCGCGACAGGCGGCGCTGCCCGGCTGATCAGCCCAGAACCGCGCACATGGTTTCATGGCTGGTCGCCCGATGGGGGAACGCTGGTCTATGCCGCCGCGCGGGGTGAGGGGCGCAATGTCGGAGTTTTCGCTATGCCCGCGACAGGCGGGGCCGAGACGCGCCTGACACAAGACGCGGGCCATTCTGATGGCCCAGACTACAGCCATGACGGACGGCGCATCTATTGGAACTGCGACCGCGATGGTCACGCGCAGATCTGGGTCATGAAGGCGGACGGATCAGACCCGCATCCGCTGTTTTCAGATGACCATGTGAACTGGTTCCCGCACCCGTCACCCTGCGGGCGACATCTGATCTACCTTGCCTATCCGCCGGGGACCGTGGGGCATCCGGCGGACCTGCCTGTTGCCATCGTGCTGTGCCGCCCGGATGGCAGCGACCGTCGGCGGATCGTGGAGTTGTTGGGCGGGCAGGGCACGATGAACGTGCCGAACTGGGCCCCGGATGGCAGCGCCTTTGCCTTTATCCATTACTCGGCCTGATCGAGGGCCGTGGGTATTTGGGCCACGATAGAGGCAGCATAAGGAAAAGTTGACGCATCCCTGCGCGGCAATCTTGCAACAGGGGGCAACCCCGCCCATCTTCAGATCAAGGCCGGGGCGGACGTGCCTTTTCAGGGCGTTCGCGGGACGGTGCTATGAAAAGGAGAATGCCCGATGAACCTTGAAAAGTTCACGGAACGGTCGCGCGGGTTCCTTCAGGCCGCGCAGACGATTGCGATCCGGGAAAGCCATCAGCGGCTTGCGCCGGAACACCTGCTCAAGGCCATCATGGATGATGACCAGGGGCTTGCCTCAAACCTGATCCGCCGCGCCGGTGGCGAACCTGCACGGGTGAGCGAGGCCGTCACCCTTGCGTTGGGCAAATTGCCCAAGGTTTCGGGGGATGCGCAGCCTTTCACCGATCCCGGTCTGGTCAAAGTGCTGGATGAGGCAGAAAAGCTGGCCAAAAAGGCGGGGGACAGTTTCGTTCCCGTCGAACGCATCCTGATGGCGTTGGCCATGGTTCCGGGTGCCGCCAAGCAGGCGCTGGATGCGGGCGCGGTGAGTGCGCAAAAGCTGAACGCTGCGATCAATGACATCCGCAAGGGCCGCACGGCGGATTCCGCATCGGCGGAGGAAGGCTATGACGCGCTGAAGAAATATGCGCGCGACCTGACCGAGGCGGCAGAGCAGGGCAAGATCGACCCGATCATCGGCCGCGATGAAGAGATTCGCCGCACGATGCAGGTGCTTTCGCGCCGGACGAAGAACAACCCTGTCCTGATCGGGGAACCCGGCGTCGGCAAAACCGCCATCGCTGAAGGCCTCGCCCTGCGCATTGTCAACGGCGACGTGCCCGAATCGCTGCGCAACAAGAAGCTTATGGCGCTGGATATGGGCGCGCTGATCGCCGGGGCGAAGTATCGCGGTGAGTTTGAAGAGCGGCTGAAAGCCATCCTGAACGAGGTGACCTCGGCCGAGGGCGAGATCATCCTGTTCATCGACGAGATGCACACGCTGGTGGGCGCGGGCAAATCCGAGGGCGCGATGGATGCGGCCAACCTGATCAAGCCGGCGCTGGCGCGGGGCGAATTGCACTGCGTTGGGGCAACCACGCTGGATGAATACCGCAAATATGTGGAAAAGGACGCGGCCCTTGCCCGCCGGTTCCAGCCGGTGATGGTGAACGAACCCACGGTGGAGGATACGATCAGCATCCTGCGCGGGATCAAAGAGAAGTATGAGCTTCACCACGGGGTGCGGATTTCTGACTCGGCGCTGGTTGCGGCGGCGACGCTGTCGCATCGCTATATCACCGACCGTTTTCTGCCCGACAAGGCGATCGACCTGATCGACGAGGCCGCCAGCCGCTTGCGGATGGAGGTGGACAGCAAACCCGAGGAACTGGATCAGCTGGATCGCCAGATCCTGCAGTTGCAGATCGAATCCGAGGCGTTGAAGAAGGAAGATGACGCCGCATCGCGCGACCGGCTGGAAAAGCTGGAAAAGGAACTGGGCGACCTGCAACAGCAATCCGCCGCGATGACCGCGAAGTGGCAGGCCGAGCGGGACAGTCTGGATGCCGCGCGTGACCTGAAAGAGCAACTCGACCGGGCCCGTGCCGAACTGGAACAGGCCAAGCGCGAGGGCGATTTCGCCAAGGCGGGTGAATTGCAATACGGCCGCATCCCGGGGCTGGAAAAATCGCTGGCCGAGGCCGAGGCCCGCGAAGGCGAGGCGCTGGTGTCCGAAGCTGTGCGCCCTGAACAGATCGCCGAAGTGGTGGAACGCTGGACCGGCATTCCCACCACCAAGATGCTGGAAGGGGAACGCGACAAGCTGCTGCGGATGGAGGACGAGCTTGGCAAGCGCGTCATCGGTCAGCATCAGGCGGTAGAAGCCGTGGCCAAAGCCGTGCGCCGTGCGCGCGCCGGGCTGAACGATGAGGGGCGGCCACTGGGTTCGTTCCTTTTCCTTGGCCCCACCGGCGTGGGCAAGACGGAGTTGACCAAGGCGCTGGCTGAATACCTGTTCGACGATGAATCCGCGATGGTCCGCATCGACATGTCGGAATTCATGGAGAAACACGCCGTGTCGCGTCTGATCGGCGCGCCCCCCGGCTATGTCGGTTATGACGAAGGCGGGGTTCTGACCGAAGCGGTGCGGCGCAAGCCTTATCAGGTGGTGCTGTTCGACGAGGTCGAAAAGGCCCATCCGGATGTGTTCAACGTTCTGCTTCAGGTGCTGGACGATGGCATCCTGACCGATGGTCAGGGCCGGACGGTCGATTTCAAACAGACTCTGATCGTGCTGACATCAAACCTGGGGTCACAGGCGCTTAGCCTTTTGCCGGACGGGGCAGATGCGAATGACGCGAAGCGCGATGTGATGGAGGCCGTGCGTGCCCATTTCCGCCCGGAATTCCTGAACCGTCTGGATGAGACGATCATCTTTGATCGTCTTGGCCGGGCCGACATGTCGGGGATCGTGGAGATTCAGCTGCGCCGTCTGGAAAAGCGGCTGGAGGGTCGCAAGATCACGCTGTCGCTGGATGCCGATGCCAAGGCCTGGCTGGCGGAGGAAGGCTATGATCCCGTCTATGGTGCACGCCCGTTGAAGCGGGTGATCCAGCGCCAATTGCAGGATCCGCTGGCCGAAATGCTGCTGGCGGGCGACATTCTGGATGGGGCCTCCATCGCCGTAACGGCCGGGGCAGAGGGCTTGATCGTTGGGGGGCGCATTATCGCATCCCGCCGGGAACGCCCGACACAGGCTGTGGTCCACTGAATAGACCTTAGGAAAAAAGAAAAGGGGCGGTGAAAACCGCCCCTTTCCGCTGACAATAGATGTCAGATCACATCGGCGGCAGGATGACCGAGTCGATCACGTGGATCACACCGTTCGACGCGGCAACGTCCGGGGCCGAAATCACGGCGCCGTTCACTTTCGGGCCGCCTTCCAGCGTGATCGTGATGTCCTTGCCGTTCACGGTGGTGGCGGTCATGCCTTCGGTCAGGTCGGTCGACATCACTGCGCCCGGCACAACGTGATAGGTCAGCACGGCGATCAGCTGCTCCTTGTTTTCCGGCTTCAGCAGGTCTTCGACAGTGCCGGCGGGCAGCGCTGCAAAGGCGGCGTCGGTCGGTGCGAAGACGGTGAACGGACCTTCGCCCTTCAGCGTTTCAACCAGACCTGCTGCCGTCAGCGCGGCGGCCAGCGTGGTGAACGAACCGTTGGCGACTGCGGTGTCGACAATGTCCATGTCCTGGGCATAGGCGGGCATCGCAAACGCGGCGGCGGTGGTCAGTGCAAGAAAGGTTCTGCGGATCATAGGCGTCACTCCCGTTCGATCTCTCTGCCATGATTGGCATGGTCCTTATATGGGGCGCCGCTGCGACCAGATGTCGTTGAAACATCCGTTAATACACCTTGCCAAGCCGGTCTGCCGGGCTAAGCCGCGCCCTGATCCGGGTTCAATTCAACATGGTGTGACCGAGATTTATCTGACGTGACTGAAACAGATGACGTTTCAGCCTCGTATAGGAAATGTGAGAGGCTTTGCTTTGCCTTTTTGCGTCAGCCCGCCAACATTGATGTAACGGGACAAAGATAGGAGACGGCAATGCACGCACCGAAACTTGGTTGGTCAGATGTGACGCCAAAAGCGCAGTTCCTT